>JAZSRB010000005.1:0-100988 GCA_045538275.1 Akkermansia sp. | reverse complement strand
GCCACAGGCAGACGAGAGATTTTGATGGCGGTGCAACCGAGCTGGAGTCTATATTGGCAAGATTGGCAGAGGGGGACTCAGTCCGGGGGCTCACTACAGAGGAACTTCGCGGGGTTGTGCACTGTCTGGTGGGGAATGATGAATTCCTGCAGACAGATGAGGGCCGCGCGCTTCTGGAAAAACTAGCAGACCAGCTGCACGCCATGGGGTATGGTAAGGATGGGCACGCAGTAGGCGTGAATGACGAGCTGATGGGATTGTTCATTGATGCGTTGCAACATAATCTGAATCCCTTTGCAGCATATCGCGATGCGTTGTTCAAGCTGAACCGCGACAAGATAGTGCGGCATTCCCTGGTGGGGTATCGCGCGCCCTGGGGGGCTGGCATGGGTGGCAGAGTGGGCTATAGCCAGGCTGCGCCCAAGGTGACCACCACGCTTGGTTCTGCCAATACGCAACCCGCGCTGGGGACCGCTGCCCCGGGTGCCGGCACCGCACGTCCGGCAGCCGATTTCACCGCCGGCATGAACACCAGCGCCGGCGCACTGGAGAATTTCCTGGCAGATGCACCCTCTCAGGCCGCTGATAAGGAGGAGGATGAGGAGGAAGATAAAGACAAGGAGGAAACCGGCGAAGATACAGATGCCGGGATTGCCGCCGCTGCACCATCCATGATGATGCGTTCTTTCGCTATGCGTGCCGTAGCTGCTGCCGCGCAGAATGAAGGTGGCGCCGGGACTTCTGGAACGCCGGACTCGCCGGTGCAGGGTGGTGTGATTGAACTTTCCCCTCAAGAATCGATAGACGTAGGCGCTAACCGAGTCACCGGTGGCAGCACCGGTGGTCGCTTGGAAAATGTGCAGATGCTGGTGACCGGCGAGATTTTCCGCCCTGTCACAAAGGACTACGTAACAGTGCATAACCTTGTCTCCTCTGCCAATGGCTCCACTCCCGGCATACTGAGCGGTGTGACCCTCCATGCCGGTACCGCCACGGAATATGCCTCTCTGCATAACATCTCATTCGCCGGGGAGAGCTCACTCACGGGCTTTGTCACCTTTGAGAAGACTCAGGCCACGGGTGATATGAGTGTGGCCGCCGATGGTATTCTGACTCTGGGAACCCTTACCTTTGACCTGCGCGGTGTCTCCATGGGTGAGAAGACTCTCATTGCCATCGAAGACGGCGGCACCCTGGAGGGCTGGGATGCGGATAATGTGCACTTTGTCTACAGCGGCGTGAAGGTGAATAGTGCCGCGTTGGTTCTTTTCGAGGGCACAGGTAAGATAGCGCTTTCCGCTGATCACAATGGTAATCTTTACTGGAATGGTGCTGACGATAATATGTGGAACATCAGTTCCGCCAACTGGAGCAGCTCGATAAATCTCTCCGGTCAGGAGACCTTTACCGCTCTTTCCAATGTATTCTTTGTCGCTGAAAGTGATGCGAAGCATCGCTCGATTTCCGTTTCGCAGGACATGGTGGTAATGAATCTGGACGTGTCAGCGGGCGGCTACAGCTTCGAAGGAGCCCGTGTGGCTGTGCTGGGTAACGCCAAACTCACCCCCGCAGACGGAACTGTCACCTTCCATGACCAGCTCGTGGTTCAGGGGACGCTGACTTCCTCTGGCTCCGGGTGTGTCGAGCTGAAAGGTGGTGCGATTGTGGGCGGTTCTGCCACATTAGCAAATCATGCCACATCCATAGAGGGAGATATGACCGTGGGCGGCACGCTGACCGTGACTTCCGGTAGCCTCACCATCTCCGGCAATGTGACGGCGAAGGAGATGGTGTTCGCGGTGGAGTCCGCTGCTTCGCCCGTGACTATTTCCGGTAACCTGACAGCCAACGGCTCGATTACCATTGGCGGCACCGCAGAGCAGCACTATACAGGCGTGGTGCGTGCGGGAAGTCTCACGGTCAACACAACGGAACATGAGGTCTTTTTCAGCCATCTCCATGTAGACAGCCTCACCGTGGGTGAAGATGCCTATGTGCATGTGCTGACCGCGTCCGATTCTGTTGCCGTGTCATCCTCCACGATGCCTGTCATCAATTTGTCTGGCACCTTGGCGTTCGATTCCCACGGCACCACCTATAATCGCGGGTACCGGGTGAATGTGCAGCACGATGATGCTACGCTGATTTTCGATACCGGTTGTGCCATTGAGGGGCTGGAACTCATCAGCGAAGAGAAGGGGAATCCCCTTTACAAGAATGTGGGGATAGATGTGCGTTCCGGCTCTGCCTCAGTGACCTCGATGCAGGATTTGGGAACCCTCACAGTAAAGACCGGCGCCCTGACGATATCAGATGCAGGTGGTGCGATACACGGTGACCTGGTTCTGGATAAGGCCAAGCTGAAACTGGGTGAGGAGGCGGACAATATCATGGCTGCTGAATCCGGTGAAATCCAGCTGATGAATGGCGCTCGTCTGGATATCGGTACAACTACCCAGACCTTGTATGCCAACAATGTGTTGACCCTCTCCGGCACTTCTACTATTACGGGGGCGGTTGACGGGGGCGGCCTGCTGCTTGGTGGCGACAGCCTTTCCGTGAAATATGAGAGCACGGGCAACAGCATTGATGCTAAGTTGACTGTGGAGGAAGGTAAAACCTTAATCCTGGAATCTGTTGAGGAAGGCAGTTCTCTGGAAATAGGCGGGCGCATCTCCGGCAGCGGGGCGATTAATCTTTCCGGGGCGGGAATGGTGGTGCTTCCCGGCGCTAACAGCGGCTTTACTGGGCTGGTGACAGTGGGGGCAAACTCTAATCTGACCTTGCATAATACGAATGCCTTGTCGAAAGCCGATGTCGCCCTGAATACCGATGGCACTCTGACCCTGGATGCCTCCGGGGCGGTCAATCTCAAGTCGCTTACGTTGCAGAACAATTCGTCTCTTGTCATTTCCTCCATTGTCGGTACGGATGATGCTTCGGTCAATGACGTTGTGCTGAATATTGCTAAGCAGGGACCGCTGACTTCCTCCGGTTCCGGGAATGTAGTGCTGAATCTTATCTTCTCTCAGGAGCTGGAGACGATGACCACCTACAACATCATGACTGGTGTTACGTCCATCGGTAACATCAGTTTCAACGTGATGCACAATGACGTGGCCCCGCTGCATGCCTCTCAGTACCAGATTTCAATTGATTCGCAAACCGGCGTGCTTTACATACACACCATGATGGGTAATGTATGGGACGGCGGTTCCGGCTCGGGGACCAGATACTGGTCAAAAACCAACACGGATAATAACTGGACCACCGGCAATGGAAACGAATATGGTAATTACAATGAAGACGGTGAGTATAAGGCTGCTATCTTCGGTGACCTGAATGCGGGGACCAGTAATGTATGCCTGTCCGGTGATGTGGAGCCCGGTGATATTTATTTCACGGCGGGGAGTACTGTGTATACGCTTTCTGATGAGGCTGGTGGTTCTCTGGCTGCCGGTACCCATATCCACAAGCTTGGCGCGGCTGATGTTACATTGGCGCTGGGCAACAATGCCACCCTGGGGAATGTCGATATTCAGGAAGGCTCTCTCATCCTGAGCAAGGCACTTGCTGTAGCAGGGACGGTGACCGTTGACGCTGATGCCATGCTTGAGGTGAAGTCTGTCGATGGCTTGAGCTTGAAAATGGGACCGAACGATGATGACTCATTTAATTATACGGTGTCTTCTATTGGAACGGGTGCATCTGCTACGCTCAGTGGCGTGACAATGGATGCCGCCGGTATCAGAGGCGTGGATGGCGCAACCGGCCGTGCAGAAAATCTGCTGGTTCAGGGGACTGCTCATCTGTCAGATCTTAAGCTCAATAATTTTACGGCGAAGGACGACGTGACCTTGTCAAACGTGACCTTGTCTTCTTCTGGTCTTCTGAAGGATGTGACAATCGGCCAGGGGGTTACGGTGCTTGAGCCCAGTTCCTACACTCTTTCCGGAGATATTGTATTTGAGGATACTCTCATCAACAAGGGTACGGTCACGCTGGAAGGCATAACCAGCGTTGAAATAGGTAAGGTAACACCTACTGCTGGAGCCGCCGCCGGCGAATACACTTATCGATTAATTGCTTATGATAAGGAGGATGTTAATAGTATCACTAATGTAGAGTTGGGTGAGAATCAAACGTTTACAAAAGACAGTGTTTATATCAACGGTGTAAGCCTGGGTGGCGCCTTGCTGGATACTATCTTTTCAGATTTTAAGTATGCTGGGAATGGCTCCTTTACGTTGAGTATCGGTAATAAGCTCACCGATGAGGATGGAAATACGATTTCTGATGGGTCAGTTGGTATACCGCAGTGGGATGAGCGCTGGGGCAAGACAGAGAAGGCCCCGGCTTTCTCCCGCATTTATGCCGGAGACTCTGCAGATGCCAAGGTTGAGCTGGCCGCGGATAAGGAATACAAATATAGCTCCATTGTGGAAGAGACCTATGCCGACAAGGTTAATGGCGGGAACGCTATCGCGGTGACGCTGGGCTCTGGAGCAGAAGGATATTATGTCGCTGGCGGTAACATTGAGTGGAAGAATGATTCTCCCGGTGCGGCAGCCCCAGACCATGAGGTGTGGATATATGATAGCTCAAAGGTCAAGAATGTTGTTGGTGGTTTAGCCTCCTGGTATCCGTCATCAGCACAGACTGGCGCAACCCATGTACTGGTGAATTCAGACGCCTTCATAGAAAATCCTGTCCTGGATCCTGACGATGATCTTGCTTATCAGAAAAGCAAAATCTGGGCGAAACACTTCATTATTGGTGGTTCCCGCTGGGTTGATCAGCATGGTGAGAGTTTTGTGACGGTGCAGGATGGTCAGATTTACAATATTTTTGGTGGTTCGTGCGGTGGTTATTACAATATTGATGATCCTAGTACATATGAGTGGAGACAACATAGTGCTGTGACGCAGTACGGGTCTGCACATGTTTATGTATACGGCGGAACAATCGGCGAAATTTTTGCCGCTGGTTATCGTAACGACCTTATAGCTACGGATGGTCAGACTCGTGCTGTGGAAATGGTGCTTACCGGTGGAACTCTTGGTGGACCGGACATGCGAATTTTCGGCGGTACATCTCATGGTACCGTCAACGGCGATATCTATGTTCGCATGGAAGGTTCAGCCTGGATTAAATCCCGACTGGTGGGTGGCTCGAATTCTGGTACGGTGAACGGTAATATCGTGCTGGATCTCATCGGCGGTACGGCGTTCAGAGTAGATGCCGCAGGTCTGGGGTGGAGAGACGAATGGATGGAGGATGGCAAACTTGTGGTTGATTATCAACCTGCCAAGATTGACGGAGATGTCCAGGTAAATCTGTACAGAGCTTTCAAGCTGGGAATAGGTGAAGAGGCTGATCTTAAGAGTGGTATTTATGGCGGTAAGGAGACGACGAACCATGTCGAGCTTATTGGTGATGAACCCCATGCCAGTATACTTCATTTTGCTGAGGCTGGCACATATGAGTTGGGTTACCAGGATTCTGATGGTTGGGCGACCACAAAGTCCCACTACGTGACCGGTTTTGACGTATTTTCCCTGGAAGATAAGGCTCATGCTGTGCTGGCTCTCGAGTATTTTGATATTAACATGCAGCCTGAGGACCCTGACGATAAAAGGAATCCTGATACACTCATAATCCAGGGCAAAGGTGTAGTGGAGGTGATTGGGCGCGGTGCGAACTTTGAGCGTGATATTGAGCTTCGGACTGCCAATCCGGATGAGACAGATGCTTTGCTCCAGAAAGGCGCTACGCTTAAGATTTCAACCTGTGATATCGGCACGGTCGGTAATGGTGATGTCCGCACCATTACCGCGACGGACGGCACGACGGTCGATTTCACCGGGTTCTCGATAACGGGGCTGGATCCGGATACTCCCGGCAAGGCGGGGCTGGACTTCAATGTGAAGATTTGCGGCAATGGTGTGGATGGCAAGGGTGCACTCTACATGGGGGAAAGCACGCAGACCTCGGAGGACACAAATCCCAACGTTAACGAAATTTTCCTTCCGCGTGTGGAGCTTACCGATAGTGCCTCTGTGAAAGTAGTAGCACAGGAGGCTCTTTACATGGATTCCATAAAGCTGGCGGGGCATACCTTCACCAAGCTGGGCGCGGGCGATTTCATTACCCGCACGCTGGAGGGGACGACGGAGGCGCCTGTGCCGTCCGGCACGATACTGGTGCAGCAGGGGGAATTTGGTTTTGCCTTGGAGAACAACGCCGCTATGACGGATGTTGTGCTGGCAGATGGTGCAAAACTGAAACTGAACGCCACTGGACTGGACGCGGCCGACCTGACGCTGCGCTCGTTGAGCGGTGCCGGCACGGTGGAGCTGAACGGCAGCACGCTGACGCTGCACACAGAAAGCGGCTCTCTCTATTATGAAGATTTCATGACAGATGAAGCTGCTTCCTATGACCAGTTCACGGGCTCGACCGGCTATGGTTATGCGGTATTCAGCGGCTTGATCAACGACGGTAAGGGTGCCGGCAGTCTTGTGAAGGACGGCTCCGGGGTACTCTATATCTCCGGCAGCAGCAGTTCATACACCGGTGGCACCCTGTTGAAGGAGGGTCGTCTCTACCTGTTGGGAACCAGTGAGCAGTCAACAGCCCCTGATGATACGGTTGCGGTAGCCTCCGGTGTGGTCGGCACGGGTGAAATCGTATGGAACAGCGCAGGTGCTGAGCTTTATCTGGGGCATGGCACTCATATTTACAACGCAGGTACGGCCGATGGCGGAGTGATGACCATAGGTGTGGAAGGCGCGCTCATGGGCACGCTGAAAGATTTTGTCGGCGTTCACAGCCGACCGGAGAGTGAGACCGGCGATATCAAATATGTGACCATGGGCGGCGCAGATTATGTGGAAATTGATACCCATAATCTGAAGTCCATTGCCGTGGATGCCATGTATGCTGACGGCTCAGCCTATGAAAAAGGAACGGAGATTGACCGCAATAAGATGCTGCTGGTGGCGAAGGACGTCTGGAATGCTAAGCGGGACTCGGCTGTGACCTGGCTCTCCGATGCTGGTTACAACGAGGCTTCCTATTCCGGCGTTCTTTCTGGCGCTGCCATGCTGCATAAGGTGGGAGCCGGTACACTGGTGCTTGACCAGGCCAATACCTACTCAGGCGGCACGACGGTGGCAGAGGGTACGCTCCGTCTGCGTGGCTGGGGTACGGTGGGCACGGACACTGGTGCTGTCGAGGTGAAAGATGGGGCTTCTCTCATGCTGTCCTATACCCGTGGCTATGGTGAGGTAGAGACTGTGCTTAGCAATAATATCACACTTAGTGGTTCCGGCGATCAGCAATGGAAGGTCGATGAGACGCCTGAGGATGAACCGCATGCATTAACGGATGGCTACTCTGCCGCCCTTATTTCTGCCGTGGGCCTTTCTGCAAAAGTGGTTCTCAATGGCGATATTACGAACGCCGAGGAAGACACCGCGGGCGGCGTGCTGCATTCCGGCGATGGTACCCTGGTGCTGAGCGGTAATTCTTCGTACACGGGGGGAACGCTTATCACGCGTGGTGTGGTGGAGGTGAAGAGCGCATCTGGTCTGGGCTCCACGGCAGATGGTCGGAGCGAAGTTGTGCTCCTGCCCCATGCCGATTTGCATGTGACCGTGAAGGATGATTACGAGGATGAACGGCTGGTAACCACGCTTGCTTCTGTGGATGATGATATTCAGGGTGATGTGTATGTTGAAGGCTCGAAAATCACCGAGCGTGTGCTGCACATCGAGGGCAATGGTTACGCGGCTGCCTCTACCACCCTGGCAGATAATGGTACATTCCTGCTGAGCGGGCTGCCCAGGCAGACCGGAGAAGCCGGCGATGCTGAGCTTGGTGTAGTTGGAATTAGCTCACTGTCCAATGTGCTTACCGGCAGCGGTGCAGTGGTGGTTTCCGATGCCGCCGCTTCGGGTACGCAGGCTCACTTTAAATCCATTGTGGATTACACGGGCGACTTCCGGGTGGAGGGCGATAAGGCTACCATTCAGGTAGATACCGGTACTTATGCTGGCGGCAGTATCGACGTGTCAGGTCAGCAGGCATCCGTTCATATTGGCAGTGACGTCTCCATTGAGGCTGGTGAAGCGCTGCACCTGCGCTCCACGGGCGTGGTTCTTGCGCAGTCCGGCGATGATGCTGCGGCCAATACAGGGGCTTCGCTTGTCTCGGGTGGCTCGGTGAGTGTGGCTGCTGGTGCGCTTCTCTCCGTGAGCCTTGGCGATACGAACTATGCCTACAATCTCAAGAATCTGGAGGAGACGGTTTCCGTTACTCCGGAGTTTGTTGCGCTTCCCGGCATGGAGGCTGAGGTGGGCAAGTATTATGCGGTGGGCGATGTCCCTGTGGCGTATCAGGAACAATTCAACGCCAAAGTTGCTATCAACCAGCGGGCTACTGGCGCGATAGATGCCGCTGGCGGACTTACTCTGGCCGGTGGTTCCACCTATGAGACAAATCAGGCGCATGTCAGCCTCATGGGCGGCTCCCTGATACTCGACACCATGGAGAATCGCCAGATAACACTCCGGGCGACTCTGGAGGATGCTGCTGCGGCTGATGTTATGTCCAGCGGGGGGCAGCTGGTGCTCTTCAGCGATGTCGGCAGCGTGACCTTCGGCTATGGCGATGGTGATGAACCCACCGCAGAGGCGGGGACGGGTGTCTATTATACCCGTGCCGACCGCTATTTCACTGGCAGTGACTATATCAGATCGGAAGCGGTGCTGGTGTATGACTCTGAGGCGGGCGTGGTTTATCTGCAAACGGTGCAGATTCTGGTGCCCGAGCCCGCCACCGCTACCCTCAGTCTGCTGGCGCTCGCCGCTCTCTGCGCCCGCCGCCGCAGAAAGTAATTACCCCGGTGCAACGCTTTGCAAGCTGCGCACGCCACTCTGCGCCTGAAACTGCGCCGGGTGGCGGGTGCTTCCGTATGATTGAAAGTTATTTCGCTTGCATGCGGGCATGGTGCATGCTAAATATCGACATCCGATTATGTCTGTCTGCCGCTGCCAATGGGTGAACCTGCGCAACCCGCTCTATGTGAAGTATCACGATGACGAGTGGGGCCGCCCCTCGCGGGATGATGCCTACCTCTACGAAATGCTCCTGCTGGAGATGTTCGTGGCCGGGCTTTCCTGGGAATGCGTGCTCAACAAGCGCGAGGCTTTCCGCGCCGCCTTTGCCGGCTTCAACCCGCACGCCGTAGCCGCCTTTGGCGAGGCCGAAGTGGCCGCCCTGCTGCAGAACCCCGGCATCATCCGCCACCGCGGCAAGATACAGGCCGCCATCGCCAACACCCGCATCTTCCTGCAGATTCAGGCAGAGCAGGGCAGCTTTGCCGCCTATGCCTGGGGCTTTACCCACAACGAAGTGGTGCGCGAGCCCTACACCCTGCGCTCCACCTCGCCGCTCTCCGACTCCCTCTCCCGCGACCTCCGCCGCCGCGGCATGCGTTTCTTCGGCTCCACCACCGCCCACTCCTGGCTCCAGGCCGTGGGCATTATCAACGCCCATGGAGAGGAATGCGGTACTCGTTGATACTATACCCTTGACAAAAGGTGAGATGAATGCTAAACAAAACTCTGATACAGGTGCATATTTATGCTGATAAACTTTACTTTTGAGAATTTCAGATCTTTTCGTGATGCTGCTGAGTTTTCCATGTTAGCTTCTGAAGAAGAAAGCTTGGAATGCGATACGCTTTTGTCACTTTCAGATGTTAAATTATTACCATTGACTGCTGTTTATGGGGGGAATGCTTCAGGTAAGACCAATTTTGTACGTGCATTGTATGAATTGCGCGCTTTGGTATGCGATGGTAAGGTAAAAAATTATATGCCATTCAGGTTGGATGATGTAAGTCGCAATTCTCCGACAGTTTTTACTATAGAGATTGCTACCGGAGATGAGGAGTGGCGCTATTCTCTCAGTATTCAAGGACAACAAGTTGTGAAAGAGTCTTTATACTGTCTCTCGTCTGAACTTTCTGTCTATACAAGAAGAGAAAAAGGCTTAGTGGAGTTTGATGAGGCCTTTTTTGGACAAAAGAGTAAGGAGGAAATTAAAACGGCAAATGACATTGCTGGAACTACCGCTCAGGGCGATGTATTATTGACTACGTTGCACAAATTGCAGGGGATTATGGCCGATTTTGCAACCGTTGCCAGTAAGATTCATGCATGGTTTGATGATGTCCTGATAATTAAGCCCGCATGGTTACCTGGGATTGTGCCTGCCGTTATCTACCATACCAATGAATTTTCGACATACTTGAGAGATGCGGGTACCGGTATCAGTGATTTGGCGGTTAAGTCATTACCTCTCAGGGCCGAAGGGAATCAAGAACAGGTGTTAAATTTTATCAAGCAAACTATCGCAGAGAATGAAATCCGTTCTATCGGTGACGTTGTTTTACAGAAAAAAGAAGGGGAGCTAATATCGTTGAAATGTGTAGCCCAACATGTACTTGCTTCCGGACGCGTGGAAACATTCGATTTGAGTGAGGAAAGTGATGGCACTAATAGCTTTATCAATTTATTACCTGTATTGCACAATCCGAAGAAAACTCCACGAGTATTCGTCATTGATGAATTAGACAGAAGTCTGCATACAAAGTTATCTCGCAAGCTGATTGAGCGTCACTTAGATATGGCTCGTTCCGGGGTGTCACAGCAGCTTATTTTCACGACTCATGATGTGATGCTTATGGACAAGGATCTCCTGCGTCAAGATGAAGTCTGGTTAGTGGATCGTTATGAAGATGGCGCGTCTGAGCTGACATCATATATAGAATATGAAGGGAATAATGATAATATGCGCCAGATTTACTTGCAAGGTCGCATAGGAGGTGTGCCAAGTCTTTATCTTTAATGTGTTATGAGTGTTTATCCGAAGCGTAAAACAAAAATACGCACTCGAAGATCCCGGTTTATCATTGTTCATGAAGGCAAGGAAACGGAAAAGGAGTATGTTCGCCATATTAAAACCATCTTGGGGATAGAGAAAAAATGCCATATAGAAACGCATCATGCCAAGCATACATCAATTGAGTCGATGATAGAAAAGATGACTCAACTGCAGGATTCTCCAGAACAGGATGACCAGTTATGGATAATTTTGGATCGCGATGAAAACAACCATGTCCCTGCGCAATTTGGTGATTTAAGAATATGGGAGCAAGCCAGGGAAAATAATCGGGTTGCACTCAGTAATCCCCGTTTTGAGTATTGGTTATTGCTCCATGTTATGCCTTATCCGTCGGCTCATAAGTCAAGAGAGGATAGCTACGTAGTAGAAAAGATACCTGGCTATACCAAAAATTTGTCTCGTTGTAAGCAGGTTTTCTCACTAGACGCCATTCGCGAGGCTGTAGAAAGAGCCGCGCAACAGGGGTATCCTACATGTCAGAACATCGAGAAAGCAGGCAGTGGAATGGGGGAACTGGTGAAGTTGTTTATGGCTGTTAATTGATTCCGCCATTGGCAACACGCGCGTCTTCCTGCAGATTCAGGCAGAGCAGGGCAGCTTTGCCGCCTATGCCTGGGGCTTTACCCACAACGAAGTGGTGCCCGAGCCCTACACCCTGCGCACCACCTCGCCGCTCTCCGACTCCCTCTCCCGCGACCTCCGCCGCAGAAAATAAGCCCATTCTCTCAATCGCCAATCCCTCGTCGTTGTACAGTCTTTGTGCTTGCACTACGAGGGGGGAAGGGTATAATGATGCCATGTCCCGGATTGATGACCTTTTTGCCTTTTTGAGCATTCCGAGTGTTTCTGCCCAAGCGGAGCACGCGGGTGATGTGGAGCGCTGCGCGGATTACCTGGTGGAGAAGCTGGGCAGCATCGGCTTTTCTGCAAAGAAATATCTGACGGATATCCACCCGATTGTGGTGGCGCACAGCCCGAAGGTGGAGGGGGCGCCCACGGTGCTGATTTATGGGCACTACGATGTGATGCCGGTGGACCCCATTGCCGAGTGGAAGAGTGACCCGTTTAAGCCGGAGATTCGTGATGGCCGCGTGTATGCCCGCGGGGCTTCCGATGATAAGGGCGAGATTATGGCCATGATTCTGGCGGCGCAGGAGGTGATTGCCGAGGATGGCGCGCTGCCGCTGAATGTGATTTACCTGCTGGAGGGCGAGGAGGAGCGCGGCTCGGAGAGTCTGTATGCGTTCATGAAGCGTCCGGATGCAAAGGAGTTGCTGGCCTGTGATGTCATTATCGTGAGCGATACGGGCATGGCGGCGGTGGATATCCCCTCGTTCTCCTATGGGCTGAAGGGGCTCTGCTGTTTTGAGCTGGAGGTCTCCGCCCCGGCTATGGACCTGCACTCCGGTATTTTCGGCGGTGCGGTGGCTAATCCTATTACGACGCTTTGCGAGATGATTGCCACTACGCACGATGCGGATAACCACGTGAGCATTGAGGGGTTCTACGACGGCGTGATGGAGATTCAGGACTGGGAGAAGGAGAGCTGGAAACGCGTGCCCGGCATGAGCAATGCCGAGCTGGCCGCGCTCACCGGCGTGCCGGAGCTGCGCACGGAAAAGGGCTTCACCGGGGCAGAGTGCGTGTATGCCCGCCCCACGTTCGAGCTGAATGGTATTTCCGGCGGCTACGAGGGCGAGGGCTCCAAGACCGTTATCCCGACCCATGCGATTGCCAAGATGAGCTGCCGCCTGGTGCCCGGCCAGGTGCCGGAGGATGTGATGGCTAAGGTGGAGACGCACTTCAGGAAGGTGTGCCCGCCGAGCGTGCGCATGAAGTTCACCGCCCAGCACACGGGCGAGGCTTATCTGAGCGACCCGAATTCGGCTTATGGCCTGGCGGCGCAGAAGGCGCAGGAGATGACTTTTGGCAACAAGCCGGTGCTGGTGCGCGAGGGTGGTTCCATCCCGATTATTGCCGAGGTGTCCAAGGTGCTGGGCAGGGATGCGCTCTTCCTGGGGCTCGACCTGCCGGATGCCCGCATCCACTCGCCGAACGAGAATATGCGCGTGGAAATCTTTGAGAAGGGTATTGAGATGGGTAAGAATATGCTGCGTCTCATGGCCCAGGCCAAGTCATAATGGACGCTGTTTCCATAGCCGATGTACACAAGAGCTTTCCCGGCCATTGGGGCAAGGGGGGAGTGTACGCCGTGAAAGGGGTGAGCCTGCGCATTCCCGAGGGCGGGGTGTACGGGCTCATCGGCCCCAACGGCAGCGGCAAAAGCACGGTGATGAAGCTGCTGGTGGGGCTGCTCACGCCGGATGCCGGCTCGTGCAGTGTGTTCGGCCAGCCCGCCACGGCATCAGCCAATCGCCGTGAAATCGGTTTCCTGCCGGAAAATCCCTATTTTTATAAATTCCTGACCGGTGAGGAGACGGTGCGTTTCTATGGCCGCCTGTGCGGTCTGCGCGGCGCTGCGCTGAAGGAACGCACCCGCGAGCTGCTGGAGCTGGTGGGGCTCACCGAGGCGAAAGACCGGCGTCTGCGCGGCTACTCGAAGGGCATGCTGCAGCGAATCGGTCTGGCGCAGGCGTTGGTGCAGCGGCCCCGCCTGCTGGTGCTGGATGAACCCACCGCCGGGGTGGATCCCATCGGTTCCCGCACGATTCGGGATATTATTCTGAGTATCAAGGAGCAGGGGGTGACGGTGTTTCTCTGCTCGCACCTGCTGGAGCAGGTGCAGGAAATCTGCGACCGCGTGGGGGTGCTCTACCAGGGCTGCCTCATTGCAGAAGGCTCCATGGATGAGCTCACCCGCGATGACCGCCACCAGGAGATTACGCTCAACAACCCCAGCCCGGAATTGCTGGAGCAGCTGCGCCAGCTGGCGGGGAATGCCTGGCAGGGTTGCCGACCCGCCCGTAATTCTCTGGAAACGGTGTTCCTGCGCGGTATTCAGGCAAAACTGCGCGAGCAGCAGAAATCAGAATGATTGGCTGATTTTTCCAATGGCCTGACGCAGGGCGGCGGAACCATAGCATTTCTCCTGTGTTACGCGCAGACACACCAGCCGGAAAGTATTCAGGGTGTGCTCCATTTGTTGAACATAGCGTAACTGGGAAGCTTTGCTGATGGCGGGGACCCCGCATTTTTCCAACTCTTCCTGGAGTTGCTGGAATTGAGCTGCCTTTCGGAGCAGACGGGGGGCTGCGGTATCGGCACTTGTGGTGTCCTTCACCTCGTAGAGCAGTTTACTCATGCTACCCAGCAGCTGCAAGCGCTGGTTAAGCTTCTTTGTATAGGGGAGGCGTTCCTGCTCGCTTTGCGTGAAAACCCCGGCTGCCTGTGCCGGTATATCGGCGCAAAGCAGGGCTGTTGCCAGCATGATGACTCGCTTCATAGGGGGGATTATTCCTCTTTGCCGGGCATGGCGTTGAGCACCGGGCTTATGGAGTTCATGAGTGCTTGAGACCCGTAGCCATTGTTCTTGCCTATGCGGATGAATGAATCCAGGAGGCTGGCTACTACCTGCTGCACGTCACGGATGTTCATGCTTGCGCGCACCTGCTGCTCTACCTCGGCGGTGGGGCGGGGCAGACCCTCTGCTTTTTTCTGCAGCTCAATCATGCGGGTGGTCAGCCCGGTTATCTGCGGCGCTGCGGCGTCTGCGCTTGCCTGGTCGGTTACTCCGCCCAGTACGCCGGATAATTCCTTGACTACTGCCAGCACGTCCTGGGCCATGGTGATATAGCCCTGCGCTTCCTGGCTGGGGGCTGCAGGGGGGACTACCGGCGCTCCCTTGCCCAGGGAGATATCTGCCAGTGCCAGGGGGGCTGCTGCGAGTGTGGTGAACAATATTGCTTTCATGCTGTTGCGCCTTCTGCTGGGCTCTATGTTACCGTCTGCATCACCCTTTGTCAATCCTTGAATGCCCGCGACCATGTCGGCAGAACGGTACTCGATTATGCCCGCACGGCCGGAGTGGTTGCGTATCTGCGGGCGCAGGGCGCCCATAGCGGAAAAAATTGATTTTGGAATCCGCTTCCCTATGTCAGCCACTGATAGCGTTCGGAAATTGAGACGTGCCTGCGGCATCTGGCTGCTGCTGGTCTGCATGCTTACCTTTCCCTGGGGACTGGTGTATGCCGCTCCGGTGCTGCTGGCTTATGCCATGACTCGCCGCCGCAGCTGGTGCAGCCAGGTTGCCCTGGCGGTGGGCTGTGTTTCGCTGCTGTTCATGGTGTATGGTCTGGTCAGCCACCTCCTCTGGAAAGCCGCGGGAAATTATGATGCGCAGGAGGGGCTGACGCTCTTGTTCATTAGCATCTGGCAATACCTCATCAGCGCGGTAACTATGACTATAACCTGGCTTTTCTGCGCAGGATATCGCAATGTTTCGACCTGCTCTGAAAAGAAAAATTGAACGAACGATGATAAAGCGTAAGTATCAGTTTTACAGACTATGAAAACATCTCTCTTCTTTTCCGTCGTGGCTTTTTTCTGCCTGGGGCCGGGGATGGCTGCTGAAATATATGGCAAGGTGATTTCATGGTCCGCAAGTTCTTCTACAAGGACAAGTGCGATGTCTGTTTCTTTATGAGCGGTCGCGAGGATTACGACTTCTTTTCAGGCGAAATGGAGACTTCGCGGTAGGCCCGGCAGGCCTTGCGCCAGCGGTAGATGGTGCGAATGGAGATGACCGAGATACATACGATGAAGAGGAGCGCGATGAGTTCCTCATCCCGGGGCTTCGGGGAATGCGTTTGCAGTATATACTGGTCCACCAGGTAGTGGGCAGAATAGAGAAGCGCCACCACGGCCAGGGGAACATAACCGAGTCCGGGGCGCTCCGGGGGTGAATCACCTGTTGCTTCGGTGGGGGGCGGGGCATCCGGGAGGTATTGGTGAATCCGGTATTCCAGCTCGCGCACATTGTCTACATGCAGGAAGCCCTTCGGCATGAGTGTGGTGCCGTTGCTGCCATGGTGCTCATCGTAACCCATCACAATGTCACCGCGGCCCTTGCGGTTTTCTCGCACTTCCTTAATCAGATTGTGTGTCAACGGGAATCTGCGGCAGGTCGGGCGGCGGCGTATCATGGAGGGGCGCAGCACGATGGCCCGCCGATTGGTGAGCACATACACTGTGCGGCGGTCGTTTTCCCGCTCCCACCAGGGGCTGATGATGAACCCGATACCGATGAGGTAAAAGGGAAGCAGCCCCAGAAACAGGAGCAGAATGGCTGGCTTTTCGATGATTTCCTCCAGCGTGATATGGTTGATAAACAGCATGCCGAGGATGCCGAACAGAAAACCATTCCACAAAGTGGCGAAGAGCATGCGGTAGGCATAGCCCGGTTTCCACAGACTGGTGGCCGGTTTGCAGACCAGTAGCAATTCTTCACTCGGCGGCAGCTCCCGCTCCACCCATTCGCGGTCTTGTACGGAAAGATTTGTATCGCACAGTTTCATAGGGGTAAATCAATCGCTACAGTCGTTATCACCAGCGGCAGCCTTGAACCACAGATCGCGGAAGCATTTCACGGCAAGGGCCAGCTCCGGCGCAAGGCAGGCGGGCAGGGGCGTTTTCTCGCTGATTCTTTCCTCTCGGCCATCCGGCAGACGGAGCGTGAAGTCTCCTCCTGCGAACCACGGCAGTTCTATCGCAGCAAGTACAGTGCCTGCCGCATCCTCAAATACTGGGCTCGTTCGGAAAAAGCGTTGCCACCCGGTCACTCCATTCCGGCAGCGGAGCATAAGTGCGCCATCTGCCCCCGCGATATCAAATGCCAGATGCCCCGTGGTTCGGCTCGTGTGGCCATCTGTCCATTTCCGGCTAATCTGGTATGTCGTTTTCATGCTTGTTTTTCTGAGTCCTTTTACCGGAGGAATCAGCCTTCTTCTGTGTAGTCGCGCAGCCAGGTAGCAAACGCCTCGCGCGGGGCAAGCACCTGGGTACGCAGTTCATCGAAGCGTTTTTTCTGGGAGGCGGGGGTGATGCGGAGCTCTCCACCGCGGCAGGTAACCAGACCGGAGGGCGCCATGCTGAGCAATGCCTTGGGACAGGGAACGCCCGCCTTTTCACAGACGGCCTTTATTTCGCTGTCGCGCAGTTCGTAAGGGGTGAGGTAGAGCAGGGCAACCCAGTCATTCTCCGGCAGCAGGTGTATGCGGATATCACTTCCCTGAGCATCATTCCACGCCAGGAAATCATGCTCCGGGTCACAGGTGGCGAGCTCGTCCTTATCTGCCAGTTCGCGGAAGTTCGCCAGCATATCCTCGCGGCAGAGGGAGAATGTATCTGTGGCTGTTTTATGGTTGCGGGCGGGCAGGGAGGCAATCTGTTGCTGGCGGCGCAGCTGCTGCCACTCTTCCAGGTTGACTATAATGTTGAGCCCCAGCATACAGCATGCTATCAGGCCGATGAGTTCCACCTGGAACATGAGAAAGCCCTCCAGCATGAAGCTGATACCCAGAGCTGCTGCCCCCAGCAGTGCCAGTGCCAGCGTCAGGTGAAACCGCCATTTCCCCAGTCGGGGAAAGATGAGTTTATTATAGATGACGCAGAGAACAGGAGTGAGAATTATGTATAGCATAAGGTGTAAGGTATGGTTCAGGGTTCAGGCGGGGTGATGAGGATTTGCAGCCGGTCATAATCGGATCGGGGCAGGCTCAGGGTGCAGTGGCTGGCGTGTTGCCGCCGGCGGATGGTGTCATCCGCCGCGATTTCCCACTTGTTCAGAACGAGCAGCGGCGAGCCATTGGCATGAATCAGCATCATCCGCGTGGTGCTGCCGGGCGTGGCGCAAATTCCGGCCTCCTCCGAGATGCCCTGGACTCGCCGCAGTATGTCTTTCACCTCTGCAGCGGCTTCTGCCGGGAGTTCCCATTCCTGCTTCTGCGCCCCGATTCCCGGTATATGGTGCTGTGTGCAGAGCCGGATGCCCGAGCACAAGCCGGCAGCCTCGCGCGTGTATGCTGCTTTCATCGTGGTGGATGGCATCACTTCATTCGCGGTGCGGTCCGGGAATGGTATCAATTTTTCCGGAGCACAGGAAACCAGCGCTCCCATCAGTACCATGGCGCATTTCCATTTCATGCTGAAACTATAGCAGGAAAGATCATATGTGTACAGAAAATAGGCGTATACGCGCTGGTGTCATTCTGATTACAACGCCGCAGATGCTTGTTGCTGTGTTGGAATTGGTCAGAAATTTAAAAACCTACAAAAATTATAGAGAAAAAGCTTGCATAACGAATCGGGATGGTGTATACTACCGCCAGAAGAAAGTTAGAAAGAACTAACAAATATGAACACAAGCATAACAAAGATACACGCCCGGGAGGTGCTGGACTCCCGCGGGAATCCGACCGTAGAAGCAGAAGTGACGCTGGCCGGGGGAGCCTTCGGCCACGCTTCGGTGCCGAGCGGCGCTTCCACCGGCGAGCATGAAGCCTGCGAGCTGCGCGATGGCGATAAGAACCGCTACCGTGGAAAAGGGGTACTCAAGGCGGTGAATTATGCCAACACAGAGCTGGCCGCCGCCCTGGCAGGCATGGATGCCACTGACCAGATAGCGGTGGATGCCCGCATGCGGGAGGTGGACGGCACGCCGAACAAGAGCCGCGTGGGGGCCAATGCGGTGCTGGCTGTCTCGCTGGCCACGGCGCGTGCAGCCGCCTGGGCTACCGGGCAACCTCTCTACCGCTATCTGGGCGGGCCGAATGCCCATATTTTGCCGGTGCCGATGATGAATGTACTTAATGCCGGGGCTCACTCCGATGCGCCCATCGATTTCCAGGAGTTCATGATTATTCCCCGCGGGTTGCCCAGCTTCCGTGAGGCGCTGCGCTGCGGGGCCGAGGTATTCCATGCACTAGCCGGAGTGCTGCGCAAGAAGGGGCTGAGCACCGCCGTGGGCGATGAAGGCGGCTATGCTCCCAACCTGCACAGCGCAGATGAAGCGCTGGATACCATTGTGGAAGCTATCCAGGCCGCCGGTTATGAACCGGGCAGGGAAGTAGCCCTGGCGCTGGATGTGGCCAGCTCTGAATTCTATGATGCCGAAAGCGGTCTCTACGTATTCAGGAAGAGCACGGGCGACAAACTCACCGTTGCGGAGCTCACCTCGTACTATGAAGACCTCATCCGCCGCTACCCCATCATCTCTATTGAGGACGGCTGCGCTGAGAACGACTGGGATGGCTGGAAGCACCTCACCAACACCCTGGGTGGGCGCTGCCAGCTGGTGGGAGACGACCTCTTCGTGACCAACGTGGACTTCCTGCGCAAGGGCATTGACCGCGGGGTAGCCAACTCCATCCTGGTGAAGCTCAACCAGATCGGCTCGCTGAGCGAAACCTTTGAGGCGGTGCGTCTGGCGACCACGCATGGTTACAGCGCCGTCATCTCCCACCGCAGCGGAGAGACGGAGGACAGCTTCATTGCCGACCTGGCGGTGGCTACCAACGCCGGACAGATCAAGACCGGCTCACTTTCCCGCGCAGACCGCCTGGCGAAGTATAACCGCCTACTGCGTATTGAGGAACAGCTGGGCGCAGCAGCCCGCTACGGCGTGAACGGCTGAGCCACGCTCCCCGGCTTTTGCAGCGTGCACCTGCCAACCCGACTGTATCGGCCGGGTTGGTGAGGTGTTTTTTTGTGTTCTGCAAGCACTTTTGTGCTCGCATATTCCGGAAAAAGCGTTATAATAGCGGCAGCAAGGTATCACCAGCGTGTACGCGCGGTGCCGAGCATTTTCCAACATAACATAATCCAACATTATGCAGTACACACACGAAGTCGAACAGATGTGTTGCGTCAAGAAGGGCTGCAATCACGGCCCCGCCCCCATCCCCCAGGAGGGTGCCTGGACGCAATCCACCAAGATTGAGGACATCTCCGGCCTTACCCACGGCGTGGGTTGGTGCGCTCCTCAGCAGGGTGCTTGCAAGCTGACCCTCAATGTGAAGCAGGGCATCATTCAGGAAGCCCTTGTTGAAACCATCGGCTGCTCCGGCATGACCCACTCCGCCGCCATGGCTTCTGAAATCCTTCCCGGCAAGACCGTGCTCGAGGCTCTGAACACCGACCTCGTGTGCGACGCCATCAACACCGCCATGCGCGAACTCTTCCTCCAGATCGTGTACGGCCGCACCCAGAGCGCCTACTCTGAAGGCGGTCTGCCCATCGGTGCTGGTCTTGAAGACCTGGGCAAGGGGCTGCGCTCCCAGACCGGCACGCTGTACGGCACGCTGGCCAAGGGTGCCCGCTACCTGGAGCTTGCCGAGGGCTACATTACCAAGCTTGCTCTGGATGCCGAGGGTGAAATCACCGGTTACCAGTACGTGAAGATGGGCCCGATGATGGAAGACATCAAGAAGGGCATGGACGCTAACGAGGCTGTGAAGAAGCACACCGGCTCCTATGGCCGCTTTGCTGATGCCGCCAAGTACATCGACCCCCGCCACGAGTAAAGAACCCCTAAATATAGAACAAGATTATGCCTCTTTTTGAATCTTATTCCCGTCGTATCGACCAGATCCTCCCGGTTCTTGCTCAGTACGGTATCAATTCCTGCGAGGAAGCCGAGCAGGTTTGCCTTGCCAAGGGTATCGACGTGCGTGAAATCGTGCGTGGTATCCAGAACATCGCCTTCGAGAACGCCGGCTGGGCCTACACCGTAGGCGCAGCTATCGCCATCAAGAAGGGCTGCACCAAGGCTGCCGACGCTGCCGAGGCTATCGGCGAAGGTCTGCAGGCATTCTGCATTCCCGGCTCTGTGGCTGATGACCGCAAGGTAGGTCTGGGCCACGGCAACCTGGCCGCCATGCTGCTGCGCGAGGAAACCGAATGCTTCTGCTTCCTGGCCGGTCACGAATCCTTTGCCGCCGCTGAAGGCGCCATCGGTATTGCCCGCTCCGCCAACAAGGTGCGCCAGAAGCCGCTCCGCGTCATTCTGAACGGCCTGGGCAAGGACGCCGCCTACATCATCTCCCGTATCAACGGCTTCACTTACTGCCAGACCAAGTTTGACTACGCCACCGGCAAGGTGGAAGTGGTGAGCAAGAAGGCATTCTCCGACGGCGAGCGCTCCAAGGTGAACTGCTATGGCGCTGACGATGTGCGCGAAGGCGTGGCCATCATGTGGCTGGAGGGTGTGGACGTTTCCATCACCGGTAACTCCACCAACCCGACCCGCTTCCAGCACCCGGTTGCCGGCACCTACAAGAAAGAATGCACGCTGGCTGGCAAGAAGTACTTCTCCGTGGCCTCCGGTGGTGGCACCGGCCGTACCCTGCACCCGGACAACATGGCTGCCGGTCCCGCCTCCTATGGTATGACCGACACCCTGGGCCGCATGCACAGCGATGCTCAGTTCGCTGGTTCCTCCTCCGTGCCCGCTCACGTGGAAATGATGGGCCTCATCGGCATGGGTAACAACCCCATGGTGGGTGCTACGGTTTCCGTGGCTGTTGCCATCGAGGAAGCCATGAACAAGTAAGCCCACCCGGGTTTACAAGCGAAAGCTTAACAAAACCCCCGCCTGCACAGCAGCGCGGGGTGTTTTGTTATTGCATTTCAGCACCCGCCAGAGTGCCGCGTGTACCCGCCGCGACAAGAATAAGACGCAGACGAGCCCATTTACAAGCCGGTATCGCTCCACAAGCCGGGGCTGATGGGAATGGAAAGAATGACAAGAACCATAAATGCAACGCTGGTCCCAAGAGGGAAGCAAACCATATGGTTGCGCCGTTTTTGCATTGACTGTTGTATGATAGGTTTGCAATTTCAGATATAAAGGAGTATAATGCGGTGCATGAAGCGCTGCATGTTACTTCTCCCGCTCCTGTTGCTTGCCTCCTGTCAACCGGAACAGACGGAGGAGCAAACCATGGATTCCCAGGCCATGTATGATAAGGCTCAGGCTTTGTTGAAGCCGAATGTGGAGAATGGACAATCCGATTTTGCAGGTGCCATGCAGTGTCTGCAGAAGGCTGCAGAGGGCGGGCTGCTGCGCGCGCAGCTGGATTTAGGCGGTATTTATTTTGCGGGTGGGCAGGGAGTGCCGGCAGACGCACAGAAAGCATACAACTGGTTTACGCTGGCAGCCGCTCAGGGAAGCAGGGAGGCGGAAGTGTTTCTCGGTATCCTGGATTATGATGGCTCCTTGGGGGGGCAGAATAAGGAGTCTGCCATGAAGCACTGGCGAGTAGCGGCCGAGGCTGGTATTGCTGAGGGGCAGTACCGGCTGGGCAGGGTGCTGGCGCAGGAGGAGGCTACGCGCCAGGAGGGCGTGGATTGGCTGGCAAAGGCCTCTGCTCAGGTGCCTCAGGCAGCTACTGCGCTGGGTAATCTGTACTATAAGCATATGGATAATGCTACGGCTGCCGCCGCCTGGTATGAGAAGGGGGCCATGGCCGGTGATCCGCTGGCTCAGCATGTGTTTGCCGAGATGCTGATGCTGGGAAATCCTGTGGAGAAAGATGGCGAGCGCGGTATGGCTATGCTGCGGATGGCGGCGGGGCAGGATTACAAGCCCGCCATGGCTCGCCTTATCAACATCCTGCGTAATAGCAGGAATGCCCGGGAATATGAAAAAGAAGCCTCTGCATGGGATGCGCGCCTGCAGGAGCTTATGAAGGCGGAGAAAGCTCAGCCCCAAAAGTAATCAATATGCCTGTTGCCGCATGGGTTTTGTATTGACTTGGCGGTGTTTTACTGGTATAAAATCTGCACCTCATTATGTTACAGGAATACTTTTCAGCCCTTATTCAGTTGATTGCCGGTTTCGGTTTTGCCGGTCTTATCATCATTTTGAGTATCGCATTTGGTCGCCGTTCCAAGCTGCGTTCCGCCATGGATGTGCCGTACGAATGCGGTAATGTTCCGGAGGGCGAAGGCGCACCTTCATTCTTCTCCATTAAGTTCTATCTGGTGGCAATTCTCTTCCTGGTGTTTGACCTTGAGGTGATTTTCCTGTATCCGTGGGCACTTGGTTTCCAAGATATTGTGATGAATAATGGCGAGGCCTTTGCGTCTATGACTGCTTTCATCGGCGTGCTGATGGTGGCTTATCTCTACGCCGTGGGCAAAGGCGCTATCACTTGGCATCGCAACCCCAGTCCCCGCCGCTGATTTTACCTTGCCTGCGAGTGTACGATTTTTTGCTGCCGGTGGGCTGGCTGAGTCCCTCCGGCAGTTTTTATGCTTTAATTTCCTTTGCCTATGAAGACGACCGCAACTGAACGCTGCTCTTTTCTGCAGAATGCCCTGCGAGAACGCATTCTGATATTGGATGGGGCGTGCGGCACCATGGTGCAGAAGCATCATCTGACTGAGCAGGATTACCGCGGCCGGCGATTTTGCGACTCTGCCCGCGACCTGAAAAATAATAACGACTTGCTGGTTCTTACCCAGCCGGAAATCATCCGTGGAATTCACGCAGCCTATGCAGCAGCCGGTGCGGATATTCTCACCACCTCCACTTTCTCGGCTACCAGCATTGGTCAGCATGAGTTTTTTCATGAATCTGCCTTGGCGGAACATGGTCAGGAATATTATGATGAGGTGCTGGATGATGCAGAGCTGGCGGCATTGGCTCGCGAGTTGAACCTGGCGGCCTGCGCTCTGGCCCGGGAGGCTGCAGAGGAGGCGGAGGCCCGCGAGAACCGCCCGGTTCTGGTGGCGGGCTCCATAGGCCCCATGGCGGTGACCGCATCTCTTTCTCCCAAGGTGACAGACCCGGGGTATCGCGCCATCAACTTTGAGCAGCTTCGCCGCGCATACCGTGAGCAGGTGATGGCGCTGGCAGATGGCGGGGTAGATATTCTCCTGCTGGAGACGATTTTTGATACGCTGAATGCAAAGGCTGCACTCTTTGCCATTGATGAGCTGCGGCAGGAGCGCGAGCTGCCTCCGGTAATCATCAGCTTTACCATTACGGATAAAGCAGGGCGCACGCTCTCCGGGCAAACTGTGGAGGCATTCTGGAACAGCGTGCGCCACGCTGCTCCGCTGGCTATCAGCATCAACTGCGCGCTGGGGGCCGACCTTATGAAACCCTTTGCGCTCAAGCTCGCAGAATTGGCAGATTGCGCGGTGTGCCTGTATCCGAATGCAGGGCTGCCTGACCCGCTCAGCCCCAATGGTTACGAGCATAGCGCAGAGCATATGGCCGGTATTCTGCGTGAGTATGCGGCAGAAGGTCTGCTCAATATTGTAGGCGGCTGCTGCGGCACAACTCCTGAGTATATTGCGGCCATTCGTGCTGCGGTGCAGGGGTATGCCCCACGTGTGATTGAGGCGAAACCAGCCGCCGGCACCATGCGACTGGCCGGTTTGGAGCCGCTGAATCACCACCGCGACCAAGGGGTGCTTTTCGTTGGTGAGCGCTGCAATGTGGCAGGTTCCCCGAAGTTTGCGCGTCTGGTGCGCGAGGGGAAATATGAGGAGGCCGTTGAAATTGCCCGCCAACAGGTGGAGAAGGGTGCCAAGGTGCTGGATTTCTGTTTCGATGATGGCATGATTGACGGCCCGGCTGCCATGACCCGTTTCCTGAATCTGGTGGCGGCTGAACCAGATATTGCCCGTGTGCCATTCATGATTGATTCCTCCAACTGGGAGGTGATTGAGGCGGGGCTTCGCTGCACGCAGGGTAAGGGTATTGTGAATTCGATATCCCTGAAGAATGGTGAAGAGGAATTCCTGCGCCAGGCCACGCTGCTGAGGCGTTATGGAGCAGCGGTGGTGGTGATGGGCTTTGATGAAAACGGCCAGGCGTGCGGGCGCGAAGACCGCATTGCCATTGCGCACCGCGCCTATGATTTGCTGGTGAATAAGGTGGGCTTCCCGGAGGAGGATATCATCTTTGACCCCAATGTGCTGACCGTGGGCACTGGCATTGCCGAGCATGCCAACCATGCCTTGCATTTCTTCCAGGCTGCGGGTGAAATTTATACGGCCCACCCGAACTGCCATATTTCTGGTGGTATTTCCAATGTGTCGTTCTCGTTCCGCGGCATCAACCCGGTGCGTGAGGCCATGCATTCGGCATTCCTGCACCATGCGTCTGCAAACGGGCTGGATTTGTGTATTGTGAATGCCGCGCTTATGGATGATTACGCAAACATTCCGGCCCACCGCCGCAAGCTGGTGGAGGCGGTGCTGCTCAATAGTTCTGATGATGCCACCGAATGCCTCATTTCCTACGCCCAGGAGCTTGCGGCCAACAAGGATAAGACTACTTCCGGGGCCAAGCCTGCTGCCGTGATTTCTGAATGGCGCTCGGGCTCCGTGCAGGAACGCCTGGCATATGCTCTCGTGAAGGGGATTACTGAATATGTGGAGGCTGATACCCGCGAGGCTCTGGAGCTGTGCGGTTCTCCGCTGGCGGTGATTGAGGGCCCGCTTATGGACGGCATGAAGCAGGTCGGCGAGCTTTTCGGTGCCGGTAAAATGTTTCTGCCTCAGGTGGTGAAGAGTGCTCGCGTGATGAAGCAGAGCGTGGCGGTGCTGACCCCGCTGCTGGAAAATGCCCCCGGGCAGCAGAGTTCTGCCGGCACCGTGGTGCTCGCTACTGTTAAGGGCGATGTGCACGATATTGGTAAGAATATTGTGGGTGTGGTGCTGGCTTGCAATGGATTCCGTGTGGTAGATTTGGGAGTCATGGTTCCCTGTGAGGATATTGTGGCTGCAGTACAGCGCGAAAAGGCTGATTTGGTGGCCCTTTCAGGGCTTATTACTCCGTCTCTTGCCGAAATGGCGAAAGTGGCCGCGGCTTTGGAGGCTGAGGGGCTGACGTTGCCGCTTCTGGTGGGCGGGGCTACCACCAGCCCGCTGCATACTGCGCTGAAACTGGCTCCGCATTATCCCTCCGGTGTGGTGATGCAGACATCAGATGCCTCCACGATTGTTCCGGCTGCCGCTGCGCTCATCGGCCCGG
The DNA here is from genome assembly GCA_045538275.1 of Akkermansia sp. Taxonomy (GTDB): domain Bacteria; phylum Verrucomicrobiota; class Verrucomicrobiia; order Verrucomicrobiales; family Akkermansiaceae; genus Akkermansia. The sequence goes on along the minus strand of JAZSRB010000005.1, from coordinate 75,067 downwards.
CTTGCCAGGAGTCTATTGCTGCGCATAAGGCGGAGCAGGCGCGGCTCTGCCGCGAGTTCGAGGCAAAAGAACAGCCGTTGATGTCTCTGGCTGAGGCCCGGGCCAAAGCGCCTGTCTACGACTGGGAGAAATGTCCGCAGCCAGCACCGCTGCGTACCGGCGTGTTTACGGCGGCTGTGCCTTCCGGGTGCAAATGCTGCCACACCATGCCCGATTTTGAGCTCAGTTGGCAACAGTTGCAGGATAAGGCGGATTGGAGTATTTTGCTGCGCCATTTTGAGATGCAGGATGTGTGGAATCCTGCCCGCAATGCGCCGCATGCCGGTGCTCCTGCTGATAAAGTGGCTGAAGCGCTGCGGCTTATGGATGATGCGAGGGCGCTGCTGGCAATTGCTCCTGAGAAGTTGCAGGCACGCGCGGTATTCGGCATATGGCCGGCCGCGCGGGTGCAGGATGACGTGGTGCTGGAGAACGATACCGTGCTTCATACGCTGCGCCAGCAAAAACGCAGCGACCGCCCGCGCCTGGCTCTGGCTGATTGGGTGGCTCCGCAGGGGCTGGGTGGGTATGTGGGAGCTCTGCAGCTCTCTGTGACCGGAGGCGAATCCTGGGCGGCAGAGTTCGACGCTGCGGGCGATTCATACAACGCTTTGCTTTGCGTGGCCCTCTGCAGCATGCTGGCTGAGGCTCTGGCGGAGTGTGCACAGGAGTGTATTGACACCGTGTGGCCCGCCGGGAACAGCCGTTCTATCCGCCCGGCGTGCGGTTATCCCAGCCAGCCTGACCATTTCGAGAAGGAAACGGTGTTTGCCTTGTTGGATGCCACAGCTCAGACCGGCGCAACGCTGACGGAATCCGCCATGATGCAGCCCTCCTCATCGGTCTGTGCGCTGTTGTTTAACCACCCTGAGGCCAGATATTTTGCCGTGGGGCCGGTTGGGGATGACCAGCGGGCTGATTATGAGAGCCGAAGTGACCACCGCTTGCTGTAAAACGAATACAATATAGCAGAAAAGCCGCTCAGTAGAGCGGCTTTTCTTATGTACTTGCCTGGCGGTATCAGCCGCGGAATCTGGCTTTGCTGTGCTGCCAGATAGCAAAGGCAATGCAGAGCACGTTGGGAAGCCAGAGCACTATGTATGGGGTAATGCCGCTGGATTTACGGGAAAGTTCGCAGAAGACCAGGGCCATGAAGTAGACTGCAGCCACGAGAATGCCAATAGCAAAACCGGTTGAGGTATCCTTGCGGCGGGCTGTAATGGCCAGAGGAACCCCGATGAGGGAGAATACGAAGCATGCACAAGCAAAGGAGGCTCGCTGAATCCCCTCGGTTTCAAATGCCAGTTTTGTTTTCTTGTGCATCAGCCCGCCGTTGTAGTAGGTTGCATCCTTGCGTACCTCTGCCCAAAGTTGCTTGGCACAGGGAAATGCAGGGCTTACGGATGCGTTGTCTTCGTAAATGCCCAGCTTCTGCATGTCGAGCTGCAGGGTAAGGGCGGAGTGCTCCAGTACGTAGCTGATTTCGCTGTTAGTGTATCGATTCGGTTTGAGTTTGCGCTGGTTCTTGAGCGGGATATGAATGCGCAGCGGCATGACGCCGATGGCAGGCATGTCGGTCATCGGTCCGTCGGCGCGTTCGATGCGGGCATTCTTCAGCGTCAGCGTCAGCAGACGGGTCCTGGCATCAAATTCACCAATTTCGGCGCGTTCGGCATGAATGGCGTCAAAATCGGAGCCCATGCCGGCTCCTTTGACCAGCGGGTATACGTGCAGCCCCAGCATTTCATCACCGGAGCGCTGTTCAATGTAAAGCTGCACCTTATCCAGTTTAGTCATGCTGCTGCTGGATTTGAGGAGGTTGCGAGGATTATCCATGGCAGCTTTCATCACCAGCTCACTCATGGCATCCTTGCCTCGCGGGGCAATTTCAATATTGATGTAATAGCAAAGCCCGGTAAGTACAATTCCCATACCAATGGCCGGGGCGCTCAGCCGCCAGAGGCTCAGACCGGCCATGCGCATGGAGGTCAGCTCATTATCTGCAGCCAGTCGACCATATACCAGGAGAACGGCTGTCAGGAATCCCCACGGCACAGAGAAGGTGAGTGAGAAGGGAATAACCTGGAGAATAAAGTCAAAAACGATGCTGGGCGGGGCACCGCTTTCCACCAGGAGTTCATGCAGCTGCTTGAAGAGCTGCCCCAGCAGAAGCAGCATTGTGAGCGACAGAACACCGAGGAAAGTGACTGAAATAAGTTGCTTGAGAATGTAGCGGTCAATGGTTTTCATTGCAACCCCCACATTCTAGCATATTTGAATGTTCTTGCAAACAGGAAATTTAACTTTCTTTCCTTTTTGTTGCGCTTGTCGGTGTCAGCACCATGGTTTCCACTTGCCATACCTCAGCATACATAGTATGATACGGGCATGACCTTACTTGAAATTCTCAGAGCCATATTTGAGATTCTGGTGCTCTGGGCATTATTCTACCAGCTGTACCGTGCGGTGAAGGATTCGCGAGCGGCTGCCATTCTGGCGGGCCTCATCGCTACGGTGATTCTGGGTTATATCCTGCTGGAGATGACGCACGCTGTGGTGCTTAAGCAACTGGCCGGGCTAATCATCGGCCCCGGCACGATTCTGGTCATTCTTTTTCAGCCGGAGCTGCGCACGGCGCTGGCTCGGTTCGGTTCCAATAAGTTCATCTCCCGTCTTATCGGCACACGGCAGGAAAATCAGGATTTTGTTACACTTGTCCGGGAATCTGTGGCGTATCTGGTTTCCAAGCGGTATGGCGCACTCATTGCAATCTGCCGTTCCAACAAGTTGCAGGAATATGCCAAGACCGGTACGATGCTGGATGCCCAGTACACCCGCGAATTAATAGGCACAATTTTCATGCCCAAGACGCTGCTGCACGATGGCGCGGTTATTGTGAATAACGAGCGGATTGTTGCAGCAGCTGCCATTCTGCCTGTATCGAACCGAGAGCTGAAAGACCGCAGCATGGGGCTGCGTCACCGCGCCGGCATTGGCCTTGCCGAGGCATCAGATGCCGTGGTCATCATCGTATCCGAGGAAACCGGTTCGGTTTCTCTGGCCGTGGGTAATATGGTGCAGCGGGATATCAACCTGGATCTTCTTTCTGAACGTTTAACCAATCTTCTTAATTCACATGCGAACCAGGATCAGATTACGGAAATTGCTGACCACTAACTGGCTGGCTAAGCTGATATGCCTGGCTGCGGCCGTGGTGGTGTGGTTTATGGTGAACCACCTGCTGGTGCGTGGTTCCAGCCCGGAGTGGAATATTGATGATATCCGCCTTTCAATGCCGGAGTAATATGCTGATATGAATGCTTATTTTATAGCCGGAGCGGATGTGGGCGTGGGCAAGACCCATGTTATTTGTGCGTTGTTGCGCGACCTGGTCATGCGTGGGGAATCAGCCATGGGCTGCAAGCCTGTTTCCTGCGGAGACCGCAAGGAACTCCGAGCCATGCGCGAGGCTGTGGGGCAGCCGACTCTGCCGCTGGATTTGCTTAATCCGCTCTATCTGCGCACCATTGCAGACCCGCGGGTGGGTGGGGAGTTTGAGCATCGCGAGGTTTCTGTAGCAGCGCTGGCAGAATCCTGCCGGTTGCTGGCGGGGCAGTATGCCCCCTTGCTGATTGAGGGTGTCGGCGGTTGGGAAACCCCGCTTTGCCCTGGCAAGACCATGGCAGAGCTGGCCATGGCGTTGAACCTGCCCGTTCTATTGGTGGTGAGCAATCGCCAGGGGGCTGTAAGCCAGGCAATCATGACCACGCGCGCTATCCGGACCGCCGGGTTGGAGTGCCGTGGTATCATCCTTAACCAGCAGGTGGAGGAATGGGATACCGCCGCTGTGACGAACCGTGCCATGCTTGAAGAGTATACCGGCGTGCCTGTACTGGCCGAGCTCATTTATGGCGAAGATGTGCTGGATTCTGCCGCTGTACTCGTATAAGCCGTGTTTTTTTCCTGAAAGATGAAAACCCCGGTTCAGCAATGAACCGGGGTTTTCGTTGAAAGGAATGAATCCGGGGATTTAGCCCTTGAGAGAGGAAGATGCCTTGAAGCTCACAGCCGTGCTGGCCGGAATGGTCATGGTTTCGCCGGTGCGGGGATTGCGGCCGGTGCGCGCGGGGCGTGTCTTGGTCTCGAAAGTGCCGAAACCTACAAGCTGCACCTTCTCCGTGGCAACAGCCTTGGTAATGGCGGCGAGGGTGGCGTTAAGGGCAGCGGCTGCGCATTTCTTGGAAGCGTCCGGACCGAGTTCCTTCTGGATGGCGTCGATGAGCTGAGTCTTGTTCATATGTTGTATAAGAGGTTGCGTTAACGGGCAGAATATAACACCCTAAAATGCTCAACGCAAGCAATAAATGCGTTTCTTTCAAAAAAAATCGTCAGTTTTTGGAATGCTTGTTGATTTCTGTTGCCTTTTTGTATGAAATGACCCGAGCATCGCGCATATCAATAACATACGGCGTTGCGTGCTTGAACCAGGCTCCGGTATTCAGAATCCGGCGCGGCCCAAAGCGCCAGTTGCCGAAACGGTGCAGATGACCGAAGATGACAACCCGGGCCTCCGGAAAAAATCGGCGGGTGAATTGCTCGCAGCGGCGGGCGCAGGTAAGCCAGCTCCAAACGATGCCGAGCGGCCTTTGCGGGGGCCAGAAGCAATGCATGAAGCCGCGCAGAAACGGGTTCCGGATTCCCTCCCGCTGCAGGATAGGGGGGGTGAGCTGGCACATGGCGCGCGAAAGTTCAAGGCGGCTCTCCAGGTTTGTATCTGCATCCGGGTACTGGGCAATCAGCTGGCGGCAGGCCTGTTTGTTGCGCAGGTATTCCCAGCTCCAGGGGGCCACTTCCTTATGCAGGGCGTGGCCATGCATGGCAACTACCTGCCCACCCCAGAGGCGAGCCAGCAGAGCAGGGGGGTCCGGGTCGTGATTACCAGAAATTTCCACCAGCTGCACGCCGCGTTCCCGGCAGAGTGCGCGCAGCTCCGCGCGAGCTGCCATACCTCGTTCCTGCCAGGCGCATTTGCGGGTTTCTGCCAGATCTCCCACCACGACGAGCATGCCCACGCCATGCAGCAAGGGGGCAAGCTCTGCCACCGCTGGTGCTTCGCAGCGCTCGTGCCCCAGGTGCAGGTCAGAGATAAAGCGCACCAGAATGCCGGGTGGCGGCTCTATGTCGATAATGCAGCCCATGCCGGTGGTGTTACAGGTTGCGCTGGCGCACGGCTTCATACAGGCACACGCCTGTGGCCACGGATACGTTCAGGCAGGGCACTTTTCCTGCCATAGGAATACGCACCAGAAAATCGCAGTTTTCCTCGGTGAGCCGGCGCATGCCATCACCCTCGGCCCCCATGACCAGCGCAATGCCTCCCTTGAAATCAATATCATATACTGAGCGGTCTCCATGGTCAGAGGTGCCTACAAACCAGATGCCGGCATCCTTCATCTGCTTTATGGTGCGTGCCAGGTTGGTAACCTGCACAAAGGGAACATTCTCTGCCGCGCCCACCGAGACGCGCAGCACAGTTTCGGTGATACCCACCGATTTGTCTTTGGGAGCAATGACGGCTGCTACGCCCGCTCCATCTGCCGTGCGCAGAATCGCACCCAGGTTGTGCGGGTCCTGCACGCAGTCGAGCACCAGATAGAGCCCCTGCGGCTGCTCTGCCAGAATATCCTGCAAGTCACCTTCCGGCCGGGGCTTTAGCACAATGGCAGCAGCGGGTTTCTTTTCGAATCGGGCCTCGGTTCTGGCGGTGTGTTTGTTGGCGCGTGCGGTGCGGTCGTTGAATTTCATGTGTGGTCTTGAGTTAAAATGTGCAGAGCTTCACCAGCCATCATGAAGCCGAATGTGCCGGTGATGTGGGTGGCAGAGCCGAATCCGCTGGCGCAGCCGATGCCTCCTTTCTGGTGGGCCTCCCGTTCGCAGCTTACGGTGCCGTCGCATTTCGGGAAGCGTGGGCGCTCGGGTGAGTAAACGCAGCGGATGCCGATTTCCGGGCATTTGTCCTGCAGGGGCAGCCCATATTCTTTTCGCAGGGTCTTGCGCAGCTGGGAGAGCATGTTGTCGCCCCCGCTGCGGGCCAAATCTGCCACAGAGATGCAGCCGGCATCAATGCGACCACCGGCTCCCCCGCAGGTAACCAGCGGTACCCCGCGCTTGTAGCACTCGGCAATAAGGTGGGCCTTCGGGCGCATGCTGTCAATGGCGTCCACCACCACATCCGGCCGGGTATCAAAGAGGCGCTCCGGCTTGGAAACAGTGTAGAAAGCCATGATTTCCTCCACCTGGACCGCGGGGTTGATGGCGCGCAGACGCTCGCCCATGGCCTCCACCTTCGCGCGGCCGTAGTTGCCCTCCAGCGCGTGAATCTGCCTGTTCGTGTTGGTGATGCAGAGGTCATCCATATCCAGCAGAATGATGGTGCCCACACCACTACGGGCCAGGGCTTCTGCCGCCCAGGAGCCTACGCCGCCAATACCTACCACCGCCACGCGTGCCTGCTCCAGTCGCTCTGCCGGCTTCACGCCATACAGGCGGGCAATACCGCCAAATCGTTCCACATCCATCATTTTTCGTCGTATATGCGGGTGATTCGTTCTATACGGGTGGCATGGCCAGTGGTGGTATCCACTTTTACCACCACGCCATTCACCATGGCCGGGAACCCGGCTATCGGGAATCGGTTGGGCAGGTCGGTGATAAGCCCTTGCAGCACGCATCCGGCATCGCGGCCAATCACGCCATCCCGGCTGCCGCACATCCCGGCGTCTGTCAGGTAAGCTGTGCCGCCGGGTAAAATGCGTTCATCTCCGGTCTGTACATGCGTGTGCGTGCCGATAACGGCACTCGCCACACCATCCATGCGGTACCCCATGGCTATCTTCTCACTTGTGGTCTCGGCGTGGAAATCCACCAGCAGCGCGTCGGCCCCGGCTTCGCGCAGCCGCACGGCTTCATCGTACCCGCGGGTATAGGGATTTTCTGCCCCTGGTCGCATGAAGGTGCGCCCTTGCAGGCAAAGCACGCCGAGCTTTCCTGCCGGGGTGTTGATGACGCAGCTGCCGTAGCCGGGGGTGCCGGGTTGCAGGTTGTAGGGGCGCAGTACATTCGGGGCATCGGGCAACCAGGGAATCAGGTCAGATTGATCCCATACATGGTCACCCAGGGTGATGATATCTACCCCATGTTCCATGAATTCCCGCGCCAGCCGGGGAATAATACCCTTGCCGCCCGCAGCGTTTTCGCCGTTCACCACCACCGCATCCACCGCGTATTCTGCCCGCAGCTCAGGCAGGGCGCGGTATAATGCACAGCGTCCGGGCTCTCCCACCACGTCTCCCAGAAAGAGAATGACCATCAGTTATTGACTTTAGGCCCACAGGGAACCACCGTCACGGGAATGCGTGCGGCGCGCACCAGCTTTTCTGCCGTGTTACCCAGCAGAATGGAGGTGAGCAGCGAGTGGTGGCGGTTGCCGATAACCAGCTGGGTGATATTGTGACGCCCGCAGAACTGGTGCACACAGTCCACAATATCATCACTTTCCTCAGCCTTGGCATAAATCGGAATGCCCCATTTCCTGCTGATTTGCTCACCCAGCTGCTTGGCGCGGGCATCTGCAATGGCGAGCACAGCCTGGCAGGCGTCCATGCGCTGGTAGTCCATATTCGGCAGGTTGCCGGGAATATCCCCCGCGCCCATGGTGCCGCCGGAAAGACTGCCTGCTGCATCAATGATGCAGGGCTCCACTGCGTGCAGCAGGTACATCTTGCCTCCTGTCTTGCACACCATTTCCGCGGCGAAGTCGAGCACAGCCTGCCCTTCTTCTGTAAAATCGGTTGCTGCTAATATTCTGACCATGACCACATACTATCACATTTCCTGATAATAGCCAAGAATAAATCACCGAATTTCTGTTTGCTTCCACATGTGTCCATAGATTGCATAAAATGTTGATAAATGTATCAAGTGGTGAAAGAAGTCCCTGTGTGGGGAGTTAAACACCATGTGCCAGCGGATGATGTGAGCGGAAAAGTGAGTCCGCAGGATGGGGGTAAGCATATCGTCCAAATCCTTGGGAATGCGTGTGTTTGTGAATATTTCCCGGATTGTCAGCAGGGGGGGATTGCATTTTGGCTTGATTATACATGCTAAGTTGCTAGAATGAAGCCCATATACATCATTTTCTTTCCTCTCTTTCTGACACATGAAACGTTTTCTTTTGTTGTTGCTTGTATGTGTGCTGGGCTATTTCTTTGCTTCGTATCTTATGGAAGACCGCATGCCCCACGATGAGAAGATTGAAAATAAGGGGCGTTATTCCTCCAGGAATATGCGCTTGCACAAAATGGTGAGAAACGGGGAAAATGCCCGCGAATTACCGGTTTCAACGGTTTCGTTGCTGCTCAATTTAAGCGAGGCTGAGGCTGTCAGCTCTCCTGAGAAACTAGTCACCGTGCAGACCAATTGCTGCGAATTCGGCTTATTGCTCACCAAAGAGGGGCTGGTAGGCAATTGGGAAGGCAGACCATGGAATGTGGAACCCCCTCTGCCGCTTTCGGCATTATTCGACAATGACAATGTTGTCCGGCAGGGGCAGGATGAGTACCTGGCCCTTTCCGTCATTGTGAACAGCTGCACGGACAAGAATCTGCCCGCCCCGGGGATTACGGTCATTGATTCCTCCGGCAAGCCGCTGAAACGCTTCCCCGGTCTGGGTTCCTTTAGAATCTGCGAATACCAGAAAATTTCGATAGACAAGAAACTTGTTGAATTTGCCAGAATACATCCCCGGCCGCTTACCATCAGGGCTGCGGGCCGTCGGGCGGCAGAACTGGAAAAGAAAGCATTTGCGGCTATGGGCAATCCTTTCGTTGTATATGGTGGGGGTGCAGTAATACTTCTGCTCCTCACCTGGCTCTGGAGCAAGCTTGGCCCGGCGAAAGAAAAAAAGGCCTGATATCGCTGACTCTGCGGGGAGAAGAGCCCTCCTCCCCACCCCGGCAATCAGGGCAGGGAACACCCGGAACAACACCCAGAACAACCCCCGGAGCGCCTACTCGGGATGTTTTTGGAAGTAGAATGAAAAAATACGAATTGCGAAGTGGGGAGGGGAAAGTAATTGCGGCAAAATGCCGCATGTGAGAGCTGCGGCAAAATGCGCATGTGCGGCAAAATGCCGCTCTTGAGGTGCCTTTCGGATGTGGCTGAAAATATTTATGACGATATGCTGATGCCTGAACTATAAGTGTTTGCGTGGTTTTGTATGCGCTTTTCTGAAAGTTGGCACGGAATTTGCAACAGTATGAGGTAAGAGATGCCGGTGTGTGTGCCGGCCGACCTCCTTCAAAAAATCTAAAAACAACAAAACATAGAAAGAAAACAAACCATGAGCAAAATACTCGGTATTGACCTTGGTACGACGAACTCCTGCATGGCTGTCATGGAAGGCGGCCAGGCCACTGTTCTGGAGAACAGCGAGGGCGCACGTACCACTCCATCCATCGTCGCTTTCACCAAGAACGGCGAACGTATCGTCGGCCAGGCTGCCAAGCGCCAGGCTGTGACCAATCCCCGCAACACGGTGTTCTCCGCCAAGCGTCTCATCGGCCGCAAGTATGCCGAGCTGACTGCGGATGACAAGAAAGTTCCCTACACTATCGTGGAAGCCGCCAACGGCGACGCCCACATTCAGGTGGAAGTGGGCGGCGAGACCAAGGTGTACTCCCCGCAGGAAATCAGCGCCATGATTCTCGGCAAGCTTAAGGCAGATGCCGAATCCAAGCTGGGTGAGACCATCACCGAGGCTGTGATTACCGTGCCCGCTTATTTCAACGACGCCCAGCGCAACGCCACCAAGGCTGCCGGTGAGATTGCCGGTCTGAAGGTGCGCCGCATCATCAACGAACCCACCGCCGCCGCTCTGGCTTACGGTCTGGACAAGAACAGCAACGAGCAGATTGCCGTGTACGACCTCGGTGGTGGTACCTTCGATATCTCCGTGCTGGAAATCGGCGACGGCGTGTTCGAGGTGAAGGCTTCTGATGGTGATACTCACCTGGGCGGTGATGACTGGGACAACGCGGTCATCAACTGGATTCTGGCTGAATTCAAGAGCCGCGAGGGTATGGATATCTCCAAGCAGACCGACGCCCTGCAGCGTATCAAGGAAGAGGCAGAAAAGGCCAAGATTGCCCTCTCTTCCACCCAGAGCTACGATATCTCCCTGCCGTTCATCACTATGGACGCCACCGGCCCGAAGCATATACAGCTGACCCTCACCCGCAGCAAGCTGGAGCAGCTTACCGAAAGTCTGCTGGAGCGCACCACCCGCCCGGTTCGCGAGTGTATCGCCGCGGCCGGCCTGAGCACCAGCGATATCAACGAGCTCGTACTCGTGGGTGGTATGACCCGCATGCCCGCTGTGCAGGATATGGCCAAGCGCCTGGCTGGCAAGGAACCCCACAAGGGTGTGAACCCGGACGAAGTGGTGGCCGTGGGGGCTGCTATCCAGGGCGGCGTGCTTACCGGTGCGGTGAACGATGTGCTCCTGCTCGACGTGACCCCGCTGACGCTTTCCATCGAGACCATGGGCGGCATCGCCACCCCCATGATTGACCGCAACACCACCATCCCCGTGCGCAAGAGCCAGGTGTTCTCCACCGCTGCTGATAATCAGCCGGCCGTAGATATCCGCATCTGCCAGGGCGAGCGCAAGATGTTCAACGACAACAAGCTGCTGGGTAACTTCAAGCTCGACGGCATCCAGCCTGCTCCCCGCGGCGTACCCCAGATTGAAGTGACCTTCGACATGGACGCCAACGGTATTCTCAAGGTGACCGCCAAGGACAAGAACACCGGCAAGGAGCAGAATATCTCCATCCAGGGGTCCTCCGGCCTCTCCAAGGAAGAGATTGAGCGCGCCAAGAAAGAAGCCGAAGCCCACGCTGAGGAAGACCGCCGCAAGGCCGAGGATATCGAGGTCATCAACAAGGCCGATTCCCTGGCTCACAATGTGGAGCGCCAGATCAAGGACATGGGCGACAAGGCTCCTGCCGAGCTTGTGAAGCCCATCCAGGAGAAAGTCGAAGCTCTCAAGAAGGCCGCCGAAGCCAAGGACGTGGCCAAGGCTAAGCAGCTGACCGAGGAGCTCGAAAAGACTCTCTCTGAGCTGAACGCCGCCGCCCAGGCTGCCGCTGCCCAGCAGGGTGGTTGCTCCGGCGCTGGTTGTGATGCCGGCTGCGCCCCCGAGGACAACGGCCCCCGCAAGGCCAAGAGCAAGGTCGTGGACGCCGAGGTGGTCGATGAGTAAATCTTAACCTCCCGGGGCAGGGTAGCAACTGTTGCCCGCCCCGGGAACAAAACTGCAACATTTCAAATTCAAAACACAACAATACCATGATTAAACCATTAGGAAACCGAGTGCTCGTAGAGCGTGTAGAAGCCGAAACCAAAACCGCAGGTGGTCTGTTCCTGCCCGACACTGCCAAGGAAAAGCCCCAGGAAGCCATTGTGCGCGCCATCGGCACCGGCGGCCGCGATAAGGACGGCAACCTCATCCCCTTCAACGTAGCCGTTAATGACAAGGTGCTCATCACCAAGTACGGCGGCACGGAAGTCACCGTCAACGGCACGGCCTACACCATCCTCAGCGAGTCCGATATCCTCGCTATCATCGACTAATACCCCAGCTATTCACTATTAACTATTCATCATTCAACATATGGCAAAACAACTTTCATTCGACGAGACCGCACGCCAGAGCCTGCTCAACGGTGTGACCAAAATCGCCAAGGCTGTGAAGAGCACCCTGGGCCCGGCCGGCCGCAATGTCGTTATCGACAAGAAGTTCGGCTCCCCCAACATCACCAAGGACGGCGTGACCGTGGCTAAGGAAATCGAGCTTGAGGACGCTTATGAGAACATGGGCGCCCAGCTTGTGCGTGAAGTCTCCAGCAAGACCAACGACATCGCCGGCGACGGCACCACCACCGCCACCGTGCTGGCCGAAGCCATCTACCGCGAGGGGCTGCGCAACGTGACCGCCGGTGCCAACCCCATCTCCCTGCAGCGCGGTATCAACAAGGCCGCCGCCGCCATTGTCGAGGAGCTCAAGAATATCTCCAAGCCCGTGGACTCCACCAAGGAAATCGCCCAGGTGGCCACCGTTTCCGCCAACTGGGACTCCGAAATCGGTGACATCATCGCCGAGGCCATGGACAAGGTAGGCAAGGACGGCACCATCACCGTGGAGGAAGCCAAGGGCATCGACACCTCCCTGGACGTGGTGGAAGGCATGCAGTTCGACAAGGGCTACCTTTCCCCCTACTTCGTGACCAACGCCGACACCATGGAGGCTGTGCTCGAAAACCCCTACATCCTCATCTTCGAGAAGAAGATCGGCAACCTCAAGGATTTCCTCCCCCTGCTGGAGAAGGTGGCCAAGAGCGGCAAGCCCTTCCTCATCATCGCGGAGGACGTGGAGGGCGAAGCCCTCGCCGCCCTGGTGGTGAACCGCCTGCGCGGCACCCTCAACGTGGCCGCCGTGAAAGCCCCCGGCTTCGGCGACCGCCGCAAGGCCATGCTCCAGGATATCGCCATCCTCACCGGTGGTCAGTGCATCTCTGAGGACCTCGGCCTCAAGCTCGAAAACGTGGACGTCGACATGCTCGGCCTTGCCAAGCGCGTGGTCATCACCAAGGACACCACCGTCATCATCGAAGGTGCCGGCAAATCCGCCGATATCTCCGCCCGCGTGTCCCAGATCCGCCACCAGATTCAGGAAACTTCCTCCGACTACGACCGCGAGAAGCTCCAGGAGCGCCTCGCCAAGCTCGCCGGCGGCGTAGCCGTCATCAAGGTGGGTGCCGCTACCGAAACCGAGATGAAGGAAAAGAAAGACCGCGTGGACGACGCCCTGCACGCCACCCGCGCTGCGGTGGAAGAAGGCATCGTGCCCGGCGGTGGTGTGGCCCTCATCCGCGCCCAGAAGGCCGTGTGCGCCCTCAACCTCAGCGGCGATGAAGCCACCGGTGCCTCCATCGTATACCGCGCTGTGGAAGCCCCGCTGCGCCAGCTCGTAGCCAACGCCGGCCGCGAAGCCGCCCTCATCGTGGAGAAGGTCAAGAACCTCGAATCCCCGAACATGGGCTACAATGTCGTATCCGATGAGTACGAGGACCTCCTCGTCTCCGGCGTGGTGGATCCCACCAAGGTGACCCGTTCCGCCCTGCAGAACGCCGCCTCCATCGCCGGTCTCATGCTCACCACCGAATGCCTCATCACCGACCTTCCCGAACCCAAGTCCTGCTCCTGCGGCTCCCACGGCGGCGCCGATATGGGCGGCATGGGTGGCATGGGCGGCATGATGTAAGCCTTGTAACCACTTAAAAATCCCAACAACCCAAGTCAGAGTAATTTACTCATAACATAACGCCCAGCAACCCAGCGGCGGGTTCCGATTCCCGGAACCCGCCGTTTATTTTGTGCCCGAATTAACAATGTCTAGTTCTGGAATTTGCGAGAATCGAAGATAGGTCTGCTGGATCAGATGCAACAAGCATCAATGTGATATTTGTCGCTAATATTGAGATGAAAAATCCCTTATGATGTCCAATCCCGCATAAAAGCGTAGCTTTTATGCGGGATTGGACGATATACACAATACAAAACATTAACAATCAATATTTAGTGATGCAAGCAAGGTGTTCTATTAAGTGTATGAGAAATAAATAAAAATCAAGGCAAATAGAAAGAGTATTGACTTAAAATAAAAATTATGCAAAATTGCGCTTGATTTTCAATCCAAATTGCAGTAATTTGGATTGCAGAAAGGAAAATAAGTCAAGATGCAAAGCATAGAAGATAAAATATATGCAATGATTAGACTTAATGGTAGAGGTTCAGTTTTTACAAACAGTGATTTTTACCATATAGGAAACAGGAAAACCGTAACGTGGAGTTTGAGAAACCTGCGCGAACGAGGAATTCTCCGCTCATTGCTTCTTGGCGTTTTCGATTATCCTATCTATAGCGAACTGCTACACGAGCAGCTCGCTCCGGATATTGATGCTGTCGCTCAAGCGATTGCCCGTAAAAATCAATGGCATATTCAGATTACGGGAGCGGCTGCATTGAATTATCTAGGCCTTAGTACACAAGTGCCAGGGCGTTATGTTTACCTGAGTGATGCAAGAGGGCGTGAATACCAGGTGATGAATCGTATAATTGAGTTTAAGTCCGCCTCGTTGAAACAATCTAAATTTCAAAGTCCCAAAACAGAAATTATCACCCAGGCTATTCTTTCCCTGGGGGAATGCAATATAAATGATACCGTCATTGCAAAAATTACCGACTTTATCACTGAAAAAGAAAAGAATCGCATTCTGAAGGATTCGCGATACTCCCCTGCATGGGTCGGCGAAATCCTCCGTAAAATTATCACTAATGCATTTCAGAAGGCATGAATAAAATTGCTCAACTATCCCCGCAGATGCGCATGGAGCTGTTCCGCCAGACTGCTGCGCAGCGAGGAATGACCGAACAGATTGTCGAAAAAGACTTCTGGGTTTGCTGGGTTCTCAAACAGCTGTTTGAATCATCTCTCAAGGACAGGATTATTTTCAAAGGCGGTACCAGTTTGTCTAAAGTATATGGCCTGATAGAACGCTTTTCCGAGGATATCGACCTTATCCTGAATTGGACAGACAATCCCTTGGGAAATCCCATGGAGGAAATGTCGCGAAACAAACGCCGGAAGTTCAATGAGGAGCTGCTTGCCTGGGGAAATAAATGTATTCAGGATGAGATATATCCTGTGGTTCAGTCGTTTTGTGAGGGAATTTGCACAGCCGTGCTGGAAATGGGGAAGACTGGGGATGCGATTATCTCTATTCGGTATCCGCAGTCATTTCGGACGGATTCATATCTCCGTCCGGAAATCCGGCTTGAAATTGGCGCCCTGGCTGCATGGGACCCGCATCAGACTTCCATCATTAAATCGTACGCTGCAGAACAATATCCACGGTTATTCGCAGAAGCGGAGGTATCCGTTCAGGTTACATCTGCCGCGCGCACTTTCTGGGAAAAGGCCACTATTCTTCACGCAGAGGCCGGGCGTCCGGCAACCGGTTCGTTCCGTCCCAGATATTCACGCCACTATTACGATATGGTGATGTTGGCGCGCGACCCTGCTGTCAAGGCCCAGGCTTTTGCAGATTTACCCCTCCTTGCTCGCGTGGTTGAATTCAAACAGCTTTTCTATTCCGGGAGCAAGTGGCTTGCGTATGAGGAGGCTAAGCCTGGAACCTTCCGCCTTCTGCCGCCTGAGCATTTCATTGATGCCCTCCGTTCCGATTATGTTCAGATGCGAAGCATGATATACGGAGAATATCCCCCATTTGAGAAGCTCATCGCGGATTTGGAAAGGTTGTTATATGAAATCAACGCACTTCCTACTGTACAAAATTAATCTATATTATACGCCCAACACATCAGTGCGGAGGCGCAGCAAGTTCTCCGCTAAGAGTTTCCTCTAATCTTATGACCAGAAATCCTATTCCAAAAGTTTTTATTAGTCGCCGCTCATGCGATAAGTCCGTTGCAGATGCATTGTGCGACCTAATTCAATCCTCATATAGATTGCAGTCCAATGAGATTGTATGCATCGGCAGACGAGCGCAAATGGGCAGAAAAAGTTGAAGCGCTGATAGCGGAGTACGGCAATTATCAGAAAAGTAAGACTCATTCAGTCGAGCAATCAGTACAGGAGAAGCAAGATTCTCCTACCGGGGTAGAGGAAGAAAAATTGAAAACTCTTGCTGAAAAAATAGACCGCTTTAACAATCACACCACGGCTGTTTATATTTTGGTGGATTCTGTTCTGACGTCAGTAGGGAAAAAGTACAAAGACGAAATCGCATTTTTGCCGGATGAGGAGGCTGCGGTGCTAGTTGAATTGAGAAATGCGATGCATTCAAAAAGAGAGTACATGCATACCTGGTGATTAGTGATTTCGACCATTACATCCATGGATTTTTGCGTGCGGGAAATATAGTACCATTCACAGAAGGCAACGCATTGTTTTTAGTCTCCTCATGCATTGTCCGCCTTTGGTCAGTACAGGATTTACGGACTAGTCTCGCTTGATTTTCAGTGCATCTGCTAGCAGCTGTGCCACCAGCTCATCGATGGTGATATTTGCAGTGGCTGCCCAAGTGGTGAGTAAGGGCTCGAACTCGTGGGGAAGGGTGACTGTGAGACCTTTATTATGTCGATCCATAAGTTCACCTTTTTGTGCGGCGAGTTGGGGGGATAATGGCTTTGAGCCAGCCAGAACTAAGCTGCCCACATTACAGTTTCAGCATAATAATCCGTGACTGTATCTCCGTTAGATCATTGCGATATGCAATCCTTTGGAAGTTTCCAATTTCTTCCTTTATCTTTGTATCAGCCATGGATGTGTTTTCTTTGGCAAACTCGTCCATTATTATCTTCTGCTGTTTCTGGGCTTCTTCTTTGGTTGCGAATGGCCCTAGGCAATCCATGGAGATGGCTCCTTCGTAATTCATGCTTGCGTATTGGAGAATGTAGTGTTCCATATCACATGATTTTGCGGTAGTGGCCGGGGGAGGTGTACTCGATGATGCCTTTATCTCGCAATAATTGCAGCTGCTGGCGAATTTTGGCTTGGATGTTGTTGTTCCTGGGGTGCCTGGCTTTCAGATGCGGTATAAAGGCGTACATCTGTTCCAGTGTGAAGGTTGTACCGAGTTTTTCGGTGCATTGGAGGACATCGAACAGCCAGCCGCGGCTTTCGATGGTCTTTGTCTGCAATGAATACACCTGGTTGTATTTTTTGCAGACTTCGTCTGCTTCGAGAACTACACCATTGCGGATGATGGGAATCTTACCCGCTTCAGGAACTTTCCCCAGCAAGATATTGCATCCTTCCCATCCGGCGCGTCTGGCTGTTGCGGGCAGCGGTTTTCGCTTTTCGATGATGTCGGGGACAAAGAAGCACTTGGGGACGATGATGAGGTTGTTGACCTCGTACCTGTCATAGTGCAGGAAAAAGAAACTGGGGTTATCGAGAGCGGTGATGCGCTCAATCATGGTACGATAAACGCCATCATTGACCGTGCGATTGAAATTGCAGCTTGTTGCTTTCTTACTTTTCAGCTCATATTGAGATTTGCAATGCTGGCAAACGTAGTCTTTGACCGGGGCGTTGGGTTCGGCTTTTTGGATGGAAACGGCGCCGCAGATGGGGCAGTACATGTTGCGGGCGAGCCAGTCTTCTGTCAGTACCCGCGCAATCTGCGCGGCACTTTTGTAGCCTGCGACCAGGGATGTGTCGAATCGTAAATCCATCGTATGTATCAATCTATGTGTATTCTAGCAAAAATGAAGTAATGTTCAAGATATTGGTGCTGTCTGTACTGGTATGAGCTGATTTTGTTTGACCTTTCCCGGCGGGATAAGATAAACTCCAGGTATGGCTAAGAAGCGTAACACGATTGAGGATTATCTGGATGAGTTATACCGCCAGGGGGTGGTGGGGAATGAGGAGGCGCAGCTGGAGTATATTCAATTTTATGTGACGGAAACGAATCTGCCGCTGCCGGATGAGGCGAAGCTGTGGCTGGTGTCGCTGGCGGAGAAGGGGGATGCGCAGGCGCGCCGGTGCTATTTTGCCTGGGCGATGAGCGGGGATGAAGGCAATTTTGACTGGCTGAAGCTGGAGCAGTGGGCGCTGGAGCTGGCGGAGACGGCTCCGGGGGATGCTTATTGCATGCTGGGGATGCTGTATGAGGCGGGGTTGCCCGGTTTTGAGGATGATAAGGTGGCGGAGGGGCACTACCGCAAGGCCATTGAAGCTGGTAATGAGGGCTGTGCGTTCCATCTGGCGCGAGTGCTGCTGGGGAATGAGGAGGTTTCCTACGAGGAGGTGCGTGGGTTGCTGGAGCGGGCGGAGCGCGTGAATCCGAGCGCTCCGGTGTATGATTTGCTGGGCTCGGTGTGTCAGGAGCTGGGGGATGATGCGGCAGCGGTCAAGTGCTTCCAGAAGCTGCACCGGCTGGAGCCATTGGATGCAGAGTGCTGCATGGAGCTGGCTCGCCATTATGCCACGGGGGCTGGGGTGAGCCGGATTGACCACGAGATTGCGCTGCGTTATTTCCAGAAGGCGGCGAACCTGGGGGATGCCGAGGGAGCGTTCATGGTGGGCCTTTCGTATTACGATGGCATGGGGACGCGCCGTAATTACAAGCGGGCGGTGGATTATTTCCAGCGTGCGCTGGAGATGGGTGAAACGCGCGCTTTGCCGTATCTGGGCTCGTGCTACTACTATGGCGAGGGGGTACGCGCCGATTTGCAGAAGGCGGAGGAATTGTGGCAGCGCGGGGTGGCGCTGCAGGATGCGTTCTGCTGCGCGTTGCTGGCTGTCCGTTATCTGGAGAATGAAGAGAAGGGGGCTGATGTGGAGCTCGTGAACAAGTACCAGCAGCTGGCGCGTGAGTATGTGGAAGAGGGTGATGCTCATGTGGAGGGTTGCATAGCCACCACGCAGCAGTTGCTGGATGCCTTGCTCAGCTCCGCAGAGTGAGCGATTTTGAATGTAGAAAGTAGAATTTTGAATGTGAAAGCTCCCCGCGCTTTTGGCGCGGCCGATACATAGCTGCGCCTCTGGCGCAGGACGATATCCGCCACCGGGGGCGGCGGATTTAAAACCGGAGGCCGATGGAGAGCTGGAGAACGGGGTAGACGCGGAGGTGAGCTGCGATGTTGAAGAAATCGTGTCCTTTCTGCCGAATGGCTGCCTGGAGCTGTGCATCAGTGACAGGCTCCCAGCGGGTGGTGTATTTGTATTTGGCTTCAAGGGTTCCTTCGTGGGAGGTGGTGAGTTTGCCGCTGCCGAAGTAGGGGGCAGTTTGTCCCATTGGCATCTGCCGGCGATTATGTTTATATGGGAGTGCAAGCTGGTAGCTTCCTCCTCGGTCAGCGGTAGTGTTTTATGCTCCTTTCTTGGGCTTTTTATATCAGGATAAAAAAGATAAGATATAGCATTAATATCGAGTAAAGAATGTCTGCTTTCTTCTTTGATTCGCATGAGAGGAGATTATAGAAAATAATCGAAGTAGACGAATTATAGTATCTGTAATGTTAACGCGTTTTGCAAAACTCTGATAACAAGTTTTTTTCTGAAACTTCCTGTAGCCCGTAATGAGATAAGGCGAATTTCTGGGTGTTTTTCAGGGAATGGAGTCAATTTTCATAAATTGTTCATATGCTGTATTTTATAGTAGCTCAAAACCACAGTCACAAAAAGGGTACAAACCACCCTGTGCAGAATCGGTATACGCCCGTTTTGGACCATCACCGCATATCACTGCCCTGGCTTGCTGAAGTCGGGGGGCTGCTAGGAACCAGGGGAGGGCGGGTGGCCTCCGATTTTAATAATGTGGGAGCTGGCGCCACGTATTCGAGGATTTATGTACGCTGTGAAAATTTGAATAAATGTATATATAGGCATTACAATACTTGCAATTTTGTGAGATTGTGTTAGTATGGTGTTGTTATGAACGCCTCTCTCCCAGAGTCACGGAAACAAGACAGATACAGTTTAAGGCAGGTTATTGGATTCTCTGTACTTGCTGTGGCGGTGTTATGGTGTGGGTATATATGGGCAATACAAAGTATCCCATCTGATATGAAGATGTGTCTGTTATCCGATTTCTTTGATAAGACGGCAGAACAGGCAGGGCAGGAGGATGTGAAAGCCGGGGTATTTCAGTATGGAACATTCGGGGATAGCTATGGTGCGCTCAATGCTCTGTTTGCCGGGCTGGCTTTTGCCGGGTTGCTGATTACAATCTGGCAGCAGAAGAAGGATTTGCAGGCAACCCGGGAAGAGATGCAGAACACGAATCGCGAGTTTGCCAAGCAGACGCTGGAAACATCACTTTTCCAATATGCGAATTTCATGTACAAAGTTCGTGCGAAGAATCACGAGGCCAGGGTGCAGCGTATTCTGGACGAAGTGGAGCGTTTTATCGGGTATTGTGAGGATTACCATGTGGGGAACCGCTTTTTCCTCTATTGGTGCCTCGCGAGCAGAAGTATTAATATCATTCGTAGTGAACTTAAGGAGTTTGCAACGTGGAGACGCGTTTTTGACGGTTGGTGTAAAAAGATAGATGACGAGATTTCCTGCATTGCGCAACCGGAGGAAATGGCTATGGTTGCGCTCAAATACCAGAGCCGCCTCTGGGAGATGCTGACGCAGCATGAAAGACGTGTGCTTTTCCTGCAATTTGCGTTTTACACCACTATGACAAATCCGAGCTGGGTGCGGCATCTGGAAGCTGTTTCCAGGACGAAGTGCATGGCTCGCTTTACCCGCGGTTATGGCAAGGAGAGCTATAATGTGCTGCTGAGAACATTGCATCTTCCTGGTCCCCGGAAAAACGGTTACAAAATCAGGACAGATGAGCTTCGTAAGATTATGCGGGATGTGTATGTGGGGGGGAATATGCCGTATGAGTTACCTGAAGAAGCTCCGCCTGCTCCTTAAAATGGAACAGCGGTGCGAGGTGGGATGCTCTGTTGCCGGAAATTTGTTAAAATTATTGGTCAGGGGGGCGGAAAATGAGCTTGACGGAAAGGCAGAGTATAGGCTAGACTTTAGCGATTTTGCAGCGGGTCTGCATGTAAGAGCTATATGAAAGGAAAGAGTGTAGCAGGATTGGTGGCCGGTTTGCTGCTGGCTGGCGCGGCAAGCGTTGTGCTGGGTAAACGCCGTAAGCAGGGGGTGGCGGTGCCGGTTAAAGCGGCAGAAAAAACTCAGCCGGAGGAAACGGTGGAGCACGCTGCGCTGCGCGAGGTGCTGGAGCGTTCGGTGGCGTATAATGATGCTTTGCTGGAGCGGCTGAAGAAGCTGGAGGAAATTTCGGATGCAGGGGCGCGCCCGGCTGCGGTGGAGGTGATTGAGGCCACGAACCGTGAGCAGAGGGGGGAGATTGATGACCTGCGCGCCGCGCTGCAGGCACATCTGGAGGAACGGAATATGCGGTTCTGTGATATTGATGGTTTTGTGGAACTTATCAGTAAGTTCCGTTGCATTACCCTGGGGCAGCAAGAGCTGCATCTGGAGGTGTACCGCCGGGTGAAGGAGCTGGCGAAGGTGCCGGAATCCCAGGAGCTGGTGGCATATCTGAAACTCGGGTTCAATGATGAAGAACTGAAGCATGCCGATACGGATGGACAGATTCGCAAGGCTACTGCAGAGCAGCGTGAAATGATGCTGCGTGTGGGGCGCATTCTGGCAGAGGTCAAGGATGCGGAAAGTACGGAAGCTGTATCGGAAGAATTGGTGAAGATAAGCTCCCAGTATCAGTTGCTTACGGAGCGTATGCGTTTGTATCGGGAGGATGACCCTGAGGGTTCCCGCGAGGCGTTGGAGGCGCTTAGGTCGATGTATGGCGCTCTTACCCCGGCATTGAGGGAACGCGCTTCCCTGTTGCGCCATGAAGGCTGCTATGGTAATAAGCAACTGTATGAGGTTCTGGAGCGTCTGCTGCCAGAAAAACGCCGCGATTAAACCTGTTTTCGGAGCGGTTTGATGGCTTCGTTAGCCGCTTGCGTGCAAAAATGTGTGAAAAGTGAGCAGCGGGGCCGAATGGGGGCTTGCAAGGGGCTGCTTATTATGGTAATCTGAAACAGTTAACGCCATAATCATGCTGGAAGCACGCAATATCTGTTTGGAGGTCGATAATGATGGGGAGAGTCTGTTCCTTCTCAGCGATGTGAATTTCTGCATTCCCCGTGGGCATTTCACGGCTATCGTGGGCCCGTCCGGTTGCGGTAAGACCACGCTGCTCAAAGCGGTGGCTGGTATCAAGGAAACTACCTCCGGTACGTTTTTCTGGGAGGGGCGAGACCTTGCAGAAGATGGCGATTTTGAGCCCTATGAAATCGGCTATGTGCCGCAGTTCAGTATTGCCTATGAGGAGCTGACTGTGGATGAAAACGTGGAAAGCTCAGCGCGTCTGCGTGTGGATGCCGATGATGATGAACTGGATGAGATTATCGACAGCGTGCTGGAGGAAACCGGCCTGAGCGAGATAGCCGACCGCCCGGTGAAGTTGCTTTCCGGCGGTCAGAAACGCCGCCTGGCTCTGGCCATGGAATTGGTAAGCAGCCCGCGCATTCTGCTTTGCGATGAGGTGACGAGTGGTCTGGACCCGCGTTCGGAGCGCGAGATTGTGCAGCTGCTGCACCAGCTGAGCATGAAGGATGGCCGAATTGTGATTTCGGTGACGCACAGCCTGGCTCAGATGGAATTGTACGACAGCATCATCGTGATGGTGCGCGGTAACCTGGCCTACCATGGGTCTCCGGAGACTATGGTGCATTACTTCGGAGAGCAGGATTTTGAGAATGTATACCCGAAGCTGGCCATGCGTGAGCCCGATGAATGGCGCCAGAGCTGGCTGAAGCACCGCCTTGAGTATTACCAGCGACTGGAGCGCAAGCACCTGGCCAAGTTCTCTGCTGCAGGGTTGCAACCACCCTCGCCCACTCCGCGCGGCGGGGAAGAGGAAGAGGTTCCCCAGCCTTCGTTCATGGCGCAGTTCAGCACTTTGCTCAAACGCCGGTTCACCATCTTGTTCCGCGACCGCATGCAGCTCTGGCTGCAGGTGGCCATGATTGTGATATTCCCGATTCTGGTGGCGCTGTTCTCCAGCAAAGGGCAGGAGCAGCTGCTGCAGCTTACGGACAGCATGGGCAGCGATATTGCGGCTGAGGTGCAGGCCCAGCAGGCGCAGGCAGAGGTGCGCGCCCGGGTGGGTTCTGCGGTTTCGGGCATCATCATGTTCCAGGTGATTCTGCTGGGGCTGATGGGCTCCAACAATTCCTCCCGAGAGGTGGCTGGTGAGCGCCTCATCATGGAGAAAGAAAAGTTTGCGGGAACGAGCCCTGCGGCGTATCTGGCCTCCAAGCTGGTGTTCCTGAGCGTACTGATTCTGATCCAGAGCCTGTGGATGTTTGCCTTTGTGCAGTATTGCTGGCCTTTGCGTGGTGATATTATGAACCACCTGATATTCCTGCTGCTGGCGAATGCTGCCATGACCACGATGTGTCTGGGTATCTCCGCCAACTGCAAGACCCCGGACCAGGCATCCCTGCTCAGCATTTACCTGGTGGGTTTCCAGCTGCCGCTTTCGGGGGCGGTGCTGGCGCTGCCGGATTTTGTGGAAACCTTTACCCAGCCATTTATCTCCGCATACTGGGCCTGGAGTGGCAGTGTGAATGGAGGCCTGGAATCAGAAGTGCTCAAGGCGGTGAACAGCATCGTGCAGACCTCGTTTGCGGAGCGCATCCCCTGTCTGGCGGTGCTGCTCGGGCATGTTATTTTCGGTATCGTTCTTACCTACATTGGTGTGAAACGCACCCGTTGGGAATAATCTCTTAAACTGAATCGTTATGGCAAGGAAAAGACGTTCTTCCAAATCCAAGAAATCGCAGTTGCCGCTCGTGTTGGGCGGCGGTGGTGCAGTACTCGCGCTCGCCATTGGTGCTGCGGTGGTCATGAAGCCCTCTGAGGAGCAGAAAGTGACCGCAGATTCCCGTTTTAACATTGCGGATTACCGTCAGGATGCCTCTCGTCTGACGGGTAATACCTACAGCCTTTCTGCCCGTGTGGAGAATATCGAAACCCTGGGTAATGACCGTCTGGTAGCAGTATCGCTGCCTAATAATAAGCAGGAACGCCTGCCGCTCCTGGTGCGCAGCGGGGTGACCGGTCGTGTGAACCTGACCCGTGGAGATACATTCACCTTCCATGTGGTCTGCCGCAACGGCCAGGATGCCGAGGGCCGCGATATCAAGGGTGTTATGATTGTAGAAAAAGTGGATACCGAATAAACCATGAAGAAGCTTTCTTATTTATCACTACTGCCGTTGGTGTGCGGCGCTCTGCTGGTGAACCATGCGGAGGCCCAGGGGCTTGGCTCCGCTAAGAAACCGGGATTTTCTGCTGCTGATGTGCAGCGTGAGGCCGGTGGAGCCCAGCCTCCCATGATGCAGATGAACCAGCCTCAGACCGGGCAGATGGAGCATGTGCCGAACGTGGGCAAATCCCATGTGGACCCCAATAGCGGTGAAACACCCAATCCGCAGGTGCTGGGACTGGAAATGCCGCTCATGGACCCCTCTGGCGATACCATGAGTTACAATGGTGCCAAATTTGATGTGGGTAACAATGCTGCTGTGCGTGCCCGCTTCGAGAAGTACCTGCTGCAGAATCCGGATAACAGCTCAGATGCCAAGCGCTACCGCAAGAAGATGAAGGAAGTGCTGAAACTTACCCAGAAATCTGCCCGATCCCGCCGCGAGATTGGTAGTGAGAATCTGGTGGATATTGCCAATGGCCTGTACGAGATGAATGAATACATTGGTGACAGCGGTCAGGCCGGTGCACTTGCCAGCGCCATGGCTAGTGTCATGGCCTCCCAATATTCGAACCGCTCCCGCAATCGCAAGAACGAAAAGATGCAGAAGGAGATTGATAAATTGGTTATGAAGACCAATTACATGACCTCCCAGAACACGGCGAGAGGGCAGAGTGGTAAGAACACCATTGGCGCCAAAGGTGGCGGCGGTGGTACGCCCCAGGTTTCCAATACCTTCAAGATTGCTTATAACACCAAGAAAATCGGTACGCTGGAGGCTGCCGGTCTGAAAAACGCCGCGGAGAATGTGGCAGCTACCGAACTGGCGAAGATTAACTTCCAGAGCACGATTATTTCCATGCTCATGCAGCGCCGCTACAACCACGCCATGATTGGTGCGCATGCATACCGCCATCTGTTCAGCGATGGTGATACAACGCTGAAACTGGACAGCGAATCCCAGGCAGCGCAGATGTTTGAGGGCGGTGTGGGGCTTCCCCCCACCATCGGAACCATGGCAACCATTGCGGCAACCATGCGCCGGGATGTGGACCAGAACATGGAGGCTGTGGCCAACATGCTTGCCCAGAACAAGCTGGGTGAAGCTACCAACAGTCTGATTCAGGCGGTGGCTGTGGGTGAGTACATGGAAAGTGTGACCACTTTCCCGGTGGAGGGTCGCCGCCGTATTCATGAATACTGGAATCTCCGCAAGAGTGCTTTGCCGGCGCTTAATGCCCGTGATTATGATAAGCTGGAGAAGATTGCCGCGGAAATGAAAGAGAAGGACCCGGACTTTGATGATTCCATGCTGACCAGTTATTGCGCTGGCCGAAAGGCGCAGAGTGACCTGCACCTGCGCAATGCATTCAAGGCATTCAAGGCTGGTGATGAAGCCACTTTCAATGCGGAGATTATGGAGGCTGGTAAAATCTGGCCGAAGAATCCGAATATTGCCAAGGGGCGTGCTGAACTGTCCAAGATTGATAATCAGGACCCTGTTCGCGACGAGTTCCGCTCGCTGATGGAGCGCAGAGAATACCGCACTATCTATAACGAACAGGACAAGTTTGAGGTTGTGGCTGTTGATCCCGAGCTTAAGAAGCAATACAAGGAGGTTATCACCCTCATCGGCACGATTGATGGCATGCTGGCCCAGCTGGATGTGGCTGCTCAGCAGGATGTGGTGATGGGCCCTTGCATGGCATATGAAATGCTTCTGGAGCGGGGCGAGCAGGATGCCCGTTACAAGGATGACTCCAAGTACCGCGATGCCCTGAACCGCTTTGCTCTCGGTGCGCATGAATTCACCCAGGCTCTCGAAAAGGCCAGGCGCAGCGAGGAAAGCCGAGAGTATGGTTCGGCTCTTTCGAACTATTACCGCGCGCAGTGCCTCTATCCTCGTTCAACCAAGGCCGGAGAGGGTGCTAAGCGGGTCACGGAGATTATTCTCAAGGCAAAGTTCTGATGCTTGCATCACATTAATAATAAAATGCCCGCGCGGTTATGCCGCGCGGGGTTTTTATAACCGGCGCATGAGAGAGGTGATAACACGTTTTGCCCCTAGTCCGAGCGGACCATTGCATGTGGGACATCTGCTGGCGGCGCTGCAGGCGCGACGCCTGGCAGATGCACATGGCGGCCGCTGCCTCCTGCGGGTGGAAGATATAGACCAGCGTGCACAGCATCCGGAGTATCTGGAACTCATGTATGAGGATCTGGCGTGGCTCGGCCTGCGTTTCGATGGAGAGGTGATGGTGCAGACTGGCCGCTTTGATGTATACCGTGGTGTGTTGGAACAGCTGTGCAAAATGGGATTGCTTTACCCTTGCTTTTGCACGCGTTCAGAAATCAAGGCACAATTGGCGGAAATGGGACGCGCTCCACATGCAACTCTGGGGTATCTGTATCCCGGCACCTGCCGTCATCTGCCGGCTGAAGTAGTGGCGGAGAAACTGGCCTCAGGGGTTCCTCATAGTTGGCGGTTGGATATGCAGCGTGTGCAGGATTTAATCGGCTGTCCCACCTGGCATGATATGCGCCGCGGCACACAGCGCTGCGTACCCTCGGATTTCGGGGATGTGGTGCTGGCCCGCAAGGATTTTCCAGCCAGTTATCATCTGGCTGTCGTAGTGGATGATGCGGTTCAGGGGGTGACCCACGTGACCCGCGGGGCAGATTTATTTGAATCGACCCACATTCACCGCGCTCTGCAAGGTGTTCTTGGGTTGCCGGTGCCGCAGTATTGCCACCATGCTCTGTTGCGGGATAATGAGGGTAAGCGCCTGGCTAAGCGTGATGGTGCGCGTTCGATAGCCTCCCTGCGAGCAGGGGGCTACAGCCCGCAGCAGGTGCTGGATTCATTGCACGCGGCGCTGCAGCGCGGCGGTGTCTGGCGCGTATGAATGGAGGGCAGGGGGATTATTTTTCCTGCTCCCGGATGAAGGCTATTTCTTTTTTGAGAATACCACCCACCCGGTGCTTGGCCAGATAGACCTGGGCCATGCTCACGCCTAATCTGCGGCGCACCTCGGAGGCTTTCATCCCTTGCAATACATTGTAATCAAAAATCTGGAACTGGCGGGGAGATACGCGCATCTTCACGCGTTCCAATGCTGCTTTCATTACATTCTGTTGCCATTCCCGTTCCCAGATTTCAGCGAAATTGTTCTGGGATGTGTCGGGTACGTTGTCAACTGATTCCCGGGCCGGGGCTGCAGCATCGCTTGTAGCGGTGGCGGGTACAGGTGCTTTCCCGCGCTGGCGGAACTGGTCATTGATGCGCCAGCGGGTCACATTCCACAACCACATTTTGAATGAGCCGCGCTCCGGGTTATAACTGCCCTTGAGGCTTTGTTTGGCAATGGTGAGAATGGTTTCCTGCACCACATCCCAAGCTTCGTCCTCGCGCAGCCCGGCCTTGAGCGCCACAGAATATATGAGCCGCCAGTATGTGCGGTAGAATTCATCCCAGCTGCGCTGGTCGTTCCAGTCGCCCAGGCGCATGATCAGGCTGCGCCGCGTGCGGGCAGCAAGCTTTTCAAGCTCGCTGTCATCGGGGCTGGGGATGGAATCTTCCGGTGTCACTTGACTGCCATACTAGCAGAAAAAAACAGGAACGCAAGCCTGAATTTCGGGCTGAGGAATGCAGCCACATGTGTCCCAAGGATTGCATAACTGGTTGAAGCGTGTCTGCCATTATGAAAGACGCCCCCCGGCATACGAAAAACTAAATTGTAATCTATCCCCCATCCGGGCGCACGGAGTGCGCGGACTCAAAATTCGGCGGCTATTCGCCCGCGGATTAGGCAGATAGCAATTTATCGCAAAAACTTTGGGACACATGTGGAATTCCTTGTTCCGGGTGCGAATTTGCTTTACTTATGCCCACAAGAGGTCTAAAACAATATCATCCACATGCGCACACGCGCGCACGAACTATCTCGCATCATCAATATGAAATTATCATTCCCTCTGGGGTGCATTCTGCCGCTCTCTCTTGCGGCTTGTACCCTGTACTCTCCCAAACCGGTCGATTTGCAGCGTGATACCGCTGAGTGGCGGCAGATTTCCACCCGCCTTTGTGAGGGCGCAAATCCCATCAGTCTGGCTAAATTGCATGAAATCGGTCTGCTGCTGAATCCGGAGCTGAACCGGGCGCGTCTGAATTATGCCCGTAGCACCGCCATTGCAGAAAATGCCGGGTGGTGGGAAGACCCGTCCATCTCTGGTTCCGTGACCCGGATTCGGGAGCTGGATATCACGAATCGGGGGGTGGGGCTTTCGCTTACACTACCGGTTACCGGGATGCCCGGATTGGCGGCAAAGGTGGCTGAATGCTATAAGGAGGCCGATTACCTGATGATGCTGGCCAAGGAACGCGCCTATCTGGTTCAGCTGGATTCGCTTCGCTATAAGGTAATGTCCACGCACGCCAAGCTGCACCTCATGCAGGCTCGAGTGAAGCAGCAGGAGCAGGAACAGCAGAGCGCCCAGCGGATGCATGAGCTGGGGGAAATGGAATTTGCTGATTATCAGGTTATCTGCCGCCGCCTGAATGATGGTCAGAAAGAACTGCAGGAAATGGAACAGGAACACCTGCAGACGCATCTGGAAATGACGCAACTTCTGGGCTTGCATCCCGAAATGCGGGAAGTGGAATTGGCCGGTACTCTGCCGGACGATATACCCGATGCGGTGACTTTGCCTGCGCTGGCGCAGGTCATGCAGCACCCGGTGCTTAAGGCCGCCATGGCTCAGCATAATACCAGCGAGGCTGAGTTGCAGCGCGAAATCCGCAAGCAGTACCCTGAATTGTCTGTAGGCCCGGGTTTTGAACACGATGATGGTAACAGCAAGGTCAGCCTGGGGCTGGGGGTGAATCTCCCGCTCTGGAATCGTAACAGAGAGGGTATTGCACAGGCTTCGGCTGAACGTGATATCATGGAATACGATGCAGTCCAGACCTGGCGTGACCTTATCCAGCAGGGGGTTGCCCTGGCTGATATGCAGAGACTTCTTCTCAAACATTGCCATGCGGAACTAGACCGCGTGAACCGCTTGTCTGCAGCTGAAAAAAAACAGGAGGAGTTGTACTCCATTGGTGAAACCAGGCTTCCTGCCGTGGCCGATGCCCGCCAGGAGGCCTATCTCCGCCGCTTGAATTATATCGATTGTCTGACGAACCTGCTGACGACTCAGACTGAACTCCAGTATCTTAACCCCGATTTTATTGCTAAGTAAATGAAACTGAAACTTCTTTTAGGCTTTTTTGCTGCCCTTTCTTATTCTGCTGCTTATGCGGTAGAGTCTCCCGTTGACCAAGTGCACGAACACGGCGAGGCCTGCACACATGACCACGCAGCGGCGGAGGGTGAGCACCACCATGAACACGGCGAGGGCTGCACACATGACCACGCAGCGGAGGAGGGTGAGCACCACCATGAACACGGCGAGGACTGCACACATGACCACGCAGCGGAGGAGGGTGAGCACCACCATGAACACGGCGAGGGCTGCACACATGACCACGCTGCGGAGGAGGGTGAGCACCACCACGAACACGGCGAGGGCTGCACACATGACCACGCTGCGGAGGAGGGCGAGCACCACCATGAACACGGCGAGGGCTGCACACATGACCACGCAGCGGAGGAGGGCGAGCACCACCACGAACACGGCGAGGACTGCACACATGACCACGCAGCGGAGGAGGGCGAGCACCACCATGAACACGGCGAGGGCTGCACACATGACCACGCTGCGGAGGAGGGCGAGCACCACCACGAACACGGCGAGGGCTGCACACATGACCACGCAGCGGAGGAGGGCGAGCACCACCACGAACACGGCGAGGGCTGCACACATGACCATGGACATGCTCATGGTGCCGGATGTTCTGGTCATGACCATGGTTCTTGTGGCGGTGGCGATGCTCCGGTGCTGGTGACGGCCGATGCTCATGCCCGCCATATTTCATCTATGAAGATTGAGGAAGTGCCGGCTGCGGGGCTGGCGTTGACTCACAGTCTGTACGGACATCTCTTTGTGCCTGGCCATGCGCTGGAAACCTACTCTCTTCCTTGCGGCGGCCGCATTTCGCTGTATGTGAAATCCGCTCAGGAAGTAAAGAAGGGTGATATCCTCTACACCGTGGTTTCCCCGGAAGTGAGCGCGTTGGTGGCTGATATCCGGAAGGCGGAAGCAGCCATTACCCGTTGCAGCGAGGAGATCGCCTCGGTGAGTCTGCGTCTGCAGCGTCTCAAGGCCGCAGGTTCGACCAACAGCGACCTGGAGGAACAGCTGAATTTCAAAAATGCCGAGAAACGCCAGATGGAACGCGAGCTGGAAGTGACCCGTACGAAGCTCAATATACTGGTAATGGGGGCTGAAATCAAGCCGGAGAACGGCCTGCCCACGTTGGTAGTGCGCGCGAACAACGATGGTATTGTGCGCAATGTGGGGATTACCCAGGGCAGCTGGGGCGGTCAGGGTGCGGCTGTGGTGACCATGAGCAATCTGGCAGCCATGGAGATTGAGGGTACGCTGTATGGCAACGATGTGCCGGATTTCTCTACCATCCGTGCCACGCGGCTGGCCGGACGCGATAACAAGGTGCTGGAGGGTACCTGGCGTATGGCTGAGCAGGTGGACGAAGAAAAGCAGACCCGCGCATTCTATTTCACTCCTGCCGAACTGCCGGCAGATGCTCGCCCTGGTCAGCTTTGCCGTGTAGATTTCTACGCCGACGGCGGCGAAAAAGGATATGTGAATATCCCGGATTCCGCTATTGTGAAGGTTGGGGTTGACGATGTGGTGTTCCTGGAGATAAAGGAGGGAACCTTTGCCAAGGTGAAGGTGCAGGCCGGTATGAGCCGCCGGGGCATGACCCCGGTGAAGGGGCTTGTGCCGGGGCAGCGTCTGGTGGTGAAGGGGGGCTATGAATTGCGTTACCTGCTGCCCGCCGATGGTAGCCAGCAGAAGAAAGCCGGCCATTTCCATGCCGATGGTAAGTTCCACGAAGGGGAGGATCACTGATGCTGGAGAAACTCATGTCATTCTGCCTGCGTAACCGCATTACGGTGATGATCATCACCCTGGTGCTGGCTGCGCTGAGCATGGTGGGTATCATGCGCACCCCGGTGGATGTGTTCCCGGAGCTGTTTGTGCCGCGTGTGACGATTCAGACCGAGGCAGCAGGCCTCACCGCCGAAGAGGTGGAGCAGTATGTCTCCATTCCCTTGGAATCAGCGCTTTCCGGCACGCCCGGTGTGCAGCAGGTACGCAGCTCCAGCGGCAGCGGCCTTTCCTTCGTCTGGGTGGATTTTGATTGGGATACCGATATTTACCTGGCTCGTCAGATTGTATCGGAACGCCTTTCTACCGTGCGAGAGAACCTGCCGGAACATGTGGAAATGGAGATGGCCCCCATTGTTTCTGTAACCGGTGAGATTATGCTCATCGCCCTGCTGGGAGATGAAAACGCTGACCCGCTGGAGGTGCGTCGTGTGGGGCAGTTTGAACTGCGCAACCGTCTGCTTTCCATTCCCGGCGTGGGGCAGGTCACAGTGCTGGGCGGCCGCATGCCCGAATACCAGGTGCTTTACGACCCGGAAAAGATGCGCCAGGCGGGCATCACCCTCAAGGACCTCAAGGAAAGTGTCGAGAATGCCCAGAGTACGGTGCCCGCCGGGTACATAGAAGATGTGGCGGGATTGGAGCTGCCGGTGCAGCAGGCTTCCCGGGCGTTTACCCCGGAGGAAATCAAGCGCGCCCTTGTGCCCGCCCACCCCAGCGGGGTGCTGCGCGTGGAAGATGTGGCTGAGGTAAAGATTGACGGCGCTCCCCGCCGCGGTAATGCCGGTTTTGCCGGGCGTGAATGCGTGGTGCTTTCGGTGCAGAAGGTGCCGGGTGCCAACACGCTGGCACTCACTGAGCAGGTGGATGCCGCAGTGAAGGAATTTGCCCAGAGCCGCCTGCCGGGCAACATCAAGTTGCGAGCAGATGCCTACCGCCAGGCCGATTTCATCAACCTGTCGCTCGAAAACGGCAAAGAAACGCTCATCATTGCCGGTATTGTAGTGATGCTCGTGATTGTGCTCACGCTGCTCAACCTGCGCACGGCTATCATCACGCTTATCACCATGCCGCTCTCCGTGATGCTGGGCATGGCCTGTTTCCCCATGTTCGGGCTTGCGGTCAACATCATGACCCTGGGTGGTCTGGCTGTGGCCGTGGGCGATGTGGTGGACAACGCTATCGTTTTCGTGGAAGTGGCCTGGCGCAACCTGACGCGCAATGCCGCCTTGCCGCCGGAGCAGCGCCGCAGCCGCTATGCGGTGCTCATGGAGGCCAAGGGTGAGATTGTTTCCTCCATATCCTACTCCACGGTCATTATTATACTGGTGTTCGCCCCCGTGCTCTTCCTGAGCGGTATGGAGGGGCAGTTCTACCGCCCTCTGGGTATTTCGTACATGCTGGCGCTGGCTGCTTCTCTCCTGGTGGCGCTTACCATCGTGCCCGTGCTCTGCTACATGTGGTTCAAGGCGCCTAAGAGCGTGCGCGAGGATGGCGATTCCTTCACCTCGCGCCTGATTAAGCGCCTGTATGCCCCGGTGCTGGAGTTCTGTCTGCGCCATTCGGCCATCGTGTTCGGCTTTCTCATGGCCATTACCGGTGGTGCGCTCTGGCTGGGCAGCACATATGGCACGAGTTTCCTGCCGCCCTTTAATGAGGACTGCTACACGGTGTTTGTGAATGCTGTGCCTGGAACCTCGCTGGCGGAAACGGAGCGCGTTTCCCGCCAGGTGATGGCCGATCTGGAAAAGATTGAAGGCGTAAAGACTGTAACCCAGCGTACCGGGCGCGCCGAAAACGATGAACATGCCGAGCCGGTGAGTGCTTCGGAGCTGGTGGTGCGTGTTGATCTTGACTACGACCAGCGCAAGATTCGCGAGGATATCCGCAAGGTGATTTCCGGCATGCCTGGCATGGGCGGTATGATCGGCTACCCGCTGGCACACCGCATTTCCTCGGCCCTTTCCGGCTCGAACTCCGAAATCGCCATCAACATTTACGGTTCGGAACTGCCCCAGATTCGCAATGCCGCTAAGAAGGCTGCCGAGATTCTGAGCACCCTGCCGGAAGTGGCCGATGCCCGAGCCAACCGTGAGGTGATGGTGGACACTATCTGCGTGGACTACAACCGCGAGGTGCTGGCTACCTACGGCCTTACCGTGGCCGATGCTGCTGAGCAGGTCTCTGCCGCCATGCAGGGCTACAAAGCCGGAGAAATCATCAAGAATCTGGACCATTGGAATATCATGCTTCGCCTTGCGCCTGAGCTGCGCATGAATATGGACGATGTAAGCAATCTGCTGCTGGTAGCCCCCGGCGGCAAGATGCTGCGCCTGGCCGATGCTGCCCATGTCTACCGCGCTGAAACCACCAACCTGATTCTGCGCGACAACACCCGACGCAAGGCCATGATTTCCTGCAACCCCAGCATAGATTCCAACCTTGGCGACCTGGCTGACGCCTGCCGCGAGAAACTTGACCCGGTCATGAATGCCATGGGCTGCTCGGTGGACTACGCCGGCACCATCAAGAGCCGCGAGGAAGCTGGCCGTCGCTTGTATATTATGGGTGGCCTTGTCTGCGTGCTCATTGTGCTTCTGCTTTCCAACTCGCTGGGTAGTGTGCGCCGTGCACTCGTCACGCTCATCAACATTCCGCTCTGCCTGGTGGGTGGCATTGTGGCCGTGTTCCTCGCCTCGCCTGATACTGTGAAATCGGTGCTCAATGGTGAGACCTACATTCCCCCCATCCTCTCTGTGAGCTCCATTGTGGGCTTCGTTACCGTGGTGGGATTCGCTATCCGCTCCGGCCTCATTCTGCTCAACCGTTACCGCGTGCTGGAGGAGCAGGGCTTGAGCACTATTGATGCCATCCGCGATGGTTCCCGCGAGCGCGTCATCCCCATCATGATGACCTCTCTCACCACTATCCTCGGCCTTCTTCCCCTCGTGTGGGCCAAGGACCAGCCCGGTGGTGAACTCCTTGCCCCGCTGGCCATCGTCCAGTTCGGCGGCCTCGTCTCCGCCACTATCCTCAATCTCCTCGTTATCCCCGCCACCAGCCGCCTCTTTATGCGCTGGCTCGCCCCCGAAAAGGAAGAAGCCTGAGCGTATCCATTCTTCCCAATGAGCCCCCGCCTGGTGAATCCACCGGACGGGGGCTCACGGAGTGAGGTGTGATAGAATGATTTTCTTATCCGATATATTTGCGTTGAAGTTTCAAGGCGATATCACTGACAACAATGCTGATAATGACAGCTAGTAGTGCGGAAAGCCATGCATGGTCCGGAAGAATTCGCTTTTGAATACCAGAGCATACGCTGAGCACAGGAACATGGAACAGGTAGACCGGATAGGTAAGAAGTGCCAGATAAGATAATATTCGTGAGAGCTTTTCATTTGCGTTCCATGCACGGCTATATAACAGGGGAATAAGCACACAGAACATTCCCACTACTGTGAAATCGAAATCAAAGGTATAGTTCCAGAAATGGAGATCTGCGGCTTGTTTCACAATCATGGACCACACTCCGGCCGTCAGAAATACAAGTGTCATTATGATGCAGGCGAAGTTGGCGAAGTTGCGTCTTACTGCGCTTCCTGGGGATAATGTCAGGAGAACTTTTGCGATGACTAGCCCTGCGATGAATTGCCAGCTACGGGCAATAGGGGAGTAGTAGAGCCCGCATCCATGATCGCTGCTATAAGGTATCTGTTGGTACAGGAAATATGAGGTCAGCATGCTGATGAGGAGCAATCCTGCCAGTGCCCATTTTCTATGGTAAAACCAAAACAGCAGAGGAACGCATATCAGCAGGTAAAACTCGATAATCATGAACCAGAGCGGGGCGTTATAGTAGCCTGCGAGCTGTGCTAAATTGAGATGAACCCACTGATTTATATTCATGTGGGGTATCATGCCAGCCTCTCCAGGATTAAGATAAAAGCATTGTATCCCTTTTAGAATGATGCCTGTTATGAGGGCTGTTAGAAACAGGGGAAACAGCCGCTTGATTTTATGTTGGTAGAACTGTTTGGCATTTAGTTCATACCTGGAGTGAAAATGAATGCCTGTCAGGAACCCACTCATCACAAAGAAGCCAAGTACCATGAAAGGCCCGCTGGCAGGGCGCTCAGGAGTGAAGTGATGGAATACAACGCCAATGCAAAGGATGATGCGAAGAACATCAAGCAATGGCGTGCGCCTGGGCTGTATTTCAATCGATGGTTTATCGCATTCTATCTGCGATAGACTGTTATTTGACATAACTAATAGTAATAATAGGGTTAGAAAAATTCCGGATGGTGAATTTTTGCAGTATATCAGAAATTGTATGATTTCAAAATAAAGGACTTCTGAGAAAATAACAGTCTATCGCAGATAGAATGTTATGATACTTGTGTGAGAGCGTGAATCAGCACGTCATTATCTTTCTCTGAGCGCACAGATAGGCGGATGAATTCTCCGTTGTCCATACCTGCGGTGGTGCTGCAATCGTATATGAGGATATTGAATCGTTGCAGTAGCGTGAGCGCCAGGTCACTGGCAGTGTATGGAGCAAGAACCCTGCAGAAAAGGAAGTTACCTTGCCCCGGGATAACTTGCAGGAAAGGAATATGGCTGATTTTATCTGCCAGTCGGGCTTTTGTTTCAAGGAGCTGTTGGCATGAATAGCAATAATGCTTTTCGTACTTACCAAAAATTTGCATATAAAATTCGCCTATGGAATTGATGTTCCAGAGAGGAAGTCTGGCTTGGATTCTGCGCATGAAGCTTTCATCAGCACATGCCAGTATTCCCAGACGCAGCCCAGGAACGCCGTAGGCCTTGGAAATCGACTTCAGCACGATTAAGTGCGGATTTGCATTCAGATACGCAGGGGTAAGGAGCGTGTTACGGCCGGCTTCACTGGTGAAAGCGGCCAGGGATTCATCAACAAGAAACTTGATTCCTTTCTCTCTGGCCCAATTACACAGCATGTGTATATCTGAGATGGGAATATAGTTGCCCGAGAGTGTATCAGGATTTACCAGAAGTAAGGTGTGGATGTCCTTACCATCGTAGTAACGCATGATATCCTGAGCAGAATAGCGATAGTCAGGCGCTATCCTGTGCATGGGGAAAAGACGGGCAGATTCTATTTTCCGGATATAGTGCTCGGCTTGGGGGGTAATGAGTCCCACATTGCCAGGCAGGAGTTCCATTGCAGCGTGGGCAAGCTCGCTGACCCCGTTGCCCATGCATACATGACTACTACTCAGCCCCAGGTATTTGCCTGCGAGCAGGTTGTTGATCTCATGTCCGGATGGATATTCGTACAGCAGGTTTTCAAAGTTCGCCTTGAGTTCTGATTTGAGCCTGTCGTTTGGGAAATACTGGTTTACTGGGGCGCTGAAATTGAGAAGATTGGGGTAGCGCCAGTATCCCCCCTGGCGTGAACTCATGCGTTCGAGTCGTTCCTCTGCTGTGCAGAAGATGGATTCCGCAATATCCAGATCCTGTACATCGTCAATCTCATACCATGCTTCGCCGTTCAGTGGCAATGCTTTGATGCCTGGTTTGTCAAGCAGGGTGATGACGCGTAGTACCTGCTCGTAATATTCATTGTTACCCAAGGCTTTGCTGTATGCTTCCAAGAAAGGAACATAGTGAGTGCAGGAGAACGATTTGCTGAATTTATATACATTTACAGTTTTGTAGTACGAATCGCTTTCTTCATAACGGAATTCGGTCCCGGGTATGAACTTGTCAATGGCATAGTCTTCTCCCAGTTTGACTACTGTTCCATCCATCCAGCTTTCGTATTTGGAAACTAGTGCAAGGCTTGGCTCAGGATTGCTCAATAACTTCTCGATGATGGAGGCTTCAAAAATCAAATCAGATTCAAAAAGCAGGGTATCATCTTTCAACAGGTAGTCTTTGGCCAGCCATAGGGAGTAAATATTGTTAGTAGTAGCATAGATGGGGTTATCTATGAATTCCACAGGAATTCTAGTGTTCAGGGTTGCTATATAATCTCTCAATTTTTTTCCTTCATAGCCTGTGACAATGAGCACTCGTTCCAGTTTGGCGCTTTGAATGTTGTCTAACTGGCGCAGCAATCGTTCGATGAGTGTTACGCCGTTGACTTTGACCATACATTTAGTGTTGTTCTGGGTGAGTTCCCCCAGGCGCCTGCCCATACCCGCGGCTAGAATAACTGCTTGCATCTGATGAAAGAAACCTGTGAAATGAATATCGAAAATGGAAGACGTCTTGACACAATGTGCTGCGTAAGTCGCATTAGCGCGTGTATGCTACCATATTCATTTTTCTTGTCAATTCTAATTTTTTTTGGCGCTGCGTCAGATTTTATGATTCCAAGCCTTGAGGATCAAGCTGAGCAAGAAAAGCGGGACTGGACGCAAGTCGTAGTCTGAGATACAAATGTTGCAGATCTATAATACCTCTCACTTTCAGCTG
This sequence comes from Akkermansia sp., assembly GCA_045538275.1. Classification (GTDB taxonomy): domain Bacteria; phylum Verrucomicrobiota; class Verrucomicrobiia; order Verrucomicrobiales; family Akkermansiaceae; genus Akkermansia. Next base: position 37,526 of record JAZSRB010000005.1, on the reverse strand, counting down.
AATCTTTGATATCTTGGAGTTCAGACTTTCTATAATGCCCGAAGTTACTTTATACCGAAAGTAGTTAAGAACTTCCTGTTTTGTTTTTTTCAGACGTTTTGCCAGACGCATAAAGGGCTTTAATTTACTATCCTTTGCCATTGCCAGCCATGAATTAAAGTGTTGTTTTGCTTCACCTGCATCATTTAGATGGTACATAACTCTCAATGATTCCTTGAGTAGATAGGCTTTGTTGATATTTGCGTTAGCTTCCAGTAGTTTAGAGAGCTTTTCCTGTCCTTTTTCATTCAAGTTTCCGGGGTTCATTGTCAGGATATACTTTGAGCGCTTAAGCTCATCAGAACCCTTGTCTTTCTTTTGAACTCGCTGCGGCGCACCTCTGTCAAGCAATCATTGGCGTTCTTGTTGATATGAAAGCGATCAAAGCATATCTCTACACCGGGAAGACTCTCTTTTACGGCCTTGGTGTACGCATTGGAACGGTCTGCACATACAACCTAGATGGTTTGTTTCTGTTTTACTGTCAATGAATCAAAGAATGCTTTGAGCGTCTCTTTCCCTTTACCTTGTCCCAAGTAGAGTATCTCTCCCTTTATGCTTGTTACAACCGTTATAAACTTTAACCTGCGTCCAAGATGTTTCTCATCGACGACGATTAGCTCTATGTCATCAAATGGAGGATCGACATTATAATCAATAAGTTGAAGAACTGCCTTATCTGCCCTCCTCACGGACGATGCAGAGAGCTTATACTGTTTTGCTATGTCCGTTACCGACCCCTCTTTGACTAACCAACAAAGCTGCCACATAAGTCGCCAGGTCATTGCCATGGAGTAATGCAACTCATCCGGACGCACACTGTGAAACTTATTACACTCATAACACCAACATTCAACAACCTCTATTTCTAGAATGGTTTGTTTTTCACCTACGGGCAAATCTCTGATTCGTAGATAATAGCTCTGGTGAGGCGAAAGTGTTGCTTTTCGTGTCTTGGGACAGAGCAAATAACTTACATCCTCGAATTTATACTTGATAGAGAGGGTGTTTTTCGTATACTCAACCGCGTAAGCTGACCATCTTGCTATCGGTAAAATCTCGTTTATTGTTTTCACACCTCATTCTAACGAGATTTATGCAGGGTGGTCAGTTTCCTCTTTTGTCATAAAAGCTGACGCAGCGCAAAAAAAAATGAATACTTTCTGACTATTGTCTGTACATCGCACGTAAAATGCGATAGACTGCTCCACGGATTGGGGCGTGATATATCCCGATAAGAAGAAATCATCTGACCAATATGAAAAAGTCTCGACTGCGCTTTCTGATAGCTCGATACCTGCCTTATTTTGTTCGAAAAAAAATACAGCAACATTTGGCAAAAAGAAGAAAGAGGAAGGCAGAGAGTCTTGAAGCGAAATTGGAGGATATTCGCAATATATTGACATTCAATATGCCGATAAATCAAATTCCTCCGGCAACCGGAAAATTGAGATTGTTGCAGGATGGCAACTCGGTGTTGCTGCAGTTGTTTGCCCGCCGGTGTCAGGAACATGGACTGAGATACTGGCTGGACTTTGGTACGTTGCTTGGAGCCGTGCGTCACAAGGGTTTTGTTCCGTGGGATGACGATATGGATGTAAGTATGATGCGTACGGATTATGAAAAACTTCTGGAGTTGCTTCCTGTAGCATTCCCAAAAGAGGAGGGCTTTACCTGGAGTTCTCATGCGTTTATCCAATTAGGATATAAAGGGACTCCGCTCAATCTGGATATTACACCGTACCATCCCTATTGCAAACCTTATACAGAAGAAAATCGTAGTGCGTTATTACATGATCTGCATGAGTTCGGGAAACACTCATTTATGGTGAGCGGTCATATGACATGTTCAGATGCCGAATTGCAGGAGAAACTCCAGCGTGAGATATTAAAGTCTGAGCCAGCTTTATCAGAGGAGTTGTCACCTATGATTTTTCTTTCGCCACTTGCTGTTTTCACCAAGCAGATCGTGCTGCCGTATGAAATGGTGTTCCCTCTGAAGGAGGCTGAGTTCGAGGGCTGTAAGTTTACGGTGCCAAATCAGACCCGCCGGTTTCTGCAGTCTTTTTATGGTGACTACATGAGCTATCCTCCACGTGTGGGATTCTGGCATAGTCATATGGCGGATGTTGTAAAGAGAGAGCCGTTTGAGAGTGCTGTAAATCGCTTTATCGATTGTTATGGTAAGTAGGGGAGTCTAAACGGCGCCTGATACTTGGTGCCTCTCCGTGCAGCGGTTGTCTCCACGGTCTCTGGGTGCAGAGGATATTTGAGCCCGATAGGGCCGACACATTCAACGATAGCCCGGGGGATGCGGCTAAGTCGCGGAACTCCGGGTATCGAAAAAATGGACAGAACCCCGAATGTATAATTCGGACTAATTAGAGCTCCCGCTTATATAAAAAGAGACTTTAACTCCTGAGCCGTCAGCGGTAGTGGGTTGTTGGCGAGTCTTTCTGGGTTGCAGCTGCCGGCTATGGCGTCTATATCAGAGATGCCAAGGCTGGTCAGATTGTAATCCAGGGAAATCTCATCGTAGAGATAGTGGAAGTATTGTCTGAAATTGCCATCGTTGATTCCCAGCAGCTCTGCCAGACGTAGCATTTTTTCATGAAGGGCGGGATACTCTCCGGAATGCAGGTAATGGTAGGTTGCCAGACCGGGCAGACTGAGTGCAACGGCGTGGCCATGAGGTATCCCATACCATTGAGTTATTTTGTAGGATAGTGCATGAGCGGCAGTTGTTCTTGCAATATTGATACATTTTCCTGCCGTTGTAGCAGCTTCTGCCATCATTTTTGCGCTTCGCACATCATTGGATGTCACAAAATTGACAAGTGCCTCCTGGCATAATTGGAGAGCCCGGATAGCGTACGCATCACTTTCTGCCGTTGCGCCTTTCGCCCAGAAGCCTTCCATGGCCTGAGCCATGGCATCCATTCCGCAGGACGCTTTGAGATACATGGGAGCATCTGCCATGAGTGAGCCATCTACCAGAGCATAATCTGGCATGACGGCAGCGTCATCAAGAGAATATTTTTCACCGCCAATGTACACCACCGCAAAACGAGTTGCTTCGCTGCCTGTACCAGCCGTTGTTGGTATGGCAACCAGCGGAGTGGAACGGATGAGGCAGGGTTTCGTTTTAAAATATGAGTTAATAGAGATGTTGTTGTCGGAGCCTGTTCTGTAAAGCTTGGCAAAGTCGATAACAGAACCTCCGCCAATAGCTACGATGGCATCGGGCTTATCGAGAGAGGCGTTCAAGGCTTTTGTCACACTATCGGCTGTAGGATTTGGCGTAATCTCTGTGTAGAATGTAAGATTGCAGATTTTGCCAAGTTCCCGCAGAGGCGCATCCAGCCGGTTCCTGCTCCCATTTGTGGTGAAGATGAGCAGATTTTGCCACTGGTTAGTTCGGATAAGGGAAAGCAATTCATTAAATATTCCTTGTTTGATAATGGTTTTAGGTTCTTCAATGAATTGCATAAAACATTCTTTGTTTTGTGCAGGTTTTTCCTTTGGCCTCCCCAAATCTGCCCTTGAACCACATTTTACCTTGATTTCAAGCAGATTTGTGCCAGAAGTCTGCAGAAAATCAGGCAGAATTGCAGCCAGTTCATGAGCCGTTTCTGCCAGATAATAGCGCTTGTACCCACAGGCTTTGGCAATTTGACCAAGGTTCAGTTTGTCTGCAACTGTTGGCTGGCTTCCTACGGAATCATGGGCAGCGTTGTTGAATATGACGTGGCGCAGATTCGGCAGACCTGCGTTTCCGACAATGGCCGCTGCACCCATGTGCATGAGGAATGCTCCATCACCGTCCATACAGATGACTCTGCGTTCAGGCTTGTTCAGCGCAATGCCCATAGCTATGGAGGAACTGTGCCCCATGGCTCCTACTGTCAGGAAGTCGGATTGATGCGAGCTGCCGCTTCTGGAACGGTATTCGTATAGTTCACGGGAAATCTGACCAGTGGTTGAAACAATGATATCGTCATGAGCAAGCGCAGCTGCGACGGTGCAAATGGCATCCTCCCGGGGCAATTCGGCGTTGTTGAGGCGTTTGTTCTGGAGCTTGTATGTTTCAAAGGTATTCTTGCGCGCAATGAGTGCATATGGCCGCTTGTTGCTTTTCATATAGGCGCAGGCTTCTGCTATTTGCCGGACGGCCAGAGCTTCCTCATTTTCCAGCACGCTGTAGGCAATGCCCATGGTTTCGAGGAGGTCGAGAGTGACCTTTCCCTGTTTGACATGTTGCGGCTCATCATGGACTCCCGGTTCGCCTCGCCAACCGATGAGCAGGAGGACAGGAATGCTGTATACATCTTCATCCATGAGGGAAAGCAGCGGGTTAACGACATTGCCTTGCCCTGAATTCTGCATGTAAACTAATGCAGGTCGCCCCGTCGCAAGGTAATGTCCACAGGCCAGGCCTATAGCATTTCCCTCATTGGCTGTTATAATGTTGTGAGATTTATCGGTGTTATCGGCAATGTAGGCACAGATGCTTTTGAGCAGACTGTCCGGTACACCATAGAAAGAGTCGATTCCCTCTCGTTTGAGTTGCTGAATAAAAACTTGCGCATTCATGGCCGAAAAGAGGAATCAATGAGAGCCTGGAATCAAGGTAATAATATCCTTGATTTTCATGCAGTAGGCTTCGGATGCTTCCTTGGCCCGGTGATAGGTCAGAATGCTCGTGGCAACATTCATCATGGCCGGGTAAGCGGCTCGAAGCAGCTGGTTGGCATAGATAACAATGTTGACCCCCATCTCTGCTAATTCTTCTTCGTACATGTGATTGAACGATGAGGGAACTACAACAAGGGGCTTTCTGTTGGGAAGCTCGTTATATAATTTGCAGAATTGGCGAATCTCTTCACCATCTGCTTTGCGCGAGTGAATCATAATGCCGTCTGCTCCTGCTTCCAGATAGGCGGTGGCCCTTGCTAATGCATCACCCATGCCGGCGTTGAGAATCAGACTCTCGATGCGGGCAATGACCATAAAGGAGTCTGTAACCCGGGCTTCACGACCAGCCTTGATTTTTGCACAAAAACTGGGGATGTCATCTTGTTGCTGCTCTACCTTCGTTCCAAAGAGTGAGTTCTTTTTTAAACCAATTTTGTCCTCAATGATGACAGCTGAGACCCCCAGTCGTTCCAGTGAACGGACAGTAAAGACAAAGTGCTCGATGGGGCCTCCACTGTCGGCATCGTAAATAATGGGCTTGGTCGTAGTTTCCAGAATGTCATTGAGCACTTCCATGCGGCTGCTTGTGTCAAGATAACCAATGTCTGGTTTTGCTTTAGCCGCTGATTGGGTGAGCGAGGAAATCCAGATGCCGTCAAATTCGACCTTCTTCCCGTTTTGTTCGATTGCTGCATTCTCAACAATCAACCCGCTTAACCCGTTGTGTGATTCGCAGATAGTGACGATGTTCTTATTGTCTATCAGTCTCTTGAGCCGCTGTGCACGAATCGCCGGGGTAGTGCCGATGCTTTTCAGAACATTATTCAGATTAGTGGACGAAATGCCCTGGGTGTAGGGAATGTCGATAACCTCACCTCCCCAGGTTTTCATGATGTCGATGATGCGCTGGCGGGTTTCTGCCTGTGGCCCCGTTTTCCAGTCGTCTCCGTGCAGCACATAATCAGGCTTATAGCGCAGCAGGTTGGGAACATAGTCCAGTGTTTCCTGAGGAACAACTTTGGTAACGCCCTTGACATTTTCTACCACGATTTTTCGTTGCTCCCAGCTCATGTAGGGCAGTCGTTTGTAACTGGCTATGGCTTTGTCTGTTAAAAGTCCTACGATGATTTCGTTACCCAGCTCCCGGGCCTTGTTGATGATGTTCAGATGTCCAGGATGAAGCAAATCTGCACTCATCCCCAAATACACGGTTTTCATATGGCGGTAAAGACTGAATTGTACTATGCTGTATTGAATGAAACGATTTCTCCGGCGTATGCTGGCGGTAGTTCTTTACGGCCATTCTACCTTGTTTTGCAAGTGTGGTCAATTTTATTCCCGGGGGCGAGGCGTGAAAGTTGGGATGATGTCATATTTTTGCTGGCAATGGCAGGAAGAAGATGGTAGAATACCCCGTAACCGCCATGAGTGATTCTACTTACATCTATGATAGTGTTGGTGAGTACCTGAAGCTGGGTAAAACCGTGAATAGTCCCGCTATGTATCTGGGACCCGGGCTTCAACCGTACTGGATGCAGGCAGGTGGCTATGTTCCTGTGGCTGATACGGCCGGGGCGCTTACTGCTGATGATACCCGGAAACTGGTGGAAAGCTGCACCTCAGCAGAGCAACGCGCCAGTCTGGAAGAGAAGGGAGCTATTGATTTCATAGCCGAAGGCCCGGAAGGCAAGTATCATGCCTATATTTATGCCCAGGCAGAGGGACCGCTGATGATTCTGCTTTCTTTGCATGTGGACGATTTCCTGAAGCTGGGAATAGATGCCAGGTGTTCTGATGTGCACCTGCCGTCTGCCAATCCGCCCACGTGGCGTCGCTTTGGTACGCTGCAGCCCATGTGGGAGGGCGCACCCACCCTTACCAAGGAGGATACGCAGGCGCTGGCCGAAAGCTTCCTGACCGATAAACAGTGGGAGCGACTCAAGGAAATGGGAGACGTGGACTTTGCTTATGAGAACAAGCAGGGGCGTTATCGCACATCTGTGGTTTCCCAGCGTCTGGGCTATGATATGGCCTATCGTATCATCAACAGCCGCGTGTATACCATGAAGGAAATCAACCTTCCCACAGAATACATTGAGCCGCTGACCCGCTTCACAAATGGTATCATTCTGGTAACTGGTTCTGTGGGTTCCGGCAAATCCACCACGCTGGCCTCCATTATCGATTTCATCAACCAGGACCGCCATGACCATATCATTACCATGGAGGAACCCATTGAAACGGTGTTTGAATGCAAGGGCTGCCACGTGAACCAGCGTGAGGTGCGCAAGCATACGGAATCGTTCGGCCGCGCGCTGCGTGCCGCCCTGCGTGAGGACCCGGATGTCATCATGGTGGGTGAGATGCGCAACCTGGAGACGATTTCCCTGGCGCTCTCTGCAGCCGAAACCGGTCACCTGGTGCTGGGTACACTGCACACCGGTTCTGCCGCCCGCACCATTGACCGTATTCTGGATGCTTTCCCCGTGGAAGAGCAGGATCACATCCGCGTGATGGTTTCCGAATCGCTGCGTGGTATTATTTCCCAGCAGCTCGTGCCCAGGAAGGATGGCTCCGGCCGGGTGATGGCGCTGGAACTTCTCGTGAATAACGCTGCCGTGGCTAACTCCATCCGCGAGGGTAAGACCTTCATGATTCCCGGCTTCATCCAGACGGGTAAGAACCTGGGTATGCGACTGATGGACGACTCCCTGCAGCAGCTATACCTCGAGGGCACTATTTCCGGCGAGGAATGCCTCGGCCGCGCTACTGACCGCGTGATGATGGAGAAATTCCTCAGCGAACACCCCGAACCCGCTGCTAAAGCCTGAGATTAATATAACCTGAACCCGATTTTCCTGAAATGAAGAACAAGATTGATGAATTTTTCCAGGCTCTGGTAGAGCAAGGCGGCTCAGACCTTCACCTCTCTGAGGGCGAACCGCCCAAGATGCGTGTGCATGGCGATGTGACCGCCCTGCGCGAGGCGCCTCTCACCCATGAGGAAATGGTAGAGCTGATGGAACCTATCTGCCCGGAGAAGCTCTGGAAGGAATTCTGCGAGATTGGTGATGCCGACTTTGCATACGAAATGGACGAGAAGTCCCGATTCCGCTGCAACTACATGAAGCAGCAGCGCGGCTACTGCTGCGTGTTCCGTCTCATTCCCACGAAGATTCTCACCCTGGAGCAGCTCAATGTGCCGGAGCAGATTAAGCGCTTTGGCGAGATGCGCTCCGGCCTTGTGCTGGTAACCGGCCCTACCGGTTCCGGTAAATCCACCACGCTGGCGGCGCTTATCGACTACATCAACACGAACTTCGCCCGCCACATCATCACCGTGGAGGAACCCATCGAATTCGTACACCCCAGCAAGAAGAGCATCATTACTCAGCGCGAGGTGCCCAATAATACCCCCTCATTTGCGGATGGTCTGCGCTCCTCTCTGCGCGAGGATGCTGATATCGTGCTGGTGGGTGAAATGCGAGACCTGGAAACCATTTCGCTGGCTCTCACCGCTGCAGAAACCGGTCTGCTTGTGTTCGGCACGCTGCACACCAACAACGCCCGCAAGACGGTGGACCGTATCATCGACGTGTTCCCGGCTGAGCAGCAGGCGCAGGCCCGCACCATGCTGGCTGGTTCGCTCCGCGGGGTGGTGGCTCAGCTGCTCATGAAGCGCTGTGATAAGCCAGGCCGCGTGGCGGTGAATGAAATCCTCTTTGCCACCCCGGCGGTGAGCGCCATTATCCGCGAAGGCGCTACCCAGAAGCTTGCCGACGTTATCACCGGTGGTAAGGGGCTCGGTATGCAGTTCATGGATGATGCCATCTGGCAGAAGCTTCAGCAGGGGCTTGTTTCCCCTGAAGAGGCCTACATGAAAGCTATCGACAAAGCCCGCTTTAAGAACTTCCTGCCCAAGGGTATGGAAACCATTGCCAACGCCGGCGGGGCATAAAACTCTGGGATATCAGTAGACAAAGGGGGCATTGGGTGTAAGCTCAATGCCCCCTTTGTTGTTTAATGTTTTCGCATACTGGCGGGGAGTATATGCAGCTGGTCGCGGTATTTGGCAATGGTGCGGCGGGCAATGGTGATGCCTTTTGCGGCGAGCAGTTGTTCCAGCCTTGCGTCAGAGAGCGGGTGGCGCGGGTCTTCGGCAGCAATGAGCTGGCGCAGGTGGGTTTGCACGGCCTCCGGTGAGTGGCCATCCAGCGTGGCGGTGAAGAAATGGCGCAGTTCAAACACGCCCCAGCTGCATTTCAGGAATTTGCCGTTCACCGTGCGGGAGATGGTGGAAACATGCAGTCCCGTGGTGCTGGCAATTTGTTCCATTTTCAGGGGAATGAGCGCAGACGTGCCATGCAGGAAAAAGGCGCGCTGGTGCTGCACGATGGCCTGTGCCACTTGCAGAATGGTCTGCTGGCGCTGGGCTATGGCTTTGATGAGCTCGCGCCCATCGCTGAAACAACGGGAGAGGTAGCGGCGCACTTCCGGCTTGTCGGCCTGCTCGGCCATTATTTCGCGGTATTCGGCAGAGATACCGAGGCGGGGGATGTTGGCATCCGTTAACGTGACTTCCAGTTCATCGCCCTTGGGGGTGACGATGATATCCGGCGTGATGACGCTGTTGTTCTCGCGGGCATAGGCGCTGCCGGGGTCGGGGTTCAGCTGGGCAATACGGCGGGCAGCCCCGGCTACTGCCAGTTCGCTTTCGCCCAGTTCGCGCGCGGCGTCGGCATAACGGTGCTGCACCAGCTGCTGCCAGTAGTTCTGCAGCAGCTGCATGGCAAGACTGTGTTCCTCTCCTTCGCGGCGCAGCTGCAGCACCAGACTTTCGCGCAGATCTACCGCCCCCACACCGGCGGGGTCGAGATCCTGCACCGCCTGCAGGGCTTTTGCCAGGGTGCTTTTGCTCCAACCCTGCTCTGCGGCGAGTTCCTCCGGGCTTTCGGCAAAATACCCGCGTTCGTCCAGATGCTGCACCAGCTCTAGCGCAGCCTGTTCCACCTTGGCGGGCAGGGCGCTGCGGCGCACCTGTTCCTCCAGGTGCGTGGCGAGCGAAGGCGCATCCGAGAGCGAATCCAGCAGGTAATCGTGGCGCTGGGCGGCTGCGTAATCCGGCGCGGGCGCGTCCTCCTCCGCCACCTCCGGGGGAAGCTCCTCCAGCGCAGGGTTTGCGGCCATAGCCTGGGTTGCCAGGGTGCGCAGCTCCATGTTGGTGGCCTGCAGCGCGCGCATGAACTGCTGCATGGCGGCGGTGGCCACCATGCTCTGCCTCATGCCCTGTTGCATTCCTGCGCTGCTCATGCTGCCTGCGTTTTAGCAGATTGGATGCGAGTTTTCAAGTGTAATCCGTGTCCTCTCCCATCCGTCCGAGCGTAGCGAGGATATCGTCCCGCCAGGGATATCGTCTTGCCCACCGGCAAGATTTCGTCCGAACGAAATGAGGATATCGTTCCCCGCAGCAGCAAGGTAGAACAATAGACCTCCAATCGGGAAACTTTATACCGAACTTTATACCGAACTTTATACCGAACCTTATACCGAACCTTATACCGAACTTTATACTGAACTTTATACTGAACTTTATACTGAAATCAGGCTTTGAAAGTAGGTATAAGAACCTTCCATTCTCCGTTTCGGCGAGCGCCAATCCGCAGAATAATTCCTTTTTTCTTCAGTTCATTAAATAGCTTTTCAACCTGCCGGAGGGATATGCATCTGTTTTCTGCAATCTCTCTTGCTGATGCCCTGGGGTGTTGACAGAGGTACTCTGTAATGAATTGCTCTGTTTCAGAAAGAGCGGGAATAACCGCAGGCGCAGTCGCCGCCTGTTGCAGGCTGTTGAAAATCTCCTCCAGCATGAAGTCGATGAACGGCGAACAATTTCCCCGGGCGGTGCTTGCTTCGATGGCCTGGTAATATCCATGCTGCTGGGAATGCAGCATATTTTCCACGGGCAGGTGAGGGAACACCGGGTGCAATTTGCCGAGGATGAGAGATTGCCACAACCTGCCGATGCGGCCGTTGCCATCGCTGAAGGGGTGAATGAACTCAAACTCGTAATGAAAGACGCAGCTGCGGATGAGCAGGTGGTCTTCTGCGTGCTGCAGCCAGTCAAACAGCTGGTGCATGAGCGTGGGCACCAGGTGAGCCGGAGGTGCCATGTGGATGAGCTTGTCACCCGCAAACACCCCTACGCCCCCTTTTCGGAAGCACCCCGGTTCCGTGCACAGCCCCTGCATCATGCAGCCATGTGCTTTCATCATATCTTCTACCTGATAAGCATCCCAGGAAGGGCTTTCCTCGTAGGTGCGGATGGCGTTGTATACTTCCTGCAGCTGCTGTTTAGGGGCAATCACCGTTTTGCCGTCCATCAGAGTGCGGATTTCATCTTCACTCAGCTCATTTCCTTCGATGGCCAGAGAACTGTGAATGGTCTTGATACGGTTCGCCTTTCTCAGTAGCAAACCGTCCGCTGCTTCCAACCGGATAGCATAGCGTTCGACAAGGGCAGAAATCTCCGCTACCAGTCGAATGGCCTTGGCGCTGACGCTGAACGGTGGTGTGTACTCTCCCATACTGCAGTTATAATGCCATTTTCAGACCATTTTGCCCAGCATAAACTGCTGCTGCATTCAGGAATGGGAAGCTGTCTGGATAGCCCGGATAACCTCCTTCGCGGCGGAGACGATGTCGCTCTGCTGCAGGAGCCAGGAGACGATGACCACGCGCTGAGCTCCTGCAGAAAGCACCTGGGGCAGGGTGCCGCCGTTGATGCCCCCGATGCAGAACATGGGCATGCTGCCCACGGCCCGCTGCACGGCGGCGATATCCTGCAGACCGATGGAGGCGCGCCCGGGTTTTGTGCCGGTGGGGAAGAGCGGGCCGAAGCCGATGTAGTCTGCCCCTTCGCGGAGGGCTTCCATCGCCTGTTCCGGGCTGTGGGTGGAGCGGCCTACGATGACACCCGGGCCGACGATGCGGCGCACTTCTGCCAGCGGGCCGCCATCCTGGCCCACATGCACGGCATCGGCACCGATTTCGGCGGCCATTTCCGGGTAGTCATTCAGCACAAAAATGGCCTGGCGCTCACGGCAGATGCGCTGCATGGCAATACCCCATTCGCGGACTTGCTCCAGCTCCACCCCCTTGGCCCGCAGCTGGATGATGCGCACGCCGCCGTCAATCAGGGCGTGGGTACGGTGTTCAATCTGTTCCGGGGTGGTGTACCCCATATCGACAATGCCATACAGCCGGCAGGATGCAAGGAGTTCGTTCATGTGTTCATACTGGCAGAAAACTGACCGATTCGCAAGCGAAATAGGACAAAAATTTGGTTTGATTTCGCTTTTTCCTAGGTATAGAATGCGAAGCCATGGAAACCTTAGTGTCTAGCGGAATCATTGAGTCGTATTTCAACAAGTTGAAAGATTGTCTGGAACTGGATGCTGCCATTGTGGGCGGTGGTCCTTCCGGCATAGTGGCTGCCTATTATCTGGCAAAGGCCGGTCACAAGGTGGCTTTGTTCGACCGCAAACTTTCCCCCGGCGGTGGCATGTGGGGCGGCGCCATGATGTTTAACGATATTGTGGTGCAGGAGGAGGCTATGGACATTGTCCGCGAGCTGGAGCTGAGCTACAAGCCATACCGCGAGGGAACGTATATCATCGACTCCGTGCATGCCACAGCAGGCCTGCTCTACAAGGCTACGCAGGCCGGGGCTGTCATCTTCAACTGCTATTCCGTGGAGGATGTGGTGTATAAGCAGGGCCGCGTGGGCGGTGTGGTGGTGAACTGGACCCCCGTGCTGCGCGAAGGATTGCACGTTGACCCGCTGACCATTATCTCTAAAACCGTGCTCGATGGCACCGGCCACGACTGCGAGATTGCCAAGACTGTGGCTCGCAAGAACGGCGTGCGCCTCAACACCGCCACCGGCGGCGTGATTGGCGAAATGAGCATGGACGCCGCCGAGGGCGAGCGCTCCACCATCGAAAACACTAAGGAAATCTACCCCGGTCTCTTTGTTTCCGGTATGGCCGCCAACGGCGTGAGCGGCAGCTTCCGCATGGGCCCGATTTTCGGCGGCATGCTCATGAGTGGTAAGAAGGCCGCAGAGCTGATGAGCAAGGCTATCCGCGCCTGATTTTTCTGTGAAAATCAGAAGAAATCCCGACTTCGCATACATTCGGAGTCGGGATTTACCTCGTATTTACGAGCAAGGCAAACGCATTTGAAATAAGACAGAGCGAACAATTCGGGCTCAGAGGAGGAATTTACTCGCTTACGGCGAAATCAATATCGCGGAGGGTGGCGCGGTGCATGCCGAGTGCCTGCACGAGGGTGCGTAGCAGGAGCAGGGAGCCGGCCGCGTCGTAGAGGGCATCGTGCCAGTGCGCGTGGGTGGTGTCGTTGACCATGGCCTCCACCTGGTCGGTGATGCCCAGGGCATCGCAGAGGGTGGAGAGGGCGTGGTCGGGTAAATCCGGCGCTGCCTGGCGTGCCAGCGCGAGCGTGTCAACCCAGGGGCCGAATCCATGCCCGGGAAAGCTGCGGAGAAAGCGTTTTTCTGTGGCGGGGTTGTGGCCCAGCACTACTGCACCGCGCAGCATATCGCGAATCTGCGGCCAGAGTTCGGTGTAGGCGGGGGCACCGCGCAGCATATCGGTGGTAATGCCGTGCACCCTGGCGGCGCTCCAGCGCACCGGGCGGTGGCAGGCGATGTAGCTGGTGAAGAGGCGCGGCTCGGCAGAAAAGAGCTTTTCCACGCGCACAATGCCAATCTGCACCGGGCAATCGGTCTCGCCCGGTGCGGTGCCGGCAGACTCAAAATCGATGGCCGCCCAGCATAAATCTTCCAGAACCGAGGTATTCACTACTTACTTCTTTTCCCAGCCGCGAACGGCTTTCATTTCGGCGCAGAGGGCCTCATAATCGCAGGTGAGGAACTTGCCGTCGCGGTAGAGTTCCTGTCCATCGACCACGGTGAGCTTGTTTTCAAGCCCGGTGGCGGCGTACACGATGTTGGAGACAATGTTGTGCACCGGCTGCATGTTGGGGGTGGTGAGGTCGAGCGCAATGAAATCGGCCTTCATGCCGGGTTCCAGCGTGCCGATGAGCGGTTCGTGCAGGGCATCGGAGCCACCGCGCGTGGCCATGTCGAGCGCCATCTGGGCGGGGCAGGCGGTGGAATCGAGGTGCTGCACTTTCTGGAGGAGGCTGGCCATGTACATCTCGCGCACCATGTTCTGGGCGTTGTTGCTGGCCGGGCCGTCCGTACCCAGCGCCACGGGGATGTGGTAACGCTGCATGGCGCCGATGGGGGCCACGCCGCTGGCCAGTTTCATATTGCTGGCGGGGTTGTGCACCACGGTGCAGCGGCCTTCGCAGAGCAGCTCCAGGTCGCGCTCATCTGCGTGCACCACATGGAAGAAGGTCGTATCCGGCTGCAGCAACCCCAGGCTTTCGCAGTAGGGAATGGGGCGCATGCCGAATCTCTGCAGACAGGTCTGGGTTTCGCTTTCCGTTTCTGCCAGGTGCATGCCGAAGAGAGAGTGCGTTTCATCTGCCAGCTCGCGGCATTTTTTCAGCAGTTCCGGGTTGGTGGTGTAGGGGGCATGTGGCAGAATAGCCTGGCGGATGCGGGAATGCCCCTTCCATTCCTCTGCCTGGGCGCGTACGAGGTCAAAATACGCCTCGGCATTCTTGCAGGTGAGGCTGGGGAAGAACTGGGTGACGCTTTCGCCCATGACGGCGCGCATGCCCAGCTTATCTGCCGCGCGGAATACGCTGCGCTGGTGCATGTACATGTCGTAGAACGCGGTGGTGCCGGTGCGTATCATTTCTGCCAGTGAGAACATGGCACCCAGCTCTACCAGTTCGGGGGTGAGTTTCGCCTCTGCCGGGAAGATATCCTGCGTGAGCCAGTCCATGAGTGCCTTGTCATCGGAATACCCGCGCAGCAGGCTCATGGAAACATGCGTGTGGGCGTTGATGAGCCCTGGCATGATGACGGCGTGTCCCATATCCACGCGGCGGCTTTCCGGGAAGAGGATTTCGAGCAGGTCGGTATGGCCCACGCTCAGGATGCGTCCGTCCTCCACCGCTACGGCGGCGTTGCGGATGATATCCCGCGCATCATTCTGCGTGACTACGTAGTCGGCGGTGTACAGCGAAATCATAATCTTGAACTCAGATAAATGTTACCAGAAGAGGCCGGCACAGGTGCAGATGGTCAGGCCATAGACGAAATTAAACACGGCTATGCCTGAGATGAGGCGTGGGCGCTTTACCAACCAGTTCATCCAGTCGCGGAAGAGATAGGGCTTGCCCACCCAGAACATGGCCACGGTGAGCACGGGATACCACCAGAGCGGGATGATGATGCGTGTGGCCGGGTCTTTCAGGAAGGCAGCACTCATGGGCACGATGGCCATGAGCAGCAGGAAGAAACCCAGGGCGCGGGCAAAGAGTTGTTCCTTTGCCATGCTGCTCATCACAAACCAGATTATGGGGCAAAGAATAAGCAGAATTCCGCGGAAGTTCTCGAATTCAAACAATGGCATGCAGAGCGTATTCCAGTCTGCCTTGAAGAGCAGCAGGGCCGTCCACAGGAAATCGATGCCCAGCAGCACGGTGCCGGCGCTGCTCTTGGCGTGTATGCTGCCCAGCTGCCGGCGGAATTTCTCCGGGTAGAGCAGTACATACAGACTCAGCAGCATGAGTACCATACCCATGGTGAAGCCGGTGGGCGCCAGCGAAAGGGATTCGTAGATATGCATGGTCGGGGGAATGCGGGGTTAATCATCCAGCTCATCGTCATCTTCCGTGGGCAGGGGGGCATATTCGATGCGCGTTTGTGTGACGCGGCGCCCATCAGTGCCGATGACGGTGAAAATGAAATCGCGGTGGCGGATCTGCTCATTGCATTCCGGCAGGTGGCCAAGCCGGTCGGTGATGTAGCCGCTGAGGGTGGATATGCCGCCGTCTTTCTCGAATTCCCCCAGTTCCGGCAGTTCTTCAGTCAGGTCAAACAGGGCAATGGAACCGCTGGCTATATATTGCCCATTCCCCACCTTGAAGAAGGTGCGGGCGGCCTCGGTCTCGAATTCGTCCTGAATGTCATTGCCCACAATCTCTTCCAGTACATCATCCAGATAGACCATACCCTGGGCTTCGCCGTATTCATCCACCACCAGAGCGAAATGTGTGTGTTCCTTGGAGAAGAAGTCCAGCAGCACATCCAGTTTCATGGTTTCGGGCACCACTTTGAGTTCACGGCGCTCGGTCATGATATCCACGGTGCCGCTGTGCACCATCTGCAGCACGTCTTTCACATGCACCCAGCCTTTGGCGTGGTCCAGGTGCCCGGAAACCAGCGCGAAACGACTGTGCCGGCTGGTGAGAACCTGCTCCAGCAGTTCATGGAAGCTCTTGTTGATATCCAGCACCTCTACCCGGCTGCGGGGTACCAGGATATCGCGCACGGAGCGGTCGTTGAGCTCCAGCGCATTCATGGAGATTTCCGCCTCGGTTTCGGTTACCTCCTTGCTGCGGCCGCTGGCTTCCACAATGAGCGCGATTTCCTCTGCGCTGTGGGTTTCATTCGGTTCGTAGTGCGGGTCTACACCGAACACCCGGTGCGCAATGGCGTTGGCCGTGTTGTTGAACAAATGGATTATCCACTTGGTGGATTTCGCAAAGCGGTGCATGGATACCGCGGTCATCAGCGCGATTTTCAACGGCTTGCGAATGGCCAGACTCTTGGGCACCAGCTCACCCAGCACCACGTGCGCAAAGGTGAACAGTGCATAGGCCACGGTGTAGGAAATTACGTGTACCACCGTGGGACTCAGGTGCAGATAATAGCTCAGCGGGCTCTCTATCAGGCTGGCTATGAAGGGTTCGCCCATGGCACCCAGCGCTAGTGAGGCAAAGGTGATGCCCACCTGGTTGGCGGAGAGGTAGGTGTCCAGGTGGCGTACAATGTGTTTGGCCGTGCGGCGGCGGTGCGCCTGCGCTTTCGTGTCGCCGCTATCCTCGACCAGCTGGCTCTCGCGCACTCGCGCACATGCAAATTCATTTGCTACAAAAAAGGCATTCAGAAACAGGAAAAAGCTGATGCCGACGATAAAAAGTACAATCTCGCCTACGCCGGGGTAGCTCCACTCCAGCTGTGCTATTTCCTCAGGGGTTAAAAAGAATTGCATGATTCCAGGTTATTAAAGCTTTTCGTACACGCCTTCATCCCGCTTCTGCATTACGGTGAATCCGGCTTTCTTCGCATCGCTGATGGAGAGCGGGGCGGTGATTTTCGGTACATTCACATTGCCGATTTTCTTGCGTACCGGGTTCTTGCAGTACATGCAGTGTGTAAGCGGGGCTCTGTCTGCCGGCCTCATCAATTCAAAGCCCTTGCGGCACATGCGGCATGATCGCTCCGGGTCTTCCGGGTTCTCGGAAATGTATTCGTATATCGGCATCTGGTATATATAGCAACGCGGGCTAGTCCATATAGGATAGCCCGCGCAGAAAAATTGTCAAGCCTATATCAGGACTTACCAGCTGGACTTGGTTACGCCCGGAATCATGCCGGCGTTGGCCAGCTCGCGGAAGGCGATACGGGAAAGATGGAAACGACGCAGGAAAGCGTGACGACGGCCAGTCAGCTCGCAGCGGTTCACGAGACGCACGGGGGAAGCGTTGCGCGGCAGCATCGTCAGACCGATGTAGTCGCCTTCTGCCTTCAGCTTGGCGCGGAGGTCTGCATAACGAGCCGCGACAGCTGCCTTCTTCTTGTTTCTTTCAATCCAGCTTTTCTTTGCCATAACTTTGTGGGCCGGATATATACAGCATATCGGCTTATTAGTCAAGCGGAATTTGCTCCGAATTTCAAAAATTCGTGTTTTAAGTCACTTTTATGAAAAATTTACTTCCTTTAATCCCTGTTTTGTGGTAGGAAAATAGCCATGAAACGTTTGCTTGGAATACTGCTGGCAGGGGCGTTGCCCGGGATGAGCGCGGTGGAGTTCGATGCCATCTATGGGGATGGCATGGTGTTGCAGCGCGGGCAGAAGATAGTAGTTCGGGGGAAGACGGACAAGCCGGGGGAGCCGGTAACGGTGAGTTTTAACGGACAGACGGTGAAAGCCATGGTAAAGGGAACGCGTTGGATGGCCGGGTTGCAGCCCATGGAGGCCAACGCAACCGGGCAGGAACTGGTCGCGAGCCAGGAAAGCGGTTCAGCAACGGTCAGGAATGTGGTAGTGGGGGAGGTGTGGATAGCCAGCGGGCAGTCGAACATGCTCTGGCGGCTCAACCAGACCCCGGGTGGCGGCCAGGCCGATATTGCACAATCCTCCAATGAGCAGTTGCGCTTTCACCACAGCGAACCCATGGCAAATCCGAATCCCGCTCCTTACAGTGCAGAGCAAATTAAGCGGGTTACGGAAAAGCGCCTGTTTGAGGGCAGGTGGGCGGTGAGCTCGCCTACCACCTCGCCGCGTATGAGCGCAGTGGGGTATTATTTCGGGCAGGCTTTGCAGCGGGAGTTGAAGGTGCCGGTGGGTATCATCCACGCCTCGCTGGGTGGCTCAGAGATGCTGGCGTGGATTCCCCGCGACCGCGTGAACAGGGAGTTTCCCTGTTGCCGCGGAGCCGGCTGGCTGGAAAGCAAATACGCAGGCCCGTGGGTTCGCGGGCGCGCGAAATTCAATATGGGCAAGGCAGACCCCACGCTGCATCCCTATGCCCCGGCTTATCTGTATGAGACCGGTATTAAGCCGTGGGAGAGATTCCCCGTGGCCGGTGTTATCTGGTATCAGGGTGAATCTGACGCCGAGGTGTACGATAATGCTCAGAATAAGAAGCTTTTAATGACACTTATCGAATCCTGGCGGGAAAAGCTCGGGAATGATGAGCTGCCTTTCCTGCAGGTACAGTTGCCGCGCATTAATGATAAACGCCCGTTGCGAGCCCATTGGCCGGATTTCCGCCAGGTGCAGGCTGAGGTGGCAGAGGAAATGCCTGCAGTTGGCTGTGTGGTGACGCTGGATTTGGGCTCCACGAATGCAGATGTGCACCCGCCGCGCAAGGTGGAAGTGGGTGAGCGCCTGGCCGCTACCGCGTTGAGCATGGTGTACGGCCGGGATATTGTTGCCTGCGGACCGGAGATTTCCCGCGTAAGGGCCTGGGGGGGCAAGCTGGAGGTAAGTTTCAGGAATGCCGCCGGACTTAGAACAACCGATGGCGCAGCCCCTGCCTGTTTCGAAATTGCCGGAGCTGATAAAAAATTCCGGCCGGCTGCAGGCATAATAAGGGGGGAGAAGGTGATACTCTCGGCGGAGGGGGTACGAGCTCCCCGTTACGTGCGTTACGGCTGGGCAACTTTTGTATCTCCCAATCTGGTGAATGCTGCCGGTTTGCCCGCGGCTCCGTGTTCCACCGCCGATGCCCGGGCGAAGCGGAGCTGATATCATGTCCCGGCAGAGGCATGGCACCATCTGCGGAGAAAAGCGGGAATAAAAAACGAGCATCGGGAATGTGGAATTCCCGATGCTTGCTTTATTGCATATTGTAATAAGCCGCTAAAAGGGTAAACCGATACCGGCCGGTTATAACCAGCCAAGACCCACCGCCTGGCGCACGCGGGTGAGCACCTTGGCAGCTTCCTCGCGGGCGCGGGCGCCGCCGGTGTTCAGTACATCATCCACATACTCCGGGTGGGCGAGAATCCACTCGCGCTTCTCGCGGGCTGCGCGGAAGTATTCCCAGTATGCCTCAAACAGGTCTTTCTTGAACTGGCCGTAGCCAATGCCGCCGGCGTGGTGGGCGTCTACCATGGCCTGGTATTGCTCTGGCGTGGCAAAAAGCTTGTAAAGCGCCAGAATAATGGAATTTTCCGTGGGCTTCGGGGCTTCCAGCGGGGTGGCATCAGTCACCACTTTCTTGTTGATAAGCTTGCGGAGCGTCTTTTCCTCGCCGAAGATGGGCAGGGTGTTGCCGTAGCTCTTGCTCATCTTCTGGCCATCCAGCCCAGGGACTACAGCCGTGGTTTCGCTGATGATGGCTTCGGGCATCTTCAGCAGCCCTTCGCCGAAAGTGTCATTAATTTTGCCGGCCAGGTCGCGGGTCACCTCCAGGTGCTGCTTCTGGTCTTTGCCCACGGGTACAGCATCGGAATCATACAGCAGGATATCCGCCGCCATGAGAGCAGGGTAGGCGAAGAGGGCGTGACTGGCCGCAAATCCCTTGGCCACCTTGTCCTTGTAGGAGTGGCAGCGCTCCAGCAGCCCCATGGGACACAGGGTGGAAAGAATCCAGGCCAGTTCATTCACCTCCGGTACCGCAGACTGGGCGAAGAATACCGCCTTTTCCGGATCAAGACCACAGGCCAGGAAATCCACCGCCAGACCGCGTGTGTTTTCGCGCAGTTTCCCGGCGCTTTCCATGGTGGTCATGGCATGATAGTTGGCAATGAAGTAAAAGGCTTCGCCTTTTTCCTGAAGACGCACGGCGGGTTCAATGGCTCCAAAGTAGTTACCGATGTGAAGTTGCCCGCTGGGCTGTAATCCTGTGAGGAATCGCATATGTTTGTGTGTGTGTTATTTGAAAGGTTACGAGCCCGGATCGCTCTGCGTGAGCAGGGCATGCAGATAGCGCTGGAGGCTGTCTGCCGTGTAGGCGCCCTCAATGCTGCGCAGTTTTACCCCCTCGGTGTAGAAAATGGTGGTTGGTACCTTGGTCAGGTTGTAATCATTGGCCAACGTGGGATAGGCATCGGCATCAATCTCGACCACCTGTACCCCGCCTTTTTCCATTTCTGCCAGTTGCTGCAGCGATTTGCGCATGGCGTTGCTGTGGCGGCACCACGGTGCCGTGAAGCAAAGCAGCAGCGTGCGCCCCGATACCTCCGTCACCTGCCGCATATCCTGCCCTTCGTACACGCTGTACAGCTTGAAACGCGGGTTCCCGTGCAGTGTTGCTGGCACTTGCTTGTCTGTGCGGATGAGCGCCTGTAGCGATTCGCGCTGCGGGTTCGGCGCCGGCTTGGTAGACGTGGTGAACTGGGCTGCCCGGTCGCGCTTCTTCTGGTCTGATTCCCCACAGCTCACGCAGAGCAGGGGTATCAGCAGCAGTACTACCAATCGCGCTATCCGTTTCATCCCGCTTATCTTGCCATTTTTATGCCGGACTGTCAATCTTGCAGCGCGTAAGTTCCCCGTTCTACCTTGAGAAAATGCACTGAGGTAGCCATATAGAGGTCAGAGAGGCGAGCCTTGCATCATTTCTCTTCTGCTGGTTACCCTGACTCAGAGCATGGAAAATGCTGTGTGATTCTCGCTGAGTATTTCAGAAAATACTCCATTGCGAAGAGGGGCAGAACTGAGGCTTAGAACGATAATGCGGAGACGCCGGGCTATGGGAAAAGAATGCTACATGAACCAGGGGGCTGTTCGATTGTTAGGTGTTTAATTCCAAAACTAACGAAAAACTACAAAAAAGATAGGAAAAAGTATGTCAGGAGGAGGTTTTTTTATTGCAAGATGTGGAAGAATCTGCTAATTTGAGAACAACCCCAAGCAATAGAAAGGAAAAAGCAATCATGAAGACAACAACGCTGAAAAAACTGGCTTTCTCCATTCTTGCCATTGGCGTAAGCATTGGCATGACTGGCAACGCCACAGCTCAGGACGTAAACTGGGTAGACCATGAGGGCGAAACTTACCTGATGAAAGCAGCAGACCGAGGGATGGTGGAGGAAGTAAAGCGACTTCTAGCCGCCGGAGCCAATGTGAATGCCGTAGATAAGGACGGCGAGACTGCGCTGATGATGGCAGCAGAAGACGGGAACGCTGTTATAGTGAAACTGCTGCTGGATGCCGGTGCCTCGGTAAACGTCTGTGATGAAGATGGCGAGACCGCTTTGATGAAAGCAGCAGATGAGGGAAGTGTCCCGGTATTGAAGCTGTTGATAGAAGCCGGAGCTAATCTGGACGCAGTTGATGAGGAAGGCGAAAACGCGCTGGACAAAGCGCTGGATGAGGGCAATATGCGCGCTGTGGATGTACTGCGTGCTGCCAGAGGCCGTTAATTTGTACGCATAACAACAACGCAAACTTACCGCCATCCGGATTCTGAGCCCGGATGGCGTTTTTTCGTGCAGGTAGCAGGGAAAATTACGGATTTGTCTTTACAAGGGCAAGGGGCGGGCGTATATAACTTGTTAGTTATGCATGCGCCGAGTATTGTAAGTTCGCTTAAGGACTATAATCGCAAGACATTCCTTTCCGACCTGGGAGCCGGGCTCACAGTAGGTGTGGTAGCTTTGCCGCTGGCTATGGCATTTGCTATTGCCTGTGGTAGCAGCGAAATCACCCCTTCCACCGGATTGATAACGGCTGTGGTGGCCGGTTTCCTGATATCGTTGCTGGGAGGCAGCAAGTTCCAGATTGGCGGCCCCACCGGCGCATTTGTGGTGCTGATATCGGGAGTGGTGGGGAGCTTTGGTTTCAGCGGACTGGTAATGTGCACACTACTGGCCGGGTTGTTCCTGGTTATATTCGGTATCTGCCGCATGGGGTCCCTCATCAAGTTTATTCCATACCCGGTGACTACCGGTTTTACGAGTGGTATTGCGGTCACAATTTTCTGCACTCAGATAAAGGACTTGTTTGGTCTGCAGATTGATAAAGCTGTACCGGCTGAGTTTATAGCCAAGTGGCAATGTTATTTTGAGTATTTCCACACGATGAACTACTGGGCGCTGGGGCTTTCAGTGCTGACAGTAGCGGTCATACTCATGACGAAGCGGCTGCTGCCTCGCTCTCCATTCATGCTGGTTGGTATGCTGGTGAGTACCGTGGTGTGCCAATGTTTCAATCTGCCGGTGGAAACGATAGGCTCCCGTTTTGGAGAATTGCCGCAGGGACTGCCTATGCCCGGTTTGCCTGAGGTGGATTGGAAAAATCTGCCGCAGCTGGTGCAGCCGGCTTTTGTGATTGCGCTGCTGGCAGCTATAGAATCTCTGCTGAGCGCCAGCGTGGCCGATGGTATGACCGGTTCCCGCCACCACCCGAACACTGAGCTTATCGGGCAGGGTGTGGGCAACATGGCTTCCGCTCTGTTTGGCGGTATTCCTGCAACGGGAGCCATTGCGCGCACCGCTACTAACATTCGCGCCGGTGGTAAATCCCCCATTGCTGGTATCATTCATGCCATTACTTTGCTGCTTATCCTGATGCTGGCCGGGCAGTACGCCGCCATGGTGCCGCTGGCGGCGCTGGCGGGAATTCTGCTGATTGTGTGCTGGAATATGGCTGAGGTATCCACTTTTACCCATCTGCTCAAGGGGCCCCGGCAGGATGCTGTGGTGCTTTGCCTCACGTTCATCCTGACCGTGTTGATTGACCTGGTGGTGGCAGTAGAGGTGGGCGTGGTGCTGGCAGCTTTGCTCTTCATTGGCCGCATGGCACAGATCAGCAACGTGGAATCCATTTCCCGCGAGGTGGAGGGCGAAGACCCCGAGGAACAGCCCTCCCGCTCCCGCTACCTGCGCCACGTGCCGGATAACGTGGAAATCTTTGATGTGCAAGGCCCGTTCTTTTTCGGGGCTGTGGAGCAGTTCAAGGACCGGGTGTTCCGCAATATCGGGCGCGATGTGGATTACGTCCTGCTGCGCATGCGCCTTGTGCCGGCGTTGGATGCTTCCGGCCTGCACGCGTTGGAGGATTTCCTGGCCTATTGCCAGCGTCGCAATGTAACCCTGCTGCTCTGCGGTGTGCAGAAACAACCCTGGAAGGTTATCCGCCGCGATTCTCCTTTCCTCAGTGAATTGCATTCGGAAAATGTCTGCGAAAATATTGATGCCGCGCTGGAACGCATCAAAGCTCTCGAAGAGGAGAAAGAGCAATCTATTATGAACCAGCTGCCGCACTGAGTTTTTCTGGCTCACTTTGTGCTTGAAAAAAGCGTCTTTTTGCGTTTCAATAGAACGCATGAAGACGCTTTCTTTCATTGTGGTATCGGCCGCAGCGCTGCTGGCTCTTTCCTCCTGTGGTAACTGCTCTTGCAATTCATACAGCCCGGATGCCCTGCGCGATGTGCCGGTGTCATCCTCCCGCAGCTTTGAGTAAAGCATAAAATCGGCCGGTTGCCATGTCGTTTGAAATTCGCGAAAAGCCGGAGATGGTAGAGCGTGCCCTGCTGGTCGGGCTGGGCATGCCGGGGGATTCCCGGCGCGAGCGCACCGCTCTGCTGGCAGAGCTGGAAGACCTGGTGAGCAATCTCGGCATCGGGATTGTGGGTACCATGCTGGAGTTCACCCGCGAAATTCAGGCCAAGTACCTGTGCGGCATCGGCAAGGCTGAGGAAATCCGCGCCCGGGTGGAGGAGCTGAATGCTGACTGTCTGATTTTTGATAACCTTCTTTCGCCCAGCCAGCAGCGCGAGTGGGAAAAGCTGACTAATGTCACCGTGATTGACCGCGAGGAGGTCATCCTGGATATCTTTGCCAAGCGTGCCCGCACCCGCGAGGCCGTGATGCAGGTGGACCTGGCGCGCATGCAGTATGCTCTGCCGCGTATGGCTGGCATGTGGCAGCACCTGGACCGCCAGCGAGGCGGCAGCGGCGGTGGCAAAGGGGGCGGCGCAGCTGCCCGCGGTGAGGGTGAAAAACAGATTGAGGTGGACCGCCGCCTGGCCCGCGAGCGGATTGAGGCTATTCGCAACGAGCTGGAAGTGGTGCGCCGCCAGCGTGGCACCCAGCGCAAGGAACGCACCCGCCAGGGGATTCCGACTGCGGCCATTGTCGGCTACACGAATGCCGGTAAGAGTTCTTTACTGAACCTGATTACCGGGGCAGGGGTGCTGGCGCAGAATATTCTTTTTGCTACGCTGGATACCACCAGCCGCAAGATTGAGCTGCCGGATGGCCAGCCCCTGGTGCTTACTGATACCGTGGGCTTTATCCGCAACCTGCCGCACCGCCTGGTGGAGGCCTTTAAATCTACGCTGGAGGAGGCTGTGCTGGCTGATTTCCTGATTCAGGTGGTGGATGCGAGCGATGATGATGCCCTGCGCCACTACGAGACTACCTGCGAGGTGCTCAACAGCCTGGGCGCTCAGGATAAACCCATGGTGGTGGTCTGGAACAAGTGCGATTTGATTCCCGGGGAGGTGCGCGAGGTGACGCTGTCTGCCCTTTCTGCCAAGGTGGATTGCCCCAGCCTGACCATGAGCGTGCTGGAGAACACGGGGGTGGATGCCCTCATGGCAGCCTGTGTGGAGATGCTTTCGCATCGCGTGGAGCGCCAGACCTACCGCATTCCGCTGGCAGAGAGCCGCATCATCGCCATCATGCACCGCGATGGTAAGGTACTCAACACCGAGTATGAGGGGAATGATGCCATCGTGGAAGCGATTCTTCCCAAGGAATTTGCAGCCCGCATTGCCAACTACCGGGTATGAGACGGTTTTTTTCAGCAATGGCGCTGCTGCTGGCTTCATGTGCGCAGGAATCGCCGGTGGATTTGCAGGCCTGGTACCGGGCCGAGGGCGACCGCCTGGAGGAACTGGCGCGCCACAAGCGCGTGGCGTATACCTTTGAGGATTTTATTGCCGCCCCGGACTACCGCTCAACGCGTGATATGTGGCGCGGCTCTGCCCTTGAGCAATACGCCCCGGAAAAATCACATGTGGAATTCCTGCTTACGGAGCAGCGCGGTCGCCTGTATATCGATGGAAGCATCGCTATGGACTTTCCGATTTGTTCCGGGCGAGTAGGCGGCTCAGAAACACCGAAAGGCAAATTCCGCGTGACCCAGAAGATACGCGAGCATCGTTCTAACCGTTATGGCTCATTTATGAGCAGTGATGGCTCAAGCGTATTGCAGCGGGGAGTTTCGGCGGAGGATACGCCACCACCGGGAGCTGTGTTCGAGGGGGCGGATATGCCGTACTGGATGCGGTTCAACGGCCCCATCGGCATGCATGTGGGCAAAGTGCGGCGCGATACCGATTCGCACGGCTGCGTGCGCGTGCCGGAGGAGGCCGCTGCCGTTTTGTTTGAGAAGCTGGAAGTTGGGTCAAGAGTAATAGTGAAATAGCGATGATTACGCGTTTATATTCAGCGGCGGTTGAGGGTATCAACGGCTATGAGGTGCAGGTGGAGGTGGATACCCGCCCGGTGGAGGATGTGGGGCGTATGGCCGTGGTCGGTCTGCCTGACGCCGCTGTGCGCGAAAGCGTGCAGCGTGTTACCGCCGCGTTGGATAACAGCTCGTTCTTCCGTCCGGGGGGGATGAATGTCACTGTGAATCTCGCCCCGGCCGATGTGCGCAAGCAAGGCCCGGGCTTTGATTTACCCATTGCCCTGGCTCTGGAAATTGCTATTCAGGTGAATTACCGCGATATGCCCGATGCTTTCAAACGCCGCGTGCCCGAGGGGCTGGGCGATTGGTGCCTGGTGGGTGAGCTGGCGTTGGATGGCATGGTGCGCGGGGTGCGCGGCGTGCTGCCTCTGGCCGTGGCGGCGAGAGATGCCGGGCGCAAGTTCATGATGGTACCGCCGGAGAATGCCGCCGAGGCTGCCGTGGTGGATGGGTTGACCGTCTATGCGGTGGAGACGCTGCGCGAGGCCTGGGATGTGCTGGTGAACCCGGCAAAGTATGCTCCGTATGAATTGCCAGCCGATATGCCGCCGCTGCCGGCAGAGGTGGATTTTGATGAGGTGAAAGGCCAGCCGTATGCACGCCGTGCTATGGAGATTGCTGCTGCCGGTGGTCATAATCTGCTGATGTGCGGCAGCCCAGGCAGTGGCAAGAGTATGCTGGCCAGCCGGCTGCCTACAATTCTGCCCCCGCTCACCCAGGAGGAAGCGCTGGAAGCCAGCAAGATTCACTCGGTCTGCGGTCTGCTGCCGCGCACGGGCGGTCTGCTGACTCACCGCCCGTTCCGCAGCCCGCATCACACGATTTCTGATGTGGGGCTCATGGGTGGTGGCTCGAACATTTCCCCGGGGGAAATCTCCTTGGCCCACCATGGCGTGCTTTTTCTGGATGAGCTGCCGGAGTTTGCCCGCCGCACACTGGAAACGCTGCGTCAGCCGCTGGAGAGCGGTCACGTGACCATTTCCCGCGCCAGCGGCAGCATGGATTTTCCCTGTTCCTTCATGTTCATCGCGGCCATGAACCCGTGTCCCTGCGGATACCTGGGGGATGCGACCCACCGCTGCCGCTGCTCACCGGCGGATGTGGCCCGGTACCGCAAGAAGATTTCCGGTCCCTTGCTGGACCGCTTTGATATGGTGATAGAAGTGCCGCCTGTGGCTCCGGCCAGTCTGCTTTCCAAGCCAGATGGTGAGAGCAGTGCCGCCATACGCGCCCGCGTGGTGGTTGCCCGCGCCCGCCAGATGCGGCGCTATGCAGAAACCGGGGCGGTGTGCAATGCCCGCCTCAGCACCAAGAAGCTGCGGCAGGTCTGCCCGCTTTCCCCCGCACAGCAGCAGATGCTGCTGGATGCCGTGGCTCAGCTGGGACTTTCTGCCCGCGCGTTCGACCGCATTTTGCGCGTGGCTCGCACGATTGCTGATTTAGCAGGATGCGACGCTCCGACGGATGCCCACTTGTTTGAGGCCATCCAGTTCCGACAGTTTGAAAGCCAGCTGCGCGGCTGAGGCTTACTTGCCGATGCGCTTGCGGAAGTAGGCGATGGTGCGGTCGAGCCCATCGCTGAGCGGAATGGTGGGTTTCCACCCCAGCATTTCACCCGCCAGGGAAATTTCCGGGCGGCGCTGGGTGGGGTCGTCCGAGGGCAGGGGGCGCTGCACCAGCTTGCTGCCGGTCTGGATTTTCTGCAGCACCATGTCGGCCAGCTGGCGGATGGTGAATTCTCCCGGGTTGCCCAGATTCACCGGACCGGTGAAGCCCTGGGGGTTTTCCATCATACGCACCATGCCTTCGATGAGGTCATCGATGTACTGGAATGAGCGGGTCTGCTGGCCTTCGCCGTAAATGGTGATGTCCTCGCCACGCAGCGCCTGGCAGATGAAATTGGAAACCACGCGGCCATCATTCGGGTCCATGAGCGGGCCATAGGTGTTGAAAATGCGGATAACGCGGATATCCACCCCTTCGTGACGGTGGTAGTCAAAGAAGAGACTTTCGGCGCAGCGCTTGCCTTCATCGTAGCAGGCGCGGATACCGATGGGGTTCACATTGCCCCGGTAGCTTTCCACTTGCGGGTGCACGAGCGGTTCGCCGTATACCTCGGAGGTTGAGGACTGCAGGATTCGGGCGCCGTTCTTTTTCGCCAGTTCCAGCATGTTGATGGCTCCGAATACGCAGGTTTTGGTGGTGAAGATGGAGCGGTCCCCCTGGTAGGCAGGGGGAGAGGCCGGGCAGGCCAGGTTGTAGATGCGGTCAAGCTTTTCCGGGCAGTCGTAGGGGAAGATGACATCGTGCTCCACAAAGGTGAAGCGCGGGTTGTCCAGAAGGTCGCGCACGTTATCCAGCGAGCCGGTGTAGTTATTATCCAGGCAGATGACGCGGTGGCCGTCTGCAATGAGGCGGTGGCAGAGATTGGCACCCACGAATCCGGTGCCGCCGGTAACGAGTATATTCATCATGTCTGGAGTGTACACCAAGGCCGCCGCTCCGGCAAGACAAATGTTGGGCTTGCCTAGTGATGCTCCCGATGCTAGAATGAACACATGAGCAACACGTCATTGACCCCGGAACTGGTGCGCGCGGCGCTTACCACGGTGAAATACCCCGGTTTCAGCCGCGATATTGTGGCCTTTGGTCTGGTAAAGAATATTCAGGTGACTCCGGAGGGGCGCGTAGTGGTGGATTTGCGTGTGGAAAGCAAAAATTCTGATGTGCCGCGCTATATCTACGAGCGCGTGATGAGTGTGCTGCAGGAGTTGCCCGGCGTCAGCTCGCATGATGTGAACATGGAACACCGAGCCCCGGAACAGAAAAAGGTAGAGCGCGAGGAAGGCGATAACCCGAACGACTGGAAATCCAGCGTGCCGGGCGTGAAGCACGTGATTGCCGTGGCTTCCGGCAAGGGCGGTGTGGGCAAGAGCACCGTGTCTGCCAACCTTGCGGTGGCTCTGGCAAAACTTGGCTACAAGGTCGGCCTGCTTGACCTGGATTTGTATGGCCCCTCTATGGCGCTGATGTTCGGCACTACTGAACGCCCCGGCTGCAGCGATAAGGAGCAGTTTCTGCCGGTGGAGGCACACGGCGTGAAGCTGCTTTCCATGGCTCTGCTGGTGGATGGTGATACGCCGCTGGCGGTGCGTGGCCCGCTGGCTACCCGCTACGTTCAGCAATTCCTGCGCGATGTGGAGTGGGGTGGCCTTGATTTCCTGATTCTGGATATGCCCCCCGGCACGGGTGATATTCAGCTGACGATTGTGCAGACGGTGACTCTGGCCGGAGCGCTTGTTGTGACCACACCGCAGGAGGTGGCGCTCATCGATGCCCGCAAGGCCGTGGGCCTCTTCCAGCGTGTGGATACACCCATTCTGGGCATCATCGAGAATATGAGTTACTTCCATTGCCCCAGCGATAACCGGATTTACCACATCTTCGGTGAGGGCGGTGGTGAGCGGGAAGCGGCCAGGCTCGGCGTGCCGCTGCTGGGTAAGCTGCCTCTGGATACTCAGACTCGCGCATGTGGCGACGAAGGCTCACCGGTGGCGCTGGAGAACCCGGAGACGAATCCGGTGTCGGCCGCATTCCGCAACGTGGCGGCGAATCTTGCAGCGGTGCTGGGAGAATGATTTTTACCAGCTGTGCGGTGCGTAGAGGTAAATGCCCAGCAGGGCAGGAAGCGCTATGCACGGCCAGCTGAAGGCCAGCGCGTTTTGAGGCGTGGTGAGTGCGCTGAGCCGCGAAAAGCCCTGCAGGCATCCTGCGCCGATGGCGATGGTGATGCAGAGCGTCCGTTCAAAGAGCGGGGCTGTTACTCCGGAAACAAGAGCTACGGAAAGCAGGGCAATCAGGATAATGGTGTTGATGACCACCTCCCGGGCGTTGCCGTTGTCGTGGCACAGGCGGTGCCGCTCACGCAGCAGCAGGTAGAACAATATCCCCAGATACCATACGGGCCCGGTGGTTATCATGTGCGCCCAGCTGAGGGTGAAACTGTAGTAAAATGCCGGAGTAGCACAGGCGGCGCCCAGCGCCAGCCCCTGCAGCAACATGCGGGCCTGGGTAAATGCCGGAGTGTTGAATAAACACGATGTGTAGAACAGCAGCAGCGGTATGGCCAGATAGTGCATCAGCGACATTCCCACCCGGCAGCATATAATCCAACCAATGGACAAAGCCACGCCTGCCATCAGCCCTGCTATGGGTGCCAGGTGCATGCGGTAAAAGCCGGCTTGCCAGGCTGTTTCATCCCGGAGCGCTGCGCGGAGCCGGGTGAACATGACACACCACCATACCCCGGCTGCTACCAGCAGCATAGGGCCCACGGTAATCATGGTTATCTGCAGAAGTGCTGCGCAGCCTACTGACCAGCATAAGGCCGCAAGGGGGACATCCAGCCCCCAGAGTTGCAATTGCTGCCAGCGGGGGGCTGTTCTGTTTGTGGTGGTATGCATTGCTGGGTGCATTATCTCCCCGTGCCGTCTGCGGAACAAGTCAGGGGTTTGTCATTGTGCCGCAAAATTAGGGGGCGTTCATTTCTTACCGTTTGACAGCCGGGTGTCTGTGTGCTATTCTTCACCTGAACATGATTTCAAACGCTATGCGCCATTTCCTGCTTTTCTTTTCCGCCGCCGTGGGGCTTGCCCTGGTGACCCCCTCTCCGCTGTCTGCTAAGGATGATGAGGACTTCTCGCCCTCTGCCAAGCTTGATAAGCCGTTTACGGAGGAAATCAAGGCCCTGACCGAGGCTGAAACAATGCTCAAGACTGTTTCTGATGCCAAGAGTGCCAAGGAGGTGAAGAAGAAGCTCATGAATAAGTTTGCCTATCTGCGTCCGCTACTGCATGGCACCGATGCTCAGCTGGAGGAACTGGCCCGCGCACAGAACAAGGTGAGTGCCGTGATGTGGGAAATGATGAAGCAGCCGTACTTTGAATCAGAAAACATGCAGGAGCTCTGGACGGTGATGACCCACCATTTTGCCCGTCGTTCCGCTAATCGCAGATAATGAGGCGTATCTTTCTGCTTCTATGTGTTGTGGTGGCCGTGGCTCAGGCATCCCTGCTGGATACCCGCGAGCCCGTTACGCTTGATACGGCGGAAATGGCGCGTATCTGGCAGACGGTCAGAACCGGTAAACCGGCTCTTCAGGCTGCGGGCGGTGATACCTGGCAGGCGGCTCTGCTGGCGGAGGATGCCGAGCTGGGCCGGGTGTTGCTGCTGGCCTGGCTGCAACAGCTGAATCCGCAAGCCCCTATGGTGCAATTTGCGACTGATTATGCCCAGGCTGTAACATTGCATCTGCAGGCCTTGCGTGGAAATTCTGCCGCCTGTGCTGCCTGTGCCGGGGCGTATCGCGCAGGGCGTATGGGAGCATTATCACTTCCTGTCAGCGAGCAGAAAGCGCGCTGGTTTGAACAGCGCGCCATTGTTGCCGGAAATCTGCCGCAATAAATTATCTGGAAGTACAATTGGTGAAATTCCCTGCGCCGGAGGCGCGCAGCCTTTCAATTTGTCCTTTGTACTTTGTGCCTTGTACTTATGCCTGCGGTATCTGCAGCTCGTTTTTCCACTCGGTTACGCCGCGGATGATGGCGGCGGAAATGTTGGCCTTGGGCTGTACAAAACTGGGGATGAACCAGGGGAAGCCGCCCACGAGGTCGTGGAATACGCTCACTTCGCCATGGCAGGTGCCGTGGCCGGAACCGATGCCGATGGTGGGAATCGGGCTGGCTGCGGTGAGCTGCGCGGCCACGCTGTGGCGCGTGCATTCAATGACCACCGAGAAGGCACCTGCGCGCACCACGGCCTCCAAATCGGCCATGAGCAGGGCGGCCTCGGCATCCGTCTTGCCCTTCATCTTGTAGCCACCTTCTTCCTTTACTTTCTGGGGCAACAGGCCGATATGGGCCTGTACGGGAATACCCGCCTGTACAATGGCGCGGATTTCGGCTTCCTTGGAAGCCCCGCCCTCCAGTTTCACGGCATCCACTCCGGTTTCCATGAGCTTGCGGGCGTTTTCGACTGCCTGTTCGGGTGAGTCAAAGGTGTGAATGGGCATGTCCAGAATCACCAGCGCGTTCTTCGCGCCGCGCGCCACGCATTCGCCGTGGTGCAGCATGTGCGCCAGGGTCACGTGGGTGGTATCCGGGTAGCCCAGCATGGTCATGCCCAGCGAATCACCCACCAGTATCATGTCAATGCCGGCTTCGTCCAGCATGCGGGCGGTGGGGTAATCGTAGGCGGTGAGCTGGGAGATGGGGGCTTTGCCCATTTTTGCCTGAATGACGGCAATTTTTTCACTCGTGGTCATGGGTAAATCAAAGGGGGTAGGGGGTCACGGCTGGCCCGGCGGGCAAGGCGGCAAGCAACTGAGCCGTTGTCTGCGTCTGTCCGGGCAGGACGAGCTGCGGGTCTATGTCGCAGAGCGGGCGCAGCACAAATTCCCGCTCATGCGCCCGCGGGTGGGGCAGGGTGAGCTGTGGGGTGGCAGCGGTTTCACTGCCGCAGCAGATGAGGTCGATATCGCAGGTGCGGGCTTCGCCGTATTCTCCGCTTCGGGTGCGGCCCAGCTCTGCCTCAATGCGCAGGCAGAGCTGCAGAATCTCCTCTGCCGGCATGTCGGTTTCCACCTCCACACAGGCATTCAGGTAAAAGGGCGAGCCCTCCGGGCAGCCCACGGGTTCGGTCTCGTAGACCTGGGAAAGGCGCAACCCGCCAAAGACATCGGCCAGGTAATCGCAGGCGGATTCAAGCACGGCCAGCCTGTCCCCCAGGTTGGAACCCAGGGATAAGACACAGCGGCGCATGGTTGCAGCGGCAGCCATGGGGGTTAGTCGGTGAAACCGAGAACGTCCTGCATATTGTACAGCCCGGCGGGCTTATCGGCCAGCCAGAGAGCGGCGCGCACCGCGCCACCGGCAAAGGTCATGCGGCTGGAGGCCTTGTGGGTGAGTTCCACTCGTTCGCCATCGGTGGCGTACATCACGGTGTGGTCGCCCACCACATCGCCACCGCGCATGGAGTGCATGCCGATCTGGCGCTGCGGGCGGGCGCCCACCAGCCCCTCGCGGCCATGCATCACATCCTTGTTGTAATCCATGCCGGTTTCCTCGCACACCACCTCGGCCAGGGTACGGGCGGTGCCGCTGGGGGCATCGAGCTTGTGGTGGTGGTGCATCTCGATGATTTCGATATCGTAATCCTTGAGAATCTGGGTAGCCTTGCGGGTGAGCCAGAAGAGCGTGTTCACGCCCACGGAGTAGTTCGAGGCAAAGACGATGGGAATCTGCTTCGCGGCTTCGGCAATGGCGGCGCGTTCCTCATCGGTGTGGCCGGTGGTGCCGATGACCAGCGGCTTGCCCTGTGCCACGGCGGTGGCCAGCAGCTCTGGGGTGAAACCGTGGAAGGAGAAATCGATGGCGCAATCCGCTGCACTCATGGCAGCGGCAATATCCTGCCCCACATCGTGCGTGGAGGCCATTTCGGTGGCGTCGTTCAGCTCCACCGCCTGTTTGACGGTCTGGCCCATGCGGCCGGAAATGCCGGTAACGAGAATTTTCAACATATAGGCTTAAAGGAGGTTAAAGCTCTTGAGCAGGTCGGCCAGCTTGCCGTGTTTCTCCTCGGCCAGCGGTACGAGCGGCAGGCGGATATCCCAGCCGATATCTCCACGCAGAGCCAGGGCGGCCTTCACCGGCACCGGGTTCACATCCAGAGACATGAGGCCCTTCATGAGCGGGTAGTATTTCTTCTGCAATTCGAGAGCTTTCCTGCCATCGCCACTCAGGGCGGCATCCACCAGGGCTTTCATTTCTGCCGGGGCCACGTTGGAGGTCACGGAGACCAGACCCACAGCACCGCAGGAAATGAAGGGTACGGTCAGGCCGTCATCACCACTCAGTACGGCGAAGTCGGCGGGTAGGGCTTGCACTAGCTGGTTCACGCGCTCCACGCTGCCACCGGCTTCCTTAATAGCCACGATGGTGGGGCAGTCTGCAGCCAGGCGGGCCACGGTATCCACGGCAATTTCAATGCCGCTGCGGCCGGGGATGCTGTAAAGGATGATGGGCAGGTCGGTGGCTTCGGCTATGGCCTTGAAGTGCTGGTACACGCCCTCCTGGTTGGGCTTGTTGTAGTACGGGCAGACCTGCAGCGTGCCATCTGCCCCCATGGCGGCAGCGGCTTTGGTCATTTCAATGGCTTCGGCGGTGCAGTTGGCGCCGGTGCCGGCAATCACCTGGCAGCGGCCGGCCACAGTCTCGATGCACACGCGGATGATGTCGAGGTGTTCTTCAGTGCTTACGGTGGGGGATTCACCCGTGGTGCCCATGGGTACAATGCCATCCACACCGCCGGCAATCTGGGCTTCAATCAAAGCCTTGAATGCCTCATAATCCACCTGACCATCCTTGAAAGGGGTAACAATCGCAGTATAAAGTCCCTGGTATTTCATAATTCGGGAGTATTCTTGTCGCGGATATTATACCGCCTGACTGCCAAAAGTCACGCTTTTTTTGCCTGTCCGCCCCATGCCTTTGTAAAAAACGCCCCGCAGCGGGGAGGCTGCGGGGCGGGGATGGGGTGGCGGTGTACTATGCTCAGGCCATGCGGGCGCGGGCATCGGCTTCCACGGCGGCCCAGAGGGAATTGATGCTGGCTTCCACCGCCTCCCTGGCGGCGGTCAGCTCAGCACCGGGAGCCGGCTGGTGGAACCGGCTCCCGGAGTGTGAGTTTTTTCTGTAGTTTTCAGCTTTAGAACTGCACGCGATAGCCCACGGTGGCGTTAAAGTTCGTGTAGTCGCTTCTCAGTTCCACCGCGCCGTCGGCAAAGATGCTGCCGCTGCTCACGGGAACGGAGATGCCGGCGCCCAGCTCCACACCGAAGGCTCCCAGCTCAGCGCTCTCGATGCCGGCGCGCGTGGCGTAGCCGGTAAATCCGGTGCTGGTGGTGCTCTGGCGGTCGCCGAGGTCATACTTCACCAGGGCGCGGGCTTCAAAGCCGCAGGCGCGGTTCAGTGTCTGCTGCCCCACCACGGCGGCATAGCGCGCACCCGCGCCCAGCGTCACGGTACCCATGCTCTGCTTGCCCACATTCAGGGCTGCATCCGTGCCGCTTTCGCTGTAGCTGTCCACCGCTGTGTGGCGGTAGGCGATATTGAGCACCGGGCTCAGTGTGCTGAGGTTGCCCAGCTCGAACTCACGGCTCACTTCATACATCAGGCCGAAGGCGGTGCCATCCGTATCGCCATCGTTGCTGTAGCCCATGGCGCTGCGCTTGTAGTCGGCCTCCATGGTGCCCACGGTGCCGATGAAGGCGTGGCTCCACTTACCGCGATTGTAGCGGGCAAAGACGCTCAGATAGGTGGTGTCCATATCGCCGTCCAGACTATCCGGACCATCGCTCTGCAGGTCGCCATACATGGCGGTGAGGGCCAGCCCCAGGGTCAGCTTATCGTTCACCTGCATGCCGGCACCCAGGGTGCCGCCCCAGCTGGTGAGTGTGTACCCGGCGGCAGTGCTGTCGTCATTCTGCTCGGCGCGGTTGCCTTCGGCATTCACCCAGGCAAAGAAGCGGGCCGGGGTTTCTATGGATACCAAGCCGGACTTCTCATCCACCAGGGTAGTGGTAGAGGCATCATTGCCGGCCAGACTGCGGTTGCGGATAGCGCGCAGCTGGCGCTCTACATCACCACTCAGGGCCATGCCCAGTGCAGCGGTGGAAGCACCTGCCACGGCGGCCATATCGCGGTCGGTGGCGGTGCCGGCATCCACAGCATTCAGAATACCGGCCAGCGCGCCATTGGGCGCATCCTTCTGCGGGCGGCTGTTCAGGAACACATCCGTCATCAGCGCCACACCGGCGCGGCCATTGTGCGTAGTGGGCTTCACCTGTTCGGCTACATAGGTTTCCGTTCCCAGTATGGTGAGTGTCAGCGCGGTGCCGGCTTCATTCCAGGCCAGAGTATACTCTTTGCGGTTGTCTTCAGAGCGCACACGCTCGGTTTCGGTGGAGCCGTTGAAGGTAAGCGTGCCGGCGTAGCCATCCTGCAGCGTCACAAGCGTGAGCGTTTCGCCCGCATCCTTGTTGCTCAGCACTTCATCCGTCAGCTGCACATTCAGCGTGGTAGCACCCTCCAGACTCCCGGCCACCAGTCTGGAATCCGCATGGGCGAAGCTCAGCCCCTGCAGGCTTACAGAATCTGCCTCCAGATAGGCTGCTGCATCGGCCGAGCCCAGGGTCAGGATGCCGTTTACCACCAGAGCATCAGCCGTGCTCGTACCCTTCTGCAGCGTCAGCGAACCGGGGATCTCCGTTGTGCCCACACCGGCGGCGGTCAGGCTCTCCAGCACCGTCTCACCAGGCATGGCGCGGCGCATCGGCTGAGCCCCCAGATACACGGTGGACTGGCTGTTGCCCAGGGCGGTGATGTTCAGCGCAGCACCCTGTGCCGTGCTGCCGGTGTAGACCGTGCCCTTCCATTCGTTGGTATCCAGTTCCACGCCCGTGTTCAGCTCTACAACACCGCTCAATTCTTGTCCCTGCATGGTGTAGGAGCCTTCGCCGCTCAGCGTCACAGCCGCAGCGCTGGCATCCAGCTGACTGGCGTTCAGGGTCACACCATCAGCAATGACCACAGAGGAAGCTGCTGTGCTCTTCACCGTTGTGTCCAGTGCAGCCCCGAGTTCCAGAGTGCCGCCGTTGAGCTGAATGGCCGAGACCGCCTCGCCCTTGCTGTTCACGAAGTCCGCAGCATTCGATTCGCTGTAAGTAATCGTATCGCCCTCGGCCACATGGAACACAGTACCCACGCCGCTGCCGTAGGCATGCAGTGTGCCGTCTGCTGCAAAATCGAAAGTGGCATTCTCATCACCCACCAGCTTCCAGGTAGCGCCCTTGTCGGTAATGGTGCCACCCTCTGCGATTGTGATATCCCAGCAGGCAGCCTCGAAACCGGAGTTGGTGCTGTTCGGCGTCGTGTTGTTGCCGATGAAGTAGCCGGTTACATCCTTCACCTCAGTGGACGATTTAAAGTTCTCTACATCCACTGTAATCTGTCCCGCCAGCTCTACCGTGCCGGAGTCAGCGCTCTCAATCGTGCCGCCCAGGGTAGTATTTCCGTTCAGCGACAGCGTTGCGTTTTCGCTCACCGTAATCGTTCCCGTGGTGGTCAGATTCCCTTCGAAGGTCGTGCTGCTTTCTCCGATGTGGAGCGAGTCTACTTGCACGTTACCGCCAATGGTACCGCCTTCGGTCAGCTCAAGCTCTACCTGACCGATAATGTCACCTCTCCAGTTGCTGCAATCGCCATTCAGGGTCAGTTTGCTGCCCTTATTCAGCGTCAGAGAGCCGCTACCCATCAGGGCTGAGTCAATCACATGTTCCCCGTCGGCCAACGTGTGGTTGAAGCTACCCAGGTCAATCGAGGAAAGGGCATTACCCAGGGAACTCAGCTCCAGGGCATCTGCCGCACCGGTCAGCTTCACCGTGCCGCTCCAGTCGCTGCCGAGCCCCACCCCGGTATTCAGAGCATTGGCGCCATCTTCCAAGGTGTAGGAACCGCTGCCACTCAGCGTCACATCCGCTGCAGAGGCATCCAGCTGGGCGGCGTTCAGGGTCACGCCATT
>JAZSRB010000009.1:0-8735 GCA_045538275.1 Akkermansia sp. | reverse complement strand
GTCATTGTCTTCCTAAGACCGCTTGGCCTCCGACTTGTCACTCCGGCAGCTCACCCCTGCGGGGCAAACGCTGCGCGTTTGTCCAAGCCCCCTTACAGCCGTCGGGGGCTTTCATTCGTTCCGGCAGGAACAGCGGCTTTGCGACAGAGTAAGTCGGATCGTAGCCATGTCGTTCTGTGAGCCAAGGAGTTGGGTCTAGTCATTGTCTTCCTAAGACCGCTTGGCCTCCGACTTGGACGCGGGTTGATTCGCTGCCGCCACTCCGGCAGCTCACCCCTGCGGGGCAAACGCTGCGCGTTTGTCCAAGCCCCCTTACAGCCGTCGGGGGCTTTCATTCGTTCCGTCAGGAACGAACTCTGCCCCCCTCACCTTCATGGTGTGTCTTTTTTTTACAATGCGCCAGGACGCGGGTTCTTAATCAGGGTCATCGGAATACGATACGCCCGTGTTCTGCATCTACCAGGATGATACTGCCCTCGGGGTAGCGGCCCTCCAGGATAGCGATGCTGAGCGGGTCGAGGATATCGTGCTGGATAGCCCGCTTAAGCGGGCGGGCGCCATAAACCGGGTCGTAGCCATGCTCTGCCACCAGGGCGGCAGCTGCATCGCTGAGCTGCATCCTGAGTCCGCGGTTTTCGAGGCGTTTGAGCACGCGGCGCAATTGAATGCCCACAATGTGCTTCAAATCTTCCTCCTGCAAACGGTCGAAGATGATAATTTCATCGATACGGTTGAGGAATTCCGGGCGGAAGTGGCCGCGCAGGGCATCCAGGGCGCGGGTGTTGCGGGTGGCGGCATCGGTTTCGTTCAAGATAAACTGGCTGCCGATGTTGCTGGTCATGATGAGCACGGTATTGGTGAAATCCACTGTGCGCCCCTGACCATCGGTAATGCGCCCATCATCGAGCACCTGCAGCAGCACGTTGAACACATCCGGGTGCGCCTTCTCAATCTCATCGAACAGCACCACGCTGTACGGACGCCGGCGCACCGCCTCGGTGAGCTGCCCGCCTTCATCGTACCCCACATAGCCTGGAGGCGCACCGATGAGACGCGACACGCTGTGCTTTTCCATGTATTCACTCATGTCGATTCGCACCATGGCGGCTTCGTCATCGAAGAGGAACTCTGCCAGCGCCTTAGCCAGCTCGGTCTTGCCCACACCGGTGGGGCCCAGGAAAATAAAGGAACCCAGCGGCCTGTTTTCGTCCTGCAGGCCGGCACGGGAACGCCGCACGGCATCTGCCACCGCCTTGACCGCCTCTTTCTGACCGATGAGGCGCTGGCCCAGGCGCTCCTCCATGTGCAGAAGCTTTTCGCGCTCACCCTCAGCCATGCGGGCAGCAGGAATGCCGGTCCAGGTGGAAACCACCTTGGCAATATCCGCCTCAGTCACCTCCTCCTTGAGAAGGCCGGTACCGCTCTGCTGCAGGGAGGCCAGCGCCTCGCGTGCCTCTTTGGCCGCATGCTCTGCCGCAGGAATTTCACCATAGAGGATGGCCGAAGCGCGGCCAAGGTCGCCCTTGCGCTGGGCCTGCTCGGCCTCGGTGCGCAGGGTATCAATCTTTTTCTGCGCGTCGCGGGCCTTCAGCACCACATCCTTTTCGCTCTTCCACTGGGCCACCATGGCATCTACCTTCTCGCGGGTATCGGCCAGTTCGCGGGTGATTTTTTCCAGGCGGGCCTGCGAATCAGCATCCTTTTCCTTAGCCAGCGCCTGGCGCTCCATCTCCAGCTGCATGGCACTGCGGTTCAGTTCATCGATTTCGCTGGGCATGGAATCCAGCTCAATCTTGAGGCGGGCGGCGGCTTCGTCCACCAGATCCACCGCCTTATCCGGCAGGAAACGGTCAGTGATGTAGCGGTTGCTCAGCGTGGCAGCGGCCACCAACGCGCCATCGGTAATATGCACGCCGTGGTGCACCTCGTAGCGTTCCTTGAGACCGCGCAGAATCGCAATAGTATCCTCCACGCTGGGTTCGGCCACGTATACAGGCTGGAAGCGGCGCTCCAGCGCTGCATCCTTTTCGATGTACTTGCGGTATTCATCCAGCGTGGTGGCACCGATGGTGCGCAGCTCGCCACGTGCCAGGGCGGGCTTGAGCAGGTTGGCGGCATCCATGGCACCTTCCCCGCCGGCCCCTGCCCCTACCAGCGTGTGCAGCTCATCGATGAAGAGGATGATTTCACCGTTACTCGCGGTTACCTCCTTGATGAATGCCTTGAGGCGTTCTTCGAATTCACCACGGTATTTGGCACCCGCCAGCATGGAGCCGATATTGAGGCTCACCAGGCGCTTGCCTTTCATGCTTTCCGGCACATCGCCGTTCACGATGCGGCGCGCCAGCCCTTCGGCTATGGCGGTCTTACCCACGCCGGGCTCGCCGATGAGCACCGGGTTATTCTTCGTGCGGCGCGAAAGAATCTGCAGCACGCGGCGAATCTCTGCATCGCGCCCGATGACCGGGTCTATCTTGCCCTGCCGCGCGCGGGCGGTCAAATCCGTGCCGTACTTCTCCAGCGTCTGGTATTTTTCCTCCGGGTCCTGGTCGGTGATGCGCTGGTTGCCGCGCACATCCTTGAGCGCTTCCAGATACTTCGCCTTGCTCAGGCCGCAATTCTCCAGTATAGGGGAAAGCACGGCATCTGCCTCAAACACCCCCAATATAAAATGCTCTACACTCAGGTAATCATCCTTCATGCTCTGCCGCTGCTGCTCGGCTGCGGTCAACGCGCGGTCCAGCTCCGGCCCTATTCCGGGACTCTGCACCACCCCGCCCTGCTGCCGCGGCTGCCGCTCCAGCTGTGCCTCCAGCTCCCGCTGCAGCCGCCCTTTATCTACCCCCGCACGGGTCAGCACCGCTCCCAGCACTCCGCCCTCCTGGCGAACCAGCGCCAGCAGAAGCTCCGCCGGGTATATCTGCGCACGCCCGGCAGATTGCGCTGCTCTCTGCGCTGCCTGCAGACCCTCCATGAATTTTGTAGTAAGATTGTTGTTCATCATAAGGGGTGTGATGCTCTTCGCGCATCATTTGTTCAAAATATTATGCGAAGTTGTAATTAAAATCTCTGCGAAGCAGAAATTAAAAAGCCCGCATCCTTTTTTTCAGATGCGGGCTTTTGTTTGTTTAAGCCAGAGCTTCCTCGGCCAGCAGCTTGCAGGAGCGGAGGTCCAGTTTGCCGGTGGGGAGAATCGGGATAGCTTCCACCGGAACAATGTATTTCGGAGCCCAGAGGGTGGGCATCTGGCGCTCGTTAAGCGCGTTGCGGATAGTCTGCAGGATTTCCTTTTCCTCAGAGTTGCGCTGGTGGGCATCCAGGGCAGAGAGCAACACCAGGGCCTCGCCCTTCTGCGGGTCGGACACGCCGGTGATGGCAATCTGCACACCACCCTCAGCAGCGGGGTCGATGTTGAAGATGTCGCTAAGCACCTGCTCCACGCCTTCATGGGGCACCATTTCGCCACCAATCTTGGAGAAACGGGAAAGGCGGCCACCCAGGGTAATAAAGCCGTTGAGGTCCATCCTGCCGATATCGCCGGTCTTGAACCAGCCATCCCTGAAGATGCCGGGGTTCATATCAGCCTTGCCGACATAGCCGGTGAAGATGTTGGCGCCCTTGAGCCAGAGCATACCCTGCTCAGTGAGGGGGAGTTCCTTGGTATCATCATCCACATCGGTAATACGAACAGCAATGCCGGGCAGCGGGGCACCAATGGTACGCGGATTATGGCCAGGCACATAGAAGGCAGATTCCGGCAGCATGGGCGCATTCGGAACATTCACGTTGCACACCGGGGCCGCCTCCGTGAGTCCATAGCCCTCCAGCAGCGTAACACCACAGCGTTCCTTGAATTCACGCTCCAGATCCGGCTGCAGCTTTTCAGCCCCCACAATAAAGTACCTCGCATTCTTGAAGGTATTCTCGTTGGCACGGCGCAGCATGGCGCGGGCAAAGGTGGGAGTGGCGCATACAATGGTGAGCTTGTAGCGCTCGCAAAGCTCGCACAGGCTGCGGGCATCTGTCGGGTTCGGGTAGGCACAGAAGCTGTAACCGGTCAGCAGCGGCAGCATCATGGTCACGGTCAGACCAAAGCTGTGGAAAATCGGCAGACTGGCCAGGAATCGCTCCTCACCCAGCGTCAGTCGGCTGGCGCACTGAGCCACATTGGCCAGCACCATGCGGTGGCTGAGCACCACCCCCTTCGGCTCACCGCTGGAACCGGAGGTAAAGAGCATCACCGCCTCATCGTTGTTGCGGCGGGCATCGGTGTCAAACATCTTGCAGATAACACCGGCCGGTGCCGCCTTGGCCATGAGCACATTGGTAATGAGGGTCTTCTTATCCAGACCCTTCAGCAGGTCTTCCACCAGAATCAGCTGATCTGCCGGGGGCCAGGGGAACGTATCCAGCTTCTGCATGAACTTGCGGGCAGTAATGAAAGTCTTGAGCCCTGCCTGGCGCACGGTGCTTTCAAAGGCTGCCTTGGAGGAGGCATAGTTGATGATAACCGGGGTCACGCCGGCCAGCAGGCAGCTCAACGTGGCAATGGTGCCGCCGGGGCCCGGGGGCAGGATAACACCCACGCGCTTATCCCCGCGTTCCTTGACTATCTTTGATACGGTCATGGAAACACCCAGCACCTTGAAGAACGGAAGGGCACTATGGGTCATGCCATCAATGATTTCCGCCTTCGGGCTGGCTTTCATCGCCTTCACAATGGCAGTCGTCAGCGAGCCCCGCAGCGGCGGCTGGGCAGAGAATATCTCGCAACTGCGCTGCATCCAGGCAGCCAGCAGGCGTTCACCCGTCTGCGGACCAGGATGCAGCTGCGGCAGAATGCTCAGTTCCTCATTGTAGCCGGAAAGCGGCTCACTGCGGAACAAATCGCGCACGGTATCGGTGTAATACCCCACAAATACCGGAACCGGGGAAATGTGCAGACTGCCCACCGTGGAAAGGAAAGGAGAGGGAACATCTGCCAGGCACCCACGGGTCTTGGATACCATGCCGGGCAGGAATACCACGCTCAACCCCTTGTGCATCTGATCCAGAATCTGCTCACGCACAGCGCGGCTGGTGGTGTGCCGGAAGTCAAAGTATTCTATGTGAACATTCTTCTTCTTCAGGTAGTCCATAACCTCCGGATGCGGCGGGAATGTCGGATCCACCAGGTAGCACACCTTGCCGTCCAGCAGCTTGTGCAGCGCCTTGCCTACCGCCACACTCAGGCGGTTCGGCATGTAGAACCCGGGGTTCACAATATTTTCCTCACCGGTGATGTTCACCGGGTTTCCTTTGAGACTCAGCAGATTAATCATAGTGACTTTTGGGGGAGAAAAAACGGATGTTTCTGTTATAGAAAGACTGGCTCGAAAAAGCCGCCCGACTGTATCTTGCAGCGGGCGGCTTCTCTGCCCACAGACTTTATGCTAGCATATCGTCTGCGATATTTCCAGCTTAAAACGCTGGTATTGTTTAGAATTTGTAGGTCAGGGTCAGGTCACCCACCACGGCGAAGTCGCGGAAGGGAACATAGCGATCACCATAGTACGTAGCAGCATGAGACTGCTTGTTGGCCTGGCGACCACCGCGACCCAGCCAGTTGAAGCTGACGGAGGGGGTCAGGATGACGTTCTTGGCTTCATTCATGAACCAGGGGGTGGAAAGCTTCACCCAGTATGCCTGAATGCCGTTATCGCAAGCATTGTGCTTCTCGGAGTAGAAACGGTCTGTCCAGCTGATGCCGAACTCCAGGATACCGGCGAGCTTGATATCCTCCGGGGAACCGATAATGGGGGCCTTGAAGCGGGCGTGGGCTTCGAACCAGAAACCAGTGATAGTGTCGAACGTACGGGCGGCCTGAATATCAGCAGAGAACCAGGCAACCGGAGTCACCTCGGCAGATACCCAGTACTGCTGCATGTAGGACTGGCTTTCTCCGTCGAAATGCTTGGCCACCACGCCGGGAATACCAC
Source organism: Akkermansia sp. (assembly GCA_045538275.1). Lineage (GTDB taxonomy): Bacteria > Verrucomicrobiota > Verrucomicrobiia > Verrucomicrobiales > Akkermansiaceae > Akkermansia. Next base: position 2,757 of record JAZSRB010000009.1, on the reverse strand, counting down.
CGTGGATGAAGTCATAACCGAAACCGGCATTCCACAGCTCGCGGGTGTATTTCAGGCCATTGCGAATAATGAATTCATTCTCGATGTTCTTATCATCCATTGCATAGGGATGGCCACCCAATTCGGGACGCAGGTGCGTGGGCGCGCCATACAGCGTGTGACCGGAGAACGGAGCCTTGTAGGAAAGGGCACCATTGTAGCTCCAGAAGCTTTCCCTGCCGAAATCATAGGCAAGCTGCAGGGCTGCCATACCGTAACCTTCACCCTGCACCACCTCGGTAGTGGGTACATAACCATGGCAGGTGTAGGCGGTACCGGCACCTACATGGAATGCGCCGCTGAGACGCTTGAAATCCTGAGAGGGTGTCACAAAGGCATCGGTGGTGGCATCCTGTCCGGCATATACGCTGGTGCTCATCAGAGCTGCGGCCATCATCGTAATAAGGCTCTTTTTCATATAGTGTGTGTTGTAGTATTGGTTTGGTTGGGAAGATTTACCCCGCCGATTCCTGTTATCTCTTCAGGGCGCTTCCGCAGTCATTGTAATAACAATCTAGAGTGCAGTCAAGCATAAAATATAGAGTATACTCTAGATTTTGCTTGCTTTTTTGTAATTTATTTCAAATTTAAGCCCCAAGTTTGGGTTTTTCTGGAAATAAGAAGCCAAAATAAGACACAAAATGACACAAAAAGGCGAAAGTATGACAAAAGGGCTCAATTTTGAGCCGACACGAGTCCGCACAAAATTCAAAAACCACGCACGCGCGCGCGATAAATTTGTCAGCAGGGCCTCAATAAAGTCTGATTTGTCGGAATATGCAGACTAATTAGAAGCCCCCGATTATTTACCGAGACAAAACGAGGCAAACACGCGGGTAAGGATATCATCCGTATCGATGCGGCCGGTAATGGAGCCCAGGGAATCGAGCGCGGCGCGGAGGTCAACATCCACAAACTCAGGAGACTCACCAGCCAGCAGAGCAGCACGCGCGGCGGCCAGGAACCCGAGCGCCTCCTGCAAGGCAAAGCGGTGGCGCGTATTGATAGCGGCCAGGGAATCACGCTCGCCGGAGTCGCGCAGGAAGAGATGCTCCACCGCGCGGGCAAGTTGCTCGCCGCCAGCCCCACTCCGGCAGGAAATGCGGAGAGCGTCTGCCGCATCAACCCAATCCGGGTGAGGAGGCAAATCGCACTTATTGAGGAGCAGCAGGTGGTGCGCGCCATGCTGCGGCAACTCCACACGCTGGCAAGGCGCGGTAATATCACATACCTCGAGAATCAAATCGGCCTCAGCCCCGGCGCGGCGGCTGCGCTCCATACCGGCGCATTCAATAGCATCTGCGCTTTCGTGCAAGCCGGCAGTGTCAATAAGCCGGAGGCGCAAGCCACCCAGGGTAACACTTTCTTCAATCGTATCGCGGGTAGTGCCGGCCGTGCTGCTCACAATGGCGCGTTCATACCCCAGCAGCATATTCAGCAGGCTGGATTTGCCCACATTCGGCGCACCCACAATAGCCGTGCGGATTCCCTCCCGCAGCAGACGGCCTTCATCCGCCGTAGCCAGCAGGCGGTTGAGGCATCCGCTGGCATCATCAATCTGCGCCAGCAAGGCATCTGTGGTATCCGGGGCTATATCCTCCTCCGGGAAATCGATATAGGCCTCCACATGAGCCGCCACGTTGATAAGCGTATCTGCGGCAGCGGCCACCTGGTTACCAATAGCCCCCTGAAGCTGATTCTGCGCCGCGCGCAAGGCGAGATCACTACCGGCGGAGATGATATCCATGACCGCCTCGGCCTGGGTGAGATCCAGTTTACCATTCTCAAATGCACGCCTGGAAAATTCCCCCGGTTCAGCCGGGCGTGCACCGCAGGCCAGCAGCCGCTCCAGCACCCGGCGGGTCACCAGCATGCCGCCGTGGCAACTGAGCTCCACCGTATCCTCGCCGGTAAAACTGGCCGGCCCGGCAAAATAAGTTGCCACGCATTCATCCAGCGTGAAGCCCTGCGCATCCTGCACCCGCACCAGCGTAGCATAACGCGGCCGGAGAACCTTCCCGCCGGTGCAGGCCTGAACTACTGCAGCAGCCTGTGCTCCGCTCACGCGAATCACGGCAATGGCACCAGTTCCAGGTGCGGTGGCTATGGCTGCTATGGTATCACTCTCCTGCATGCACGTGATAATCCCATATCTGCAGGCGTTTCGCAACTCTTTTCTACGTGCTTTCTGCGCACGAATTCGCCACATATGTCCCAAACTTTGTGCGTTGAATTGCTTTATCTCTCAGTTTGGCGAGCACAGCGAGCGGAATTCATAGTCCACAGCAGTGGGCTATTGAACGTGTCGCCCCGCCAGGCGGGTATTTCATTGAGGGGGCGCAGCCCCTGGTCCGCAAAAAAAATGAAATGGAGCCCGTGAAACGGGTGGCAGTATGTTCGCTACACATTGGAACCATGGCCTCTGTCACCCGTTTCACGGGCTCCAGACAATATATTATCGATAGCAGGGGCTGCGCAATCGCAGAGCGATTGCTTACCCCTGCCTTTCATCTTACACCCACTACCGTGGGCTTATGAATTCCGCTCGCTTCGCTCGCCTGTTTAGACCACAATTCATCGCTCATTTGTTCATACCGGGGGGCTTCTGATGAAACGGTATTCATTTATCAGCTGCTTCTGCAATCTATGGGGCACGCATACGAATTCGCACCCATTAGCAGTTTGGACTTGATTTTTATGATTTTGGTGGTATATTCC
>JAZSRB010000027.1:0-36956 GCA_045538275.1 Akkermansia sp. | reverse complement strand
CAACATCCGCCACGGCAAGCCCCTGCCCGTCTACGGCAAAGGGGAGAACGTGCGCGACTGGCTCTACGTGGTCGACCACGCCCGCGCCATTGACGTCATCTTCCACCGCGGCAAAACCGGCGATACCTACAACATCGGCGGCTTCAATGAGTGGAAGAACATAGACATCGTGAAAGTGGTCATCAAGACCGTGGACCGTCTGCTGGGCAACCCGGAAGGCACCAGCGAAAAACTCATTACCTACGTAACCGACCGCGCCGGGCACGACCTGCGCTACGCCATCGACTCCACCAAGCTCAAGAACGAGCTGGGCTGGGAGCCCTCCCTCCAGTTCGAGGAAGGCATCGAAAAGACCGTGCGCTGGTACCTGGACAACCAGGAGTGGATGGATAACATCACCTCCGGTGCGTATGAAAAATATTACGAGGATATGTATAAAGACCGCTAATGGACAACATACCTACAGAGCCCGCCATTATTGACCTGCCCAAGTTTCTGGACAGGCGCGGCAACCTTTCATTCATCGAACAAGGGCAGCATATTCCCTTTGATATCGCGCGCACTTACTGGGTCTATGATGTACCTGGCGGCGAAAAGCGCGGTGGCCATGCCTACCGGCAGAATCAGGAGCTCATCGTGGCCCTCTCCGGCAGTTTCGATGTGGTGCTGACCAACCCGCAGGGTGAACGTCGGGTGTGGCATATGAACCGCTCCTACTATGGGCTCTACGTACCCCACTTGTGGTGGCGGGAACTGGAAAACTTTTCCACGAATTCGCTCGCTCTCGTCCTTGCCTCTACCCCATTCGACGAGACTGATTACATCCGCGATTTTGACCTGTTCAGAAAGGAGGGCGTATGAAGAAGAATACCGTATACGATTGTTCCATTATCGAATTACCCCGCATTGAAAACCGCGCTGGTAACATCACTCCCGTCCAGGGAATGGTAAATGTTCCATTCGATATTAAACGGGTATTCTACAGTTACGACATTCCGGGCGGTGAAGCCCGCGGTGCTCACGCGCACAAGGAATGTCACCAGTTCCTCGTAGCAGCCAGCGGTTCATTTGAAGTCGTACTGGATGATGGACGCAACAAGCGCACAGTCCTGCTCAACCGTCCCTTCTATGGGCTGCACGTTCCTCCAGGAATCTGGGCGGCTGAACAGGGATTTTCCTCAGGCTCCATTTGCCTGGTACTGGCTTCCGAGTGCTACACGGAAGATGATTATATCCGCGATTATGATAAATTCAAAACTTATGTTTCCCAATGAACAAACTACCCGCCAACTATACAACTGAGCGATACGGACTGCATGTAAGACTAGTGCAGGAACACGACGCGGAATTCATTCTTTCTCTGCGTACGAATGAAAAGCTTGCCCGTTTCATCAATACCACTTCGGCTGAAGTGACACAGCAGGTTGCATGGACGCGAAACTATAAGGAACGCGAAAAAGCAGGAACCGACTATTATTTCATTTTTGAAAAGCCTCAGGGCAATCCCATAGGTGTCTGCCGTATCTACGACGTAGAGCCTGGCAAATTCACCACAGGCAGCTGGCTTTTTGCGCCAACAGCGCCCGTTGGTGCCTCCATTCTGGCCGATATCATCACCCGCGAAATTGCCTGGGAACTCTGGCCTGATGCACTTCAATTATTTGATGTGCGAAAGGACAACATTACAGTGAACAAGTACCATACCACTTTCCGTTCAGAAATTGTCCGTGAAGATGAAGAAAATTTCTTCTACTCCTGCACCCGCGAAAACTTTGAAAAACGAAAGACCTTACATCTTCGTATGTTTAACACGAACAAATAAAACACACCACCATGAACAAGGAAAAATACAACACCGCATTCTGCGAAACGCTTCAGATTACCGAAGACCAGCTCAGTGGTCTGACCTACCAGAGCGTACCCGCCTGGGATTCCGTTGGCCACATGACCCTCATCGCTGCTCTTGAAGACGCCTTTGACATCATGATGGAGACAGACGATATCATTGATCTTTCCTCATACGAAAAGGGTATGGAAATCCTGACTCAGAAATATGATGTCACGTTCTGACCACCTCTGCGGTAAAACCGCATTCATCACCGGCTGCAATAAAGGCATCGGCCTGCAAATGATTAAGTTATTTGCCAGGTCCGGGGCTGACATTATCTGTTGCGTGCGCAAAGAAACAGATTCCTTCACGCGCATCATGCTACAACTGTCAGAGGAACATGGTGTCAAAGTAGATGCCGTTTATTGCGATATGAGCGATGAAAATGCCATTAAAGCGGCCATTTCACCATTACTCAAGGCCAGACGTCAAATTGATATTCTTATCAACAATGCAGGAGTAGCGGCAGGTGGCCTTTTACCCATGACTTCAATGAGTTCATTGAAGGAAGTGTTCCAAATTAATTATTTTGCACCTGTTTTAGTAACCCAGTTGATAACAAAGTTAATGATACGCCAGAAATCGGGTTGTATCATCAACATCGGCTCTATTGCGGGGCTTGACGGCTACGCAGGATACACTTCATATGGCGCCAGCAAAGCTGCAATTATGCAATTCACTCGCATCCTCGCCTGCGAACTAGCGCCTTACAATATCCGGGTCAACGCCATAGCCCCCGGGTTAATTGATACAGACATGGCTACGCAAATGGAAAAGACAGCAGGAGAAGATATGGTCAACCTCTCCCTGATGAAACGGCTGGGCAAGCCAGAGGAAATTGCAAACGTGGCTTTATTCTTGGCATCTAACCAGTCTCAATTCATTAACGGCCAAGTATTAAGATGTGACGGAGGGGGAAGGTGATAGCAAATGCAACATCAACAGGTATGAATAGTGAACAACTCAGACTTTTTGCCAGGGAATTGCGGTTGGAATCGCTGCGTATGGCTCATCAATGTGGTAACAATGGATCTCATTTAGGACCTGCAATGTCCGCTATTGAGATTATAGCTACTCTATACGGAGCGGTCATGAACTGCAGTCCGGATAATGCACTGGATCCGAACCGGGATCGCCTTGTCATCAGTAAAGGGCATTGTGTGCTGGCCTATTATTCAGCACTGAGAATGAAAGGCTTTATTACGCAGAAAGACCAGGATTCATTTGAAACAGATGGTTCACATTTTCACGGACATGCCTTGCGCAACTTATCAAACGGAATAGAGTTTTCCGGTGGGAGTCTGAGCATGGGCATGTCATTTGCTGTAGGGCAAGCACTTGCCTGCAAGAAAAAGGGCTATACTGGCCGGGTATTTACCCTGGTGGGTGATGGCGAATGTGCAGAGGGGCTGATATGGGAAGCAGCCATGGCTGCAGCACACTATGGGCTGGACAACCTCACCATCATTATTGACCGCAACCAATTACAATATGATGGTTATACTCACGAAGTAATGAATAATTCACCTTTAGAGGAAAAATTCCGTTCTTTCGGTCTGGAAGTAGAAACAGTTGACGGGCATGATTGCGCGAAGCTTTATGACGCTTTCATCAAGAAATCAGACACCCCCCGCTGCGTCATCGCCAATACAGTGAAGGGCAAGGGAGTCTCTTTTATGGAATTGAATAAGGAATGGCATCACCATACCTTGAATGCGGAACAATACGAACAAGCTGTAAAGGAGGTAACAAGCTCATGCCTGAATTAAACAAGCTCAATGCTCGCATCTATAGCCGTCTGGGGCAACGCGGGGCTATTTTTGGCATGGCGGCATTAGACGCCGCCGAAGCTAATCCAGACTTTGTTGTTCTGACCGCTGATTTAGCCACACTATCCGGGCTGGACCGCTACGTTAAGACCTACCCCGGACAATTCATTAATGTTGGCATTGCAGAACAGAATATGTTAGGCATGGCCGCGGGGCTGGCAGCAGAGGGATTTCTACCTGTAGCTACAACTTACGCCACGTTCATTACGATGAGAAGCTGCGAGCAGCTTCGGCATTTCTTTGGATACATGAATCTGAAAGGGGTAATCATAGGCTCCGGGGCAGGCCTCTGCCAAGGGTTCGCAGGTAACACGCACTACACCATTGAGGATATCTCGGTGGTGAGAGCAATCCCCAATATTACCATTCTTTCACCAGCAGATGCCGGTTCTGCAGTAAAACTGTTTGAGATTGCCTGCCAGTCAGAAAATGCGGTTTACATGCGTCTCACCGGAAATCTGAATTGTCCGGTCGTCTATACGGAAGACACCCATTTCCAGATAGGTGGCTATAACAGAATCAGACAGGGAGCCGATATCAGCATATACGCTACAGGTACTGTAGTAACCCACGCCCTGAAAGCAGCGGAAATCATGGCGAATTCCGGGGTTGAGGCCAGTGTATATGATATCTATTCCATCAAGCCACTCAATCATGCTGTAATTGCTGATGCCGGAAAAGCCAAATTATGCGTCACCATTGAGGAGCATAACACCATAGGAGGTCTGGGAGCCGCTATCGCCGAAATCCTGAGTCAGGAAGGCAACATGCCTCCGTTACTGCGTTTGGGCATCCACGATGAATTCGATTTGGCTGGCAGTTATGAGGGATTGTTGAAACAGAACCGCCTCATGCCCGAGCAGTTGGCAGAAGATATTTTAACCCACCTCAGTAAATAGAATCATGTATACGCGAATAGGCAGATTCTGTCAGAAAGCCGCAGCGATATCAGATACTGGTGACGTGCTGACATATGCTGAATTGCAACAGCTCTGCTGCGACATTACAGCAAAAATGACAACAAGGGGAGTGGTATTCTGCATGTGCGGAAACAGTCTGGGGGCTCTGGTAGGCTACGTGGCATGTGTATACGCGCATCAACCAGCGGTCATGCTGGATGGAAACAAAGACACCGACTCAGTTCTGGCCCTGCAGCAGGTATACAGGCCTCGCTATATGTGGGTATCTGAGCAGCGGATGGGTGATTTTGGCGATTGCAGCACCATTTTCTCCTATTCGGGTTACGTGCTGCTGGAGTTTGAAACACCAAAGACAGACTACAACCCAGAGCTGCAATTACTTCTGACCACCTCTGGCAGTACGGGCAGTCCGAAACTGGTACGGCTCACGCAAAAGAACCTGCTCAGCAATGCAGAATCCATTGCTGAATATCTCAACATCACTGCAGATGAGCGCCCCATCACCTCGCTGCCTATGTATTATTCGTACGGTCTTTCCGTCATCAACAGTCACCTGATTAAGGGTGCCACTATTTTGCTGACGGATAAGGGCGTGATGCAGAAAGAATTTTGGGCGTTTGCCAAAGAAGAAAAGGCCACCTCATTTGCAGGAGTCCCCTACACATACGAAATGCTGCGGCGCTTGCGTATATTCCGCATGGATTTACCGGCGTTGACAACCTTTACTCAGGCTGGCGGCAAGCTGAAGGCAGAACTGGTTAAAGAATTCATCGAGGAAAGCCGAAAGGTAAACAAACGATTTATCGTCATGTATGGCCAGACCGAGGCTACAGCGCGCATGAGTTATCTGCCGGAAGCGGTCGCCCTTGAAAAGTACGCTAGTATCGGTATTGCCATACCCGGTGGGCAATTTGCTCTAGTTGCGCAGGATGGCAGCCCCATCCTGGAGCCTGATACCGAAGGCGAACTTGTGTACACCGGGGCTAACGTATCCATGGGTTACGCAGAATGCGCTGCTGATTTAGCGCTTGGTGATGAGAACCAGGGAACTCTGCATACTGGTGACCTGGCTAAACGAGATACAGATGGTTACTATTACATAACCGGGCGATTGAAGAGATTTGTGAAAGTGTGGGGTAACCGCTGCAATCTGGATGCGGTGGAGCAGATATGCAAAACAGTAACCATGAATTGCGCCTGCACCGGAGTGGACGATAAGATTACCATTTACGTCACTGAAGAAGACCACAATGCTGCGATTCTGGAAAAACTGACCGCCAAAACAGGCTTTAACATGCGCGCATTCGAAATCCGGGTGATACCAGATATTCCCAAGAATGAATCCGGCAAAGTGCAGTATGCTGAATTAGCGCGTTTAGCCTGATAAAACAAAACATCAATTCTTAATATGGAACAAGCTTTGCAAATCCCCCCATATTCCCTCAACCGGGAAGCCAAACGTGCCTTTTTAACAGAGCACCTGCACCGGCTCACCCGTAAACATGCACAGGGATGCCCATTATATAAGCGCATGCTCGAAGCCCACGGCATTTCTCCTGAAGCCAAGGAGCTGCCAGGTGTGGAAGAATTGCCATTTCTTCCGGTACGTTTATTCAAGGAATATGAGCTTTGCAGTGTACCACGCGAAGAAGTGGTCAAAACCATGACTTCCTCCGGTACCACAGGACAACAGGTATCCCGCATCTTCCTGGATAGAGAAACCTCCGCCAACCAGACCAAGGCGCTTACACGCATCGTATCATCCTATCTGGGTACCAGGCGTGTACCCATGCTGATTCTGGATTCCGGCAGCGTAGTGAAAGACCGCCGTCTTTTCTCTGCCCGCGGGGCCGGTATTCTGGGATTTTCCATGTTCGGCAGCAAGAAACATTATGCCCTGGATGACCAGATGCAGTTGGATATAGAAGGCATCAGGAATTTTCTTGAAGAGCACACAGGTGAAACCATTTTTATGTTTGGTTTTACCTTCATGATATGGCAGCACTTCTACAAGGAGCTGGAACGCACGGGGTATAAACCTGATCTCTCCAAGGGCGTACTTATTCATGGTGGCGGCTGGAAGAAGCTCACCTCCGAATCTGTAACGCCAGCAGAATTTCGCCGCCGCCTCAACGGCGTATGCGGCATAGCCCCTGAAAACGTTCATGATTATTACGGCATGGTAGAACAGACCGGCAGCATCTATATGGAATGTGAGCATGGCCACCTGCATGCCCCGGTATTTTCCGATATCATCATTCGCCGCCCGGTGGATTTCAGCGTGGCAGATAAAGGAGAGAAAGGTATTATCCAGGTCGTTTCCATTCTGCCAGGCAGCTACCCGGGGCACGCACTGCTGACAGAGGACGAAGGCATTCTGCTGGGCGAGGATGATTGTCCTTGCGGGCGTCTGGGCAAATATTTCAAGATTGTGGGCCGCATGAAAAACGCGGAAATCCGGGGATGCAGTGATACATACGCAGCTAAATTCTGAATATGGAAAACTTAAAATTAAAATATCCTGAAAGGATGGACTGGGACGAGCTTGTGTCTACTCACAAAGCGGATTCCCCTTTCAGTGAATCTATCATTGATTATCTCAACCAGCTATCTGCAAGCTTGTTGAGAGACCCCCGCAGCCGCCAGTACCCGGACGTGGTCAGCTTTGCCTTCTTCTGCCGCAAAGCCAACATTGAATCATTGAGACAAACATACTGTGCCAATGATTCACTCCGCCTCGGACGCGGTATCGTCTTTCACATAGCACCGTCCAATGTCCCGGTTAATTTTGCATACACCTTGGTAGCAGGGCTGGTGTGCGGTAACACCAACATTGTCCGCATTCCCTCCAAATCATTCCCCCAGGTTGACATCATCGCTGAATACATTGCGAAACTGGAGCAACACCCGGTCAGCCGACGAATCATTCTGGTGCAGTACGACCGCACAAGCCAGGCAACCGCGTTTTTCTCTTCCATTTGCAATGCCCGAGTCATCTGGGGTGGAGATGCCACAATTGATACAATCCGCCGCAATCCACTGCCGCCGCGCAGTACAGATGTACTCTTTGCTGACCGGTATTCCATCGCCGCGATTCAGGCAGACAAGATGGCAGAAGAAGATGAGGCCGGGCTGTTAAAACTTGCAGAGGCTTTTTATAATGACACCTACCTCTTTGATCAGAATGCATGTTCTGCTCCGCATCTGGTAGCGTGGCTGGGAACAGATGCAAATGTGCAGATCAGCCAGGAGCGGTTCTGGGCAGCGCTCCAGAAAGTGGTTGAGCAGAAATATGGCTTTCAACCCATCATGGCAGTGGATAAATTAACCGCCTTCTATAGACAGTCCATTGCTCACCACATCACCAGATTTGAAACGCCGAACAATAAACTGATTCGCGTGCAGTTGCATGAATTACCTGCAGATATTGAAGCATATCGCTGTGCATGTGGATATTTCTCTGAGTACAAGATTAATTCTCTGGCTGAACTGGCTCCTATCATAACGACTAAATACCAGAGTCTTGCCTATTACGGCTTCTCCCCGCAGGAACTACAGGGCTTCGTCTGCGAAAACAAGTTAAACGGCCTCGACCGCATCGTCCCCTTCGGACAGACAACAGCGTTCAGCCTCACATGGGATGGGTACGACCTTTTTGAATATCTCACCCGCAACATTACCATCATCTACTAATTATGAACATTCCCTTTCTCTCACTAAAAGATGTAACCGCCGCACACGGCGAAGAAATACAGGCAGCAGTCAAGCGAGTCGTAGACAGCGGCTGGTATCTGCAAGGCGAAGAAAACGCGCGTTTTGAAAAGAACTATGCTGACTACATAGGCAGCGCGCACTGCATCGGCTGTGCCAATGGGCTGGATGCTCTCATCTGGATTTTCCGAGCCTACCTGGAACTGGGCATCATGCAGCCGGGAGATGAGGTCATCGTACCGGCCAATACCTATATTGCCTCCATTCTGGCCATCACGGAAAACGGGCTCACCCCGGTGCTGGTGGAGCCGGATATCAACACCTACCAGCTGGATGGCAGCAAGGTGGAAGCAGCCATTACAGAGCGCACCAAGGCCATCATGATTGTGCATCTGTATGGCCAGTGTGCCTACACCGAACAGATTGGCGAGCTTTGCCGCAAGTACAACCTGAAGCTGGTGGAAGACAACGCCCAGGCACACGGCTGCCGCTTCAAGGGCGGTGCGCGCACCGGCAGCATCGGCGATGCCGCAGGGCACAGCTTCTACCCCGGCAAGAACCTGGGTGCTCTGGGCGATGGCGGAGCGGTGACTACCAGTGACCCGCAGCTGGCAGAGTGCATACGCGCGCTGGCCAACTATGGCTCCACCAGAAAATACGTATTCAAGTACACCGGGCGCAACAGCCGGTTGGATGAAATCCAGGCCGCTGTGCTGGATGTGAAGCTCAAGTACCTGGACGAAGACACCGAAAAACGCCGCGCCGTGGCCCGTTACTATGTGGAAAACATCAAGAACCCCGCCATCATCCTGCCCCAGGTGCCGGACTGGCAGGCGCATGTGTTCCACCTTTTCCCCATCCGCTGCGCTCGCCGTGATGAGTTGCAGCAGTACCTGGCAGACAATGGGGTGCAGACTGTCATTCACTACCCCATTCCTCCGCATAAACAAGAATGCTATAAGGAATGGAATGAGCAGAGTTATCCCATCACCGAGCAGATTCACAACGAGGAACTTTCCTTGCCCATCAGCCCCACCATGAAACCGGAAGAAACCCGGCAGGTGGTTCGTATCATCAACTTGTTTTACTGATATGCCCGGACTACCATTAATCAGCGTCATCGTACTCACCTACAATTCGGCGCCTTATGTTGTTTCCACATTGAACAGCATATTGCGCCAGGATTATGCGGGACCTGTAGAGCTAATCATCGGCGATGACTGCTCCCGCGATGATACAGTGAACATTTGTCAGGAATGGATTAATAGAAACTCCGGTCGTTTTGTGCGTTGCAGAATCATCACCCCAGTAGAAAATCGAGGCGTTGTTGCCAATTACAATGCATGCTGTAAGTCGAGTCAGGGGACATGGATCAAGGGCATCGCCGGGGATGATATTTTGATGGATGATTCCTTGACGTCCCTCTATACCTACGCGACTATCGGAGAGGAATCTAAGGTTTTTGTTTCTTCTTCTGTTAAGACTTTCAGTGAAGAAAGCCAATTAGCTCATCCGGAAACATTGCGAAGCATGCTCGGAGAAAAAGATATCTGTATAGATTTAGATTATGTTCTACGTCATCCGATGTTCTTTCTCCCAGCCCCCTCATTCTTTATCAAGAGAGCCACGCTGGAAGAGATTGGCTATTGCCCGGAATTGCTACGTAATGTAGAAGATGCCCCATTGATGTTTTCGTTTCTGTCCAAGGGATACAAATTGCACCACATGGCAAAAGCGACCGTCTATTATCGTGTTCATCCTCAATCAATCACAAACGCAAGCGGGCACATCTATCTGGCGCGCAACCGGGATATTGTATTCAGGTCAATCCTGCTACCCTGCTATGACCGTTTCAAACGGCTATATCTGAATATGTACTATATTCCCACGCGATATATGATACAGACAGAAAATAAGAAACGGGGGCGCTATAAAGCCATCAAACTTGGTTTTAAAATTCTGCGCCGGTTATATTCCGGACTTTTCTTTTGGCTTATATTCAGCAAGTGCAAGACTACAACTATTAACCACTCAACTTCTCCTGAAATATGAAGAAAATACTGAAAACAGGAATCTTCTATATTGTAACCGGTCGCTATACTGTATTCTGGCCAGAGTTTCTGGAAAGTTTTGCAGAGAAATTTCTTCCGGGCACAACGCGCCACATCTATCTCTTCACAGATGAAAAGGAGGATTTTTTTCGCAAGGATTTACCTGGCGATATCGAATTAAGCTATCACAAAATTGAGCACCAACCGTGGCCATTCATGACCCTGATGCGCTACCATATCTTCATGAAATACTATGAGGAGTGGAAAGATTGCGATTATGTATTCTTCATTAATTCAACCTATATTTTCTACAAAACGATAGGAACTGAGATTTTGCCGGGTGCTGAGCATGGGTACCTCGTAGCGGCAGAACATCGCCAGTCTGTTCGCCGCAAACCGGATCGGTACACCTATGACCGCAACCCGGCATCGAAGGCATATATTCCCTACGGCCAAGGTTCCCACTACTACGCAGGTGGCTTCAACGGCGGCACTGTTCCGGCATTCAAGGCCATGTGTGAATCCATCATACAGGCTACTGATGAGGATTTGAAAAATGACATCATCGCTCTCTGGCATGACGAATCACACCTCAATGCCTACCTGCTCAACCGGCACATCAAAATTCTGCCGCCGACCTATGTATGGCTGCAGCAGGACTACAAGTGGTACAACCGCCACAAAATCATTGCCGTCACGCGCCAGAAAATCTATTACGGCGGTGCAGACTGGCTGCGCGGCAAGACCGATATCAAGCAACCGCCGCCAAAGGCGAAGATAAGTCCGGTCCTCTGGCTGATACTTGGAGCGATCGTTCTTCTGTTGGCATGGCTTCTGCTTACCATCTGCTGATTTCTACATTCTCCGTATACTCTGTAAGCTCTTAACCAACGACATTGTAGACAGGCATGCGATAATGGGAATCTATGTTCACATTACCGCAAAACACCATCGCATATCTCTACAAGGAAGCCATCGACATGCGTCTGGGTATGTTTCGTCTGCAAGGCGTCATAGCTGACCAGTTGAATCAGCATATGCAGAAGGGGAGCTTTTTCATCTTCATCAACAAACAGCACACACTACTCAAAGCTGTCTGGTTTGACGGACCGGTCTCTGTTTGTTCTATAAAAGACTAGAACAAGGAACATTCAGCTGGCCTCGATCCGCCTCAATGGCAGATAATAAATGGGTGAGGATTCACCCTTCGGCATTAGCTCTTCTACTGGATGGAATTGAGCTGAAAAACTGCGCTAAAAAAACGGACAAGCAAAATGCTTGATATGGGTGGGCGGGTGGGGTAGAATGAGGGGGATATGGCAGAAAAGCCTGCTCTCAGCCCCGTGATGAATCAGCACCAGTGCATGAAGCAGTCACTGCCGGAAAATGCTGGAGATTCATTTTGTCAGTCCATCAGCGGGTTACGGCATTCCAAACAGCTGAGCGGGTATTTCCGGTGCGGACAATAAGCCCTCGTTCTTTCAGCGCTTCCAGACGATAGGCTAGTGTGCGGCGCCCCACATCTAAATCAGCCAGCATTTGCGAGAAAGTCACATTCCTGCGCTGATTAATGTAGAGCCAGATATCTTCCAGACTCGCATTTGTTTTGAAGCGGCGGGGTTCCGGGAATGGTACAGGAGCAATGTTCTGTTGCGGGTCGTATTCCTCCCGGACCTCAAGAGGAGCCCCCCCCCTGTTTCCAAAAAGGCGTTCGCCAGCTTCGTAGGAAGATTCCCGGGGAACTACAACCGTAACCGAAGTTTCATCCACCAGGTAGCGTGGTGCAGGAAGGCCGGCTTCCCGGAACGCATCGAAAATACGTTTGATGCCTGAGCCCCATTTTTCCACAATCTTCATGCGGTGAAAAATATCAGCCACCAAAGGATTGCGAAGTCGGGAACACGAACAATTGAGCAATTGTTCCCTGGTCAGATGCCCCGGCAAACCGCCCGGTGTGTAGAATTCAATACGGTCGTCATAAATCGCAATCTGAATGTAGGTGGGCATCAGGTAGTTACGATGCAGAATAGCATTCACGATAATTTCACGCAAAGCCGGCCGGGGGATTTCCGGCAGTTCTTCGCGATAAATACTTTCGATACGGTAAGCCGTTCGAATGCGCCTCATCACATATTCCTCTGCCTCTGTAATCATTTCATGCACGGGCATGTCCAGTTCCCGGTTGTCCAGAAAATGTACTTTATTGTTTCCTTTGAACTCCGCACATTGAATACGGCAGAATCGCTCCGCATATGGACGAGCAAACAGGCAGAATGTAACCGTTGGCATCAGTTTGCCATCCATTTCCTTCAGCACGCCCCAGCTGATTAACTGATTAACGGTCACAGGGGCTTCCGTGCGTCCAAGTTCGCTGATATCGCGACAAAGTTTGTCAATTTCATCTGTGGTAGCAGGAGCAAGGCTCTGGTTTACGTATGAATCATAGTTCATATTTCCCCCTTTCAGAACCAGCTCAAATCGTTGCAGATTTTCCGCTCTGCGCGTGGTGGCTCCAGCCCGCAGATATACGCCCTGCTCCGAGCCTTGCTTGCGAATGTAGTATGGTGTGTGCTGTCCGGGGGCAATATCCACCACGATAAGCACTTTGTCGTCCACATTTTCAAGATAGATATCCGGAATAATCTGGGGAACAATTCCATCCACAATTGCGTTGCTGATACGGTCAAGCGTACGGGCCACGCTCTCTACCTGAACCCCGACTACTGCGCAAGTCTGGTCTTCGATACCAAAGATAATACGCCCACCCTTCCCGTTGGCAAAGGCAACCACGGTTTTGAGATATTGTTCATGCGTGGCTGGCAATTCTTTTTTGAATTCCAGTGTTGAACTTTCTCCTTTGGTAATTTCCTGTGCAATGTTCATGTTATAGTTGGCAGCTGTGTCTAGGTTGTTTAGTGCATTTTAGTGCATTAGTGCATTTTGTCAAGCCTTTTTGTGCAATATTGGTGCATTTTATTGCACTTAATCGGTCTTTTAGTGCAATTTTGCATTTTGTTGCAACCATTGCACTAAATACGACAAGCAAAATGCTTGATATGCCATATCTGGTAAGGTAGAATAAGTGCAACCGATATGGCAGAAAAGCCCGCACTCAGCCCGATGATGGATCAGTACCTGCGCATGAAGCAGTCACTGCCGGGGGATGTGTGGCTTTTCTTCCGACTGGGGGATTTTTATGAGATGTTCTTCGAGGATGCGGTGGAGTGCTCCGCCGCGCTGGGGCTCACGCTCACCAAACGCCAGACCATCCCGATGTGCGGTGTACCCTACCACGCCGCGGAGGGCTACATCGGCCAGGCGGTGAAGCTGGGCAAGCGCATTGCCATAGCAGAGCAGATGGCCACCCCGGTGCCGGGCAAGCTGGTGCCGCGTGAAATCACCCGCATCATCTCCGCCGGCACCCTGGCCGATATGGCGCTGCTGGATGCCAGCGAGCACAACTACATTGCCGCCTGTTTTCACGATAAAACCACCTGGGGACTGGCCTGCGCCGACCACACCACCGGTGAATTCACCGTAGCAGATTATCCCAGTCGGGAAGCGCTGAGCGAGGAAGTAGCCCGCATCCACCCACGCGAGCTGCTCATCAGCCAGGAACAGGCAGAGGATTTTCCGGGCATGCCGGTCACTCTGCTCTACGATGGCTACACCTTCCTGCCCGGGCTGGCAGATACTTTCCTGAAATCGCACTTCCGCGTGCACTCGCTGGAGGGTTTCGGCTGCGCCCACCTGGGCCCGGCGCTGGGGGCTGCCACGGCCATTCTGCACTACCTGAAACACCAGCTGCGCCGCCAGACCGACCACCTGCGCACCCTTTCGCTGCGCGCTACGGAAAATGCGGTGATGATTGATACCGCCAGCCGCCGGAACCTGGACCTGGTGGAGGCGCGCGGCGGCCACAAGAATACGCTGCTGGGCACGCTGGATAAAACCAGCACACCCATGGGTGCCCGCAAGCTGCGCGACTGGATTCTGCACCCGACCTGCTGCATGCAGGAACTGCTGCGCCGCCAGGATGTGATTGCCGGCTTCTTGAAGGAACCTTTCCTCATGTCGGAGTTGCGCAATTCCTTCAAGGGTGTGCGCGATACCGAGCGCCTGGTTTCCCGTCTTTCGCAGGGGGCAGGCAACGCCCGCGACCTGCTGGCGCTGGGCACCTCGCTGGAGCACCTGCCCGCCATCGTGGCTGATCTGGAGGCGCTGCAGCAACACGCTGAGGAATTCGCCCCCCTGCTCTCCCGCCTGGGCAATTTCGAGGAACTTACCGCCCTGCTCACCAGCGCCGTGGTGGATGAGCCACCCGTCACCATCAAGGAAGGCGGCATGATACGCGACGGCTACGATACCCGGCTCGATGAACTGCGCGCCGCCTCGCGCGAAGGCAAGGACTGGCTGGCCGCCCTGGAAGCCCGCGAACGCGCCGCCACGGGGATTGATTCCCTCAAAATCCGCTACAACAACGTTTTCGGCTACTACATCGAGGTCACCAAGGCAAACTTCTCCAAGGTGCCGCAGGAGCGCTATGTGCGCAAGCAAACCCTGGCGAATGCCGAACGCTTCGTGACTGATGAGCTCAAGAAGATGGA
The DNA here is from genome assembly GCA_045538275.1 of Akkermansia sp. Lineage (GTDB taxonomy): Bacteria > Verrucomicrobiota > Verrucomicrobiia > Verrucomicrobiales > Akkermansiaceae > Akkermansia. The sequence continues at coordinate 21,950 of JAZSRB010000027.1, read as the reverse complement.
AGGCACCATTCTGGGAGCAGATGAACGCGCCCGCCAGCTGGAATACGAGCTTTTCTGCCACCTGCGCGAGCAGGTAGCCGCCTATATTGACCGCATCCAGACCACCTCCGAGGCTCTGGCAGAAATCGATGTGCTGCTCTCGCTGGCCGAAACCGCCCAGCGCTACCGCTACTGCCGCCCCTGCCTGGATAACAGCCGCGATTTGCACATCATCAACGGCCGCCACCCGGTCATTGAACAGGTGCAGACCGACTCGGCCTTTGTGCCCAATGATACTGAAATCGAGGCCGGCACCCAGCGCGTTCTCATTCTCACCGGGCCAAACATGGCCGGCAAAAGCACCTACATACGCCAGGTGGCCCTCATCACCCTCATGGCGCAGATTGGTTCCTATGTACCGGCAGACTCCGCCCGAATCGGCCTGGTCGACCGCATTTTCTGCCGCGTGGGCGCCAGCGATGACATCGCCCGCGGTCAATCCACTTTCATGGTGGAGATGAGCGAAACCGCCCTCATCCTCAACAACGCCACAGAGCGCTCCCTGGTCATTCTGGATGAAATCGGCCGCGGCACCGCTACCTTTGATGGTCTTTCCATTGCCTGGGCAGTAGCCGAGCACCTGCACGATGTTCTTGGCGCCCGCACCCTCTTTGCCACCCACTACCACGAAATGGTCGACCTGGAGCACACCCACCCCGCCGTAAGCAACTGGCATGTGGAAGTACGCGAGTGGAAGGATGAAATCGTCTTTCTCCGCAAAGTGCTGCCCGGGCCGGCAGATAAATCATACGGCATTCAGGTAGCCCGCCTGGCCGGTTTACCCACCCCCATCATCGACCGCGCCAAGCAGATTCTCACCCACCTGGAAATGAGCGCCGGAGCCCGCGAACCCAAGGCAGCCCGCCGCAAACGAGCCCGCGAAACCGGCCTTCCCTGCGCCGAGGAAACAGCCGATGTCACCCAGCTGGATATGTTCAGCATGCTGGATGATGGCATCTGATTTCTTCCCCGGATGCAAAAATATGCAACAGCATGCAAAAATGAGCTTGACTTACACACCCGCTGACATATACTTGAATCGTTATTGAACCAACGTATGAAAACTCTTTCCTTCCTCACTCTCCTCGTTCTGGCTACCGTAAGCGTACAGGCAGCCCCTGCCATGCAGGCCTCTGATTTCTCTGATGATGCGCTCAAAGGCATTGCTACCAGCCGCCAGAAAGCCAGCATTGAGCGCTACCACAAAGCCGTTGCCAAGGCCGAGAAAAACCGGGAAAAAGCCAAGAAAGAAGCCGAAAAGCTTACCCAGAAGAATGATATCGGCATGAAGAAGACCATTCAGCACCGCTATCTGAATTCCATGCTGCCCGCCAGCGAGCGCACCCCGGAAGCCCCCCGCAAGCCCTCTGATTACACCGTTCGCTACTAATCTGCGGTATACCATACCCCTTTTCGGCAGGAAACGCTGGGCGTTTCCTGCCTTTTTCGTTGCTTTATGCTTGAAAAATACGGGGTTTGTGAGATAATAGCCTTGGAATCACTTCCTATATGGCAGACGAAGAAGAGGATTTTTACAAAGAACCGACCCGCAAGGAATGGGCCGGATTCTGGACGCTCGTTGCTGTACAGGCGCAGAATGCCTTTAACGAGAAAGCAGTACAATTCCTGTTGATACCGTTGGGAGTATGGCTCTGGGGTGCAGATGGCAGCACGCTGGAATATATACTGGGAGCCATCTTCGTGTTGCCATACATTCTGTTTTCTCCATTGGTAGGGTGGCTGGCAGACTGTTTCTGCAAGACGCGGATTGTGCAGGTCATGAGCGTGGTGCAGATATTTGTGATGAGCTGCATGCTCTTCTGCTTTTACCAGCGCGACATGTACGCCGCCATCCTGTGGTTTGCGGTATTTGCCACACAAGCCACCATCCTCTCCCCCGCCAAGAAAGGCATTGTCAAGGACCTGCTGGGGTCAAAATACATCGGTTTCGGTTCCGGCATCATTGAGATGAGTCTGGTCTTTGTGCTCCTGGTGGCGCAGATTGGCGTATTCTTCTGGTTCTCATACCTGCTGGGGGTCTATGAAGCGCAGAACTCCCCCAGTTACAACGCCGATATGCTGGCGGGGTGGGACTCCGTGATTCTGCCCACGTGGGTCTTTGTGGGGCTGGCCTGTCTTGTGTGCGCAGCATCATTCCTGGTGCCGCGATACCCCGCCAAGAAAGCAAAACCCTTCAGCTGGAGCCTGTTCTATGAGCATTTCGGCCAGATCAAGTACCTGTGGCAGGACCGACTGCTGCGTCTCAGCGAGCTGGGCATCGCCTATTTCTGGTGTCTGGCCGGCTCCTTGTTCCTGATTCTGATTCAGATAGCCAAGAGCATGCAGGCCGCAGACCCGAGTGTAGATTTCTCGCTGCAATGCGGTATTCTCATGGCCTGGATGACCGGCGGCGTGGTGCTGGGCGGTGCCGTGGCCTCGCACCTCTGCAAGGGCAAGAACGAGCTGGGGCTCATTCCTTTCGGCGCCATCGGCATTACGCTCTGCACGCTGCTGCTGACCATTTTTGACGTAAACACCTACACCAGCAACACCCTGCTGGCACTCACCGGTGCCTTCGGTGCAGCCTACCTGGTGCCGCTCAACGCTTTCCTGCAGGATAACTGCGACCCCAACAACCGCGGCAACATCATTGCCGCCGGCAACCTCATTGATAATCTCATGGGTCTGGTGGCCGTGGCGCTCATGTGGGTCATGTACGAAATCTTCGGGGCTTCCCCGCAGCAGCAGTTCTTCGTACTCTTCCTGCTGAGCTTCTTCATCCTCATCTGCTCGCTGCGTCTGATTCCCCAGGAATTCATCCGCATGATTGGCATCTGGTGTCTGCAGCTGGTATACCGTCCGCGAGCCATCAACCTGGACCGTCTGCCCATGCGCGGCGGGGCTCTGCTGGTCGTGAACCATGTCACTTATGCAGATGCACTTTTTCTCACCATGGTCTGCCCGCGGCCAGTGCGCTTCATTGTAGCAGAGGAATTCATGGCCATGCGGCTGCTGGGCTGGATGCTGGAAATATTCAACTCCCTGCCCATTTCGACCCGCAACCCGCGTGAAGCCATTGTAAAGGCGGCCCGTGCCATTGAAAGCGGAGATATCATCTGCATTTTCCCGGAGGGGCAGCTGACGCGCAGCGGTTGCCTTACCCCTATCCGCCGCGGCATGGAGATGATAGCCCGCCGCGCCAAGGCCCCCATCATCCCGGTGTATATGGATGGTCTCTGGGGCAGTATCTTCTCTTTCTCTCGAAATCGTTTCTTCACCAAACTGCCCAAGGCACTTCCTTACAACTTCACCGTAACATTCGGTGTCCCGCTCAACCCCACCACCTTCACCAGCCGTACCGTGCTTCGGGCATTCCGCGAACTCTCGGCAACCTGCCTGGAGACCTCCGATGACATCAGCCGCGAAGGCCTCATCCGCAGTCTGGAGGAGCGTGGCAACAAGCAGCTCGTCTTCTACCCCGGCGGCGCACTTACCGCCATTCAGATTGCGGCAGCCCTCATCAGCCGCCAGGCAGACGAACAATTCCCCCTGCTGGCGCGCAAATGGCTGCAGCTGCTCATTGAGGGGACCTCAGACCGCCTGGCGTTCCACCGCTACTGGCTGAATGCCTGTCAGATACGCCGGGTGAACGCGCTTAAGGAAGGGCGTCACCACCTGCTCACCACCGTAGGTCATGGTGAGCCGCAGGAACTTGTGCTGGCCGTACTCTGGCCGCTCATCACGCGCACACCGGTGCACCTCATAGAAAACCCGCAAGAAACGCTGGATACCACCATCTCCCAGATAGTGGGCGGAGCCCACATGCGCCGCATTCTGCTCACCACAATTCCACCGCGCCAGATTCCGTTCTACGACTTCAGCGGGTCACCCGCTATTTCCACGCCGAACATGCGGTGGAGGCCCTGCCTCTGCACCTCCATGGGCAACATCATCTCCATGAGCATGTGCCACAGCGTCTTCAAGATGAGCGACGGTACCATCCAGCTGGGAGTCCGCCCGCGCACGCGAGGTCTGCTGCTGCCCGGTTACCGGGTAGATGCCCCCACAGAAGGAGCCAGCGCCATCATCAGCGGCCCCTCCCTGCGCACAGAGTATACCCTGCCCACGCACATTTACCTGGACGAAAGCGGATTCCTGGCAGAGCTTTCCTGAGACCGGCCTCTGCCGCTGTACATTTCACCGGTTGCAGCCGAGCGCAGTAACCGGTTTTTATTTTACAGCTCCCGCCCAAATACGGCGGATGAACGGCCGCTTTCCTCGAGAGCAGCCAGGCGCACCGGGGGGAGCACGCTGCGGGGGAGAGGGTCATAATGCATGCGGTCGCGGAAATAATCCACCGCGCTCTGCGAAATAGCAAAAATACGCTCAAAGCCCAGGTTCCGGGCCTGGTTTTCCACAAAGCGACACATGGCTTTGCCATAGCCGCGGCCTTCGTAATTCTTCTTGATGAACAGGCACCCCAGCTCTGCGCAGGATTCCCCGGGATAGGGGTAAAGCGCCACGCAGCCCACAATGGTATCATCCAGCGTATAGACGTAGTAACTCTGCAGGTTTTCGCGTATATCCTCGTATGAGCGGTGAACCAGCTTGGCGTCCGCAATACTGCGGGCTATCATGGAAAGCAGCTCGGGGATATCCTCCTCCCGCAATGGCCGGATTTCGCGGTATGAGTCAGCGTGCACCATGGTGCCCACGCCCTCCTCAGAGAACAACTCATCCAGCAGAACCCCACGGTGCAGACCATCCAGCAGATGCACACGCGGAATACCGCGGCGACAGGCCTCTGCAGCCTGTTGCAACAACTCAGGCTGGCTGCAATCAGCCAGGAACTGTGCCACTTCACTCTCTGAAGCAGAAAGTATGGGAGCCCCCGCCCTGCTGGGCACACAGCCTGCCTGCAGGCAGATATATTTGGCAGCCCCCAACTGCAGAGCCATGGCCAGCACAGCCTCATGCAGCATACCAGATGCTCCCGCCGCCACAAGTGCCACTTGCCGGCGTTCTACAATCTCGCGCACACGAGCTACCGCGGGTGCCCCCGCCGTCAGCGGTATCTCAGCTTCTGCGCTGTGCGTTTCACACTCGCCGGCGCGAAGCGCCAGCGGGCCGGCATTGCCGCCCTCTGCCACCAGAACCAGGCGAACCCCCACCTCATGCAACGCATCGGCATCCAGCAAGGCATCCACCAGTTCCTCAGACTGCAGCAGCTCTGCCGCGACATGCACCACGAACAGGCGACCGCGGAAATAAGGCACATACTCCAGAGCTGAACGTACGTTCATAACGATGCAGTCAAATTCAGGAGAATATGCCTTACGGGCAACAATCAGGCCTTGGAATCGTCTTTATCCACGAAGAACTCAGGCACATAGCCGGAGTCTACAGAACCCACGGTAAGGCCCTCCTCATCATCAGCCAGGGGCATATCCCCGGTATTCTTCACCACATAGGACTCCTTGCTGGCGGAGGGTTTGAGTTTGAAGCTTACCTTCTTCTTAGGCAGCGTGATTTTCTTTTCAGAGAAAGGTACTGCCTCAGCCATGGAACCGCTCATGGATTCGCCATACATCTCGGGTTCATCAGCGGCAGGTATGGGGGCCGGGGTCTCATCCTCGAGCGTGGGGAGCGGGGCCGGTTCCAGCCCGGCAGCGCGCTGGCGCTCGTGGATGAGCTGCAGCTGCTCGCGCAGGGCCGACAGCAAATCGCCATTACCCAGGATATCGGTCACGTCAGAATCCTCCTCCTCCGCATTGCTGGTGGGGAGACTGGCCAGGAAATCCTCAAAGGCAGAGAGGTTCGTGGTACTGCGGAACATGCCGTTGAGGATTTCGAAATCGATGTTCTCCATGAGGCTTTCAAAGATGCCGTATGCCTCGCGCTTGTATTCCACAAGCGGGTCACGCTGCCCCTGGGCACGCAGACGCACACCTTCGCGCAGGGCATCCATATCCGTCAGATGCTTCTGCCAGAGCTTGTCAATGGCCTGCAGCATGATGGAGCGCTCCATCTGGTCGATGCGGTCGGGGCGCTCCCCAGCCACCTTCTTCTCATACATCTCCTTCACGCGGTTGATGATGAGCTCAGCCACCTCCTCAGGGGTCTTACCCTTCAGGTCAGATTCTTTCTCGCTCCAGCCCATGGGGAAAGTGGAGTTCACCCACTGGAGGAGGTCAGTGTAGCGGAAAGAGCCGGTGTCGTCCTCATTCAGGTAGAGGTTGCACTTGTTATGCGTGCCGTTCACCAGGCACTCGTACAGCATTTCGCGGGGGTCTTCGCACAGCAGGGCATCGTTACGCATGGCGTAGACAATCATGCGCTGCTGGTTCATCACGTCATCATAGTCCAGCACATGCTTGCGCCACATGTAGTTGCGCTGCTCCACACGCTTCTGCGCGCCTTCGATAATGCGGTTCATGAGTGTGTTTTCCACAGCCTCACCCTCCTGCATGCCGAAGCGGTCCATCATCTTGGTCATGCGCTCGCTGCCGCCGAAGTTGCGCATCAGGTCATCTTCAAACGACAGGAAGAACTGAGAGCCGCCGGGGTCGCCCTGGCGGGAGCAGCGGCCACGCAGCTGGCGGTCGATACGGCGGGATTCGTAACGCTCGGTGCCCAGCACAAAGAGGCCACCCAGCTCTGCCACACCTTCACCGAGCTTGATATCGGTACCACGACCAGCCATGTTGGTGGACACGGTCACCGCACCACGCTGGCCGGCACGGGCCACGATCTCAGCCTCGCGCTGGTGGTTCTTGGCGTTCAGCACCTCGTGCGGCACCTTGGCAAAACTCAGCATGCGGGACAGCGTCTCAGAAGCCTCCACGCTGGCAGTACCTACCAGCACCGGCTGCCCCTTCTTGTGCAGCTCCACAATCTTGCCCACCACGGCGTTGTACTTCTCGCGGCGGCTGCGGAAGATGAGGTCGTTCTGGTCCTCGCGGATGCAGGGTCGGTTCGTGGGAATGGGCAGCACATCCAGCTTGTAGATATCGTGGAACTCGGCAGCCTCAGTCTCAGCCGTGCCGGTCATACCGGCCAGGCGGCTGTAAAGGCGGAAGTAGTTCTGGATGGTGATGGTGGCATAGGTCATGTTCTCGGCTTCCACCTCAACTCCTTCTTTGGCCTCCACGGCCTGGTGCAGGCCTTCGCTCCAGCGGCGGCCCGGCATCTCGCGGCCGGTGTTCTGGTCGATGATGACAATCTTGTTATCTTTCACCACATACTCCACGTCCTTTTCGTAAATGGTGTAGGCCTTGAGCAGCTGGCTGGTGGTGTGCAGACGCACGCCGGTTTCATCCAGCCGCTTCATGAGGGCAGTCTTGCGGGCTTCCTTCTCGCGTTCGCTGAGCTTCTCATCCTCATCAATGTTCACGAACTCAGTACCGATATCAGGCAGCACAAAGTTCTCCGGATGCCCGGGGCTGATGATTTCGCGTCCCATTTCCATGAGGTCGGCATCGTGCGTCTTCTCATCAATGGTGTAGTAAAGTTCCTCCTTGAGTTTGAAGAGTTCAATCTTGCGGGGGTCCTGGTAGAGGAACAGTTCATACTTCTCCACCATGCGGCGGTATTCCGGGTCCTGCTGGGAGCGCATGTAAGCGCGGTTGCGGGGCTGGCCCAGCTTTACCTTGAACAGGCAGCGGCCTGCGCGCTCGGGGTCGCCGGCCTTGGCATACTCAATCGCCTTTTCCATGAGGCCATTGCAGAGTTCTACCTGCTTACGCACCACCTTCTCAATGAGCGGCTTGAGGGTATCGTACTGCTGTTCATGCTCGATGACAGCGGGTCCGGAAATGATAAGCGGCGTGCGGGCTTCGTCGATGAGGATGGAGTCCACCTCGTCAATGATAGCGAAGTAGTGCCCGCGCTGCACCTGGGCCTCCTTGCTGGAGGCCATGCCGTTGTCGCGCAGATAGTCGAAACCGAATTCGGAGTTTGTTCCGTAGGTGATATCCTTAGCATACTGCTGGCGGCGCAGGTCGCTGGGCATCATGCTCTGGATGCAGCCAATCGTCAGCCCCAGGAAGGAGAAGAGAGCCCCCATCCACATGGAGTCACGGCGGGCCAGGTAGTCATTCACCGTCACCACGTGCACGCCCATGCCGGTCAGGGCATTCAGGTAAACCGGCAGTGTGGCCACCAGAGTCTTACCCTCACCCGTAGCCATTTCGGCAATGAAGCCGCGGTGCAGCGCTATACCGCCAATGAGCTGCACATCAAAGTGTACCATATCCCACTTGATGGGTGTGCCGCACACATCCACCGTCTGACCACACAGCAGGCGCGCGCCGCATTTCACCACGGCAAAGGCCTCGGGCAAAATGGTTTCCAGATACTTGGCGCGCAGCTTGGCAAACTTGGGCTCAATTTCAGCCAGCGCCTTCTTGCCGGCTTCGATGGATTCTGCCGTGGCCTCCACCCTGGGCAGTTTCGGAAACTCCGGAGCCAGGGATTCAAAGCGCGTGTTCAGCTGCTCAGCGTATTGGGCAAGCTGCTCCGGCGTAGAGGCCAGCACCACGCCACGAGTGGGTAAATCCATGGGTGTGAATCGGTGCAGATGCGTCTGCCACTCGCGGGTCTTACCCACCAGGAAGGCCTTGTCCTTATCCTCCCAGGATTTTTCCAAATCCAGAATCCGGCGCACTACCGGCTTAAGTTTACGCACTTCGCGCTGGTTCTTGGAACCCACAATCTTGTTCAGAATCCACTTTATCATAACGAAAGCTTGCAGAAAATATCAGATGACACTACCGCTCACCCGCGCGCACGGCGTGAGCGGTGAGCGATTGTAGCACACCCCCCGTAGATTTGCAAGCCCGCGTCTACCAGTCAAGCAAATATGACTCAATATGGAGGCACGGGGCACAAAGTCTGCAGGTGAAACTCGGCTGCGCGCATGCGCAGGAAATATCTCGCTTCGTACTTCACACCTCGCCTTTCGTACTCCCCTCGGCGGCCTTACGATAGGACGACCAGATGTAGCGCGTGAAGAGCACCTTGATGGCAGCCGTAAGAGGCACAGCCAGGAGCGCCCCCACCACACCGCCAATCACATAGCTCCAGAACAGGACGGAGAACATGACGGTGAGGTCGTGCATCTTCACGCGGCTGCCCACAATACGCGGCTGAAGCACCCAGCCGTCGAACTGGCTCACGCAGCCGAATATCGCGCTGATAATCAGTACATGGGTCACGTCATGCCAGGTGAACCAGGCAATGAGCACTGCCGGAATCCAGGTAGCAATCATGCCGAGGTAAGGGATAATGCCCAGCAACGCAGCTGCGGAGGCAATCGTTACTGCGTACGGCAGGCCCATCATCTTGAGCGCAATGGCCAGAATGAGGCCATCGATGACACTTACAAGCATCTGACCACGGACAAAGGAAATGATGTAGTTGTTAATCTCCTGCAAGGTAGCCACCACCTCTTCCCGGAAAGCAGAGCGGCGGATAGGCAGCACCGTGTGCCAATGCTGCGCAATACTGGTGCTTTCCAGCAGAAAATAAAAGAGGAAAACAGGCACCATCACCGAACCCACCAGCACCATGGTCACACCGGAGAGTGCGCGGGTACCGGCAGTGAGCCAGCCTACCAGTTTCTCAGTCAGATAAGAGGAATTGAAACTCAGAATTGCCGCAAGCTTACCTTCGTATGTTCTTTCATTAGAAAGGTTTTCATAATCCTCCGGCGGCAGTTCGGACGCGCGGGCATCCTTGAGTGTCTTACTGTACAGCATATCCACCCCCTGCTGCAGCAGACGATTCCCGGCCAGTTGTTCCTTGCCTCCCTCCACCACGCTGGTCAGGATTTCTGAACGTTTGGAAAGCAAATCTCCCGTCTGCTGCACCAGGGGAGGCACAATTGTCCACCCCAGAGCCACCAGCAACACCCCGGCCAGCAGCATAACCGACATCACCGCCCATATGCGCTTCGTGATGCGCTTCTGCACCAGTGCCACACAAGGTGCAAGCAAGTAAGCCAGGAAGCCCGCTATCACCACCGGCAGCAACACCGGCTCCAAGGCCACAAACAAGCTGCCCAACCCGAATAAAAAGCCGCAGACCAGCGCCACCACCACCACCAGCGCCAGCCCGGTGAGCGCCGCCCAGCACACCTTGCGCTGGAACAAGGAAGGTACGTCCTTATCCTGAATCTTCATGCAGGTATGATACGCTTATTGCGCCGCAGAGTCAACGCGAAAACCACGCATTATCCGCACGATTTGCCACAGGCTCACCAGCAACACACAAGCCGCGGCACCAGCCCAGGCAGCATAGCGCCACCCACCGCAGCAGATGAAGGTCGCAGCCTCCAGCGCCAGCATGAGGCAAATAGCCAGCGGCGCACTCTTTCCGGCCCTCTTCCCACCCAGCAGCCGGAACACTCCCAGCAGCAGTGCCGGCACCATCAGGATAGCTCCCTGCGCCACCCAGGCATTCCAATGAGCTCGTTCCAGAATCACGTAGTCATGCAATTTGAAATATTCCTCATCGCCAACCATCCAATGCACCGGGGCAATTTCATTCCCACGCTGTATACCACGCACCCAGGCCGGGGTACCATTGGCCACCATGCTGCAGCGCAATTTGCGGGGCGGATTATCCTCCAATTCCAGGCTCAGGTTGTATAACTCTCCCTGCACCTCCCGGCAATAAGGTTTCCACTCTTCCGGCAAGTGAACAAATTCCATGGGAATCTTCTGATTCCCCAAGTAATTCGCGTTATTCTCACGCAGTTTCAGAGAAAAGGCCCCCATACGGATGCAGCGGGCCTGCTGCTTTCTGCTCCGCAGAGGCAGCCCGCGATACTGATGTTTTTCGACCCAGCTCCCATCCACCCAGCGACCACCGCCTGTATCCATCGTCAATCGCAGAGCCTGGCAGCGCACACCGATATCGGGTAGTTCCAGCCATTCATCTGTGTACGCAGGGGCAGCCAGTTGCACTTTACGCCCTTCGTTGTCAGGATCCACGGCATCCGGGTTGACACACAGGTAGGGCTCCTTGTAAATTTCCTCCAGCAGCCTGATATACTGATGCCCGCAGCAATACGACAAGCCCAAAACCGGCAACAGCAGAAGCGCCGCCAGCACACACCGGAGAACAAGCATCAAAACCTTCATACCCCGAACAGATTCTGCTCCAGTTCGCCCATCGTTTCACACACCGGGGCCGGCCAGGCGCGCAGCGCGGCGGGGTCTGCCGCGTATCCCCAGCCCACCAGCACCAGACCTGTACCGGCATTTTCCGCGCAGCGGGCATCGAAAAGCGAATCGCCCACCAGTGTGATTTCTACCGGGGAAACGCCCCATTTCTCCGCAATGTGATGCATGGAGGCCGGGTTCGGCTTGCGGGGGAACGCCGGAGTATAACCCAGCACCACATCAAAAGGCACAGAGGGGAACAGGTGCCGCACCATGGGCTCTGTGACCTCGTGCGGCTTATTGGAAAGCACCGCCAGGCGAGCCCCGGCGGCTGCCAGTTTCTCCAGCAAGGCGGTGATACCCGCATAGGGACAGGTATATTCCGCGCCACACCAGCAATGGGGGTATTCCTGGCGAAAGGCAGCATGCACCGCTTCCAGCCGTTCCGGCGGAGCAACGGCGGCATCATCATAGCCGATAGCCTGCGCACAGAGATTTGCAGCACCCCGGCCAATCATAGCACGTATCTTCTCCTGCGGATGCACGGGATACCCACAGGCAGACAGAGCACGGTTGATTCCCGCCGCTATTCCGGGCAGGGAATCAACCAATGTACCATCCAGGTCAAAAACCAGATAACGTTTCATTAATGGGCAAACCCGCGCTGGGATTTACTCAGGAAATCAATCAGGTAAGCAACGCACGGGTTGCTGCCGTACTTTTCATCGTCCAGCACCTCTGCAAACTTATCCTCCATCTTTTCTCCCTTGTTATCTTTGTACAGGAAGAGTTTACGATAGGCAAAGCGCAATGCGCGGATATCCTCATCTGAAAAACCGCGGCGGGAGAGCCCCACCTGGTTGATGGCACGCAGATTAGCCGGCGAGCCTTCCGCAATCATGTAAGGAGCAATATCCTGCGTTACTTTGGCCATGCCGCCTACCATGGCGTGATCCCCCACGCGGACAAACTGATGCAGGCCCGCGCAGCCGGAAACGATAACCCAGTTACCAATCTCACAATGCCCGGCGCAGGCAGCAAATCCGGAGAAGATATTGTGGTCGCCCACGTGGCACTCGTGCCCGCAGTGGGAATGAATGAGGAAATTGTTGTAGGAACCGATAATGGTCTTGAGTTCCGGCGTTGTAGAGCGGTTGATGTTGCAGTATTCGCGGAACACGTTGCAATCCCCGACCTCAAGTGTGGTAGGCTCCCCCGTATACTTGAGATCCTGAGTCTTGGTACCAATAGTGCAGAACGGGAAGAATTCGTTATTCTTGCCAAACTTCGATGGACCACCAATCACTACATTGCTATGCAGCACACAGCCGGAACCCAGCTGCACATGCGGCCCCACCACACAATACGGCCCGATCTTGACGTCATCGGCAATCTCGCAAGTCGGGTCAACGATAGCTGTAGGATGAATATCTGCCATATCCCGCATATTACACCGCCAGGCACCCTGCTTCAAGCACAAAATAACCGATTCCGGGCAAAAATGTTGGTTTAACGCGCTTGCCCCGGCGGATTCGGTGTGTTACAATGCTGCCAGAACCATGGCAGAACGCATTCCTGTACGCAATCCGAATGAAATCAGCAAGCTTCGCAAGGCCGGCGAGGTATCGGCCCGCATTCTCATGGAGCTGCAGACCATCATCCGCCCCGGCATCACCACCAAGGAGATTGATGACTACGCCGCAGAACTTTTCCGCAAGGAGAAATGCGGCAATGCCTTCCTGGGTTATGCCGGCTACCCCGGGCAGCTCTGCATCTCGGTCAACGAGGAGGTGGTGCATGGCATCGGCGGTTCCCGCGTGCTGCACGATGGCGATATTGTCAGCCTGGATGCCGGAGCCATTGTAGACGGCTGGTACGGCGACAACGCGCTGACCGTGGGCGTGGGCAACAGCGTGAGCGAGGATGCCCGCCGCCTGATGGCGGTGACAGAGGAAGCTCTTTTCCGCGGCATCGCAGAGGCCAGGCAGGGCAATTCCCTTATGGATGTGTGCGGGGCGATAGAGGATTTTGTACGCCCCTTCGGGTTCGGCATTGTGCGCGACTTCGTAGGACACGGCGTGGGGCGGCACCTGCACGAGGAACCGCAAATCCCGAACTACCGGCCGAATTACCCCCTTCCCCGCCTCAAGCGCGGCATGATTCTGGCCATTGAGCCCATGATTACCCTGGGCTCCTACCGGGTACGCGTGCTGGAGGATGACTGGACCACCATAACCACCGATGGATCGTGGTCCGCCCACTTCGAGCACACGGTGGCAGTGGGCTCCCATGGTGGCGATATTCTGACAGAGCGCCCCCGCATTGCACTGCCGGAGCAGCTGGGTATCACACTCTGATTTTCCGCCATGCGCAACCGCCTGTTTCTGCTGGTTCTGGTGGCCGTGATACTGCTGTTGCAGGCCGTTCTGCGCTCAGCAGCCGTTGCCACCCCATTCAGCAGCAGCGAAATGGCGGGCGGGATTCCATTCTGGGAACTGCGAGGTGCTCTTCCCCTGGGGGTATGCTGCGCCGGGATTCTGCTGGTAAGCACCGCCGCGCTTCTGCTGTGCGCCCAGGCAGCGCTGCAAATCGGCGCGCACCGCCCCTTTCTGCAGAACAACGCCGGGCAGCTGGCATCAGCCTGCCTCTGGTGCGGCGCTCCGCTCCTGGCCATGTGCCTCAATGCCCTTCCCTACATCTTTCCATGGCTGAAAGCCTATGACCCCACCAGCTGGCAGACCTCCCAGCATCTGGACTGGATTCTAAACGGCAGCATCATAGTGCTGGTTCTCTGCCGTACTGTTAGCCTTCTGAACCGGCCTGGAGTAAGTTACAGTATTCTCCCGCTTTCTCTGTTCTGCCTACTGGCACTGGGGCAGATGTGCTTTGCCCAGCCGCTCATACTACTGCCGGGGGCTGCCATGACCGCCGCCGGGCTGCTCATGCTGCTGGGGCGGGGCAGACGCTGGGCAGCCATCCCCCTGCTTACCGGTATCATCATGGAGGCGGCACTATTCATGCTTACCGCCGCTCCGGAAGCAACCACACCGGCCGCAGTAACCACTTACACCGCCGTTCTGGCTCTTATCAGCACCCCATTTTACCTCAAATTAGCCTCCCTGCGAGCTCAAGGGTAAAAAAACGCCTGTTTTTCCCGGAATGAATGGTTGCATTCCGGCTCGAGATATGATAAAACTATTGGGTACGTAGTATCATCTCTCACTATCTCTGCAAACTTATGGCTACTCCCAAACTGAATACAGGTACAACCAGCAATTCTCCCTTGGGCGCCCTGCGCCCCGCCGGCAGTACCGGGCCGGCAAAACAGCTGAAGCTCAAAAGCGCCTCGGGCGCCACTATTGCCCCCAAAACCATCAAGAAGGTAGCTCCCAAAGCCGCGCCCAAACCGGCAGCTCCCGCCCCGGCTCCGGAAGCCGCACCTGAACTTACCGCCGCACCGGCAGAGGAAATTCTTGTTCCCCAGCCTGAGGTTGAGGCGGCGCCCACTGCAGCCCCAGAGGCAGCAGCAGCGACTGCCACTGTCACTGAACAGTCTGCGGCTGATGAAGAAGCTGCCCGCCTGGCTCAGGAGGAATACGAACGCCAGATGGAGGAATATAACCGCCAGATGGAAGAATACAACCGCCAGATGGCTGAGCTGCAGACTGCAGAAGCCGCTGCGGCAGCCACTCCCGAACCTCAGGTAGATGCCGAAGCTGCAGCCGCAGAGGCAGCCCAGGCAGCCGCCGTAGCACAGGCTCTGGTAACAGAGGACGCCCCCGATGTACCGACCCCCACAGAAAAGATTCGTGCAGCCAGAAACGCCAAGACCAAGAGTTCCCTTTCTGTGGCCGGTGTCAAGAAAAAGGCAGCCAAACCCGCCGATGCCGACAGCAGCGATGATGATGACAGCGGAATGAGCGAAGAAGAAATCGCCCAGCGTGAAGCTTATCTGCGCGCTATCCAGGAGGAGGAAGAACGCACCCCCATCTGGAAAACGGTTCCCTTCATGGTTGGTTCCGGGCTGCTGGTTGCCACCATTGCCATCTGCACCGTCATGGTGGTTCAGAAGCAGCAGGAGAATGCTCGCATCAAAGCCCATGTGGACTACACCAACACCCTGCTGCGCCGCGCTCAGGAAATTAACATGAGAGGTGTAGAAAGCGTAGCTGATGCCACAAAAAAACAGGTGGATGTAAGCTGCTCCATGAAAGACGCCAAGGCCCTCATGGAGGTGGTGGTTGACCCCTTCGTAAAGGGAGAGAATGACAAGCCCCGCTATGGTGCGCGCGCCGAGGGTGTGGCTCAGAACGCCTGTCTGCTTCTGGGGCTGGCCGCTGAGCAGGACCCCGCCATCCGCGATATGATTTTCGAAACCATGGGCAAGCAGTGCGTGAAGATTAAACCTTCCCTGTTCCGCTGGTTGCTGCAGCGCATTGCCATCTCTGATGCCGAGGGCGTGAACGCCAATCTCAAGAAGCTGGCCAAGGTGGTGACCGAAAAGAAGACAGCCAAACCCTGGAACAAGAAATCTGAACTGCTTGCCCAGATCTGGGAATGCATAGGCCTGCGTGTAACCCAGGATGACACCAAGGAGATTCTGAGTCTGCTCAACTCTGATATTGCTGATGCAATGCTGATGTCCAACCTCTGCATCTGCCTGGATAACATCATCACCATGATGGATGACAAAGAAGCCAAGGCTCAGCTCGGCAATGAAATCTTCACTCAGATGCCCGAGAAACTTCGCAACAATGTTGCCATAGCCGGCACGCTGGCTCGCGCCTGTTCCACCGCCGCCCTCAACTACTACAAGGGGGAACTCTCCTCCGAAAAGGGCTGGACCGGTGCAGCCCCCGCTTTCCTCGGCGCCTGGGGAAGTGATGATATTCTCGAGTATGTGCTCGAGAAGAAAGAGGAATTCAAGGATCAACCCAAGATTCAGGCCACCATCAATGATGTGATTGGTACCATCATGAAGCAGGATCGCCCCCGCTCTGTAGCAGATGGCGAGAAGCTGCTCAACATGTGCTTTAAGACCCCCTTTGGTGATACCTCCGGCATTCAGGATTTGATTAACAAAACGGATGATATGTCCACCCTGTACGTGGGCGATTCTCACCCGGATCTCCCCAAACTCAAGGCTCAACTCAAGGAACTTGAGGTCGTGCGTAAGCAGAAGCTTCAGATAATCCGTATGCTCCGTGGGCTTTCCGACCATGAATGGGTAGTCAGTCTGCTCAACAAATACATAGCAGACAAGGACGAAAACGTCCAGTACGATGCCAAGAAAGCCCTGGAACAAACCCACGCCAATGCGGTGCATGCCAACCAGATGCGCGAAGCATACAAACAACGCAATAAAAACTAAAACCTTCTATTTCGCGGGTGAAAAGCTCGCCCGTTAACTTATCACCTATGCACCGCATGGCCGGCACCATGCGGTGTACTTTTTACAGCATTTTTGGCATAACACACGATTTTATACTTGCAAAAGGGAATTTTCCATGTATAATTCCCCCGGCTTTAGCAGCACAGCGAGCTGTAGCGCAGGCTGGTAGCGCGCTTCGTTCGGGACGAAGAGGTCGCAGGTTCGAATCCTGTCAGCTCGATTTTTCTTTTCCGGCTCAGCCGGCAACCGCAAAAAGGCGGCTCACGCAGCAAAGATTGGTCTTTGCCTTGGCGTCTGAATCTCTCCCATCCCTACATGCCAGCGATGGGAAATTCGATTTCACAACCCCATTATCTCATTACATATGTCAGGTCATAACAAATGGTCCAAGATTAAGTTCACGAAGGCTGCAGCCGACGCGAAGAAAGGCAAGATATTCGCCCGTTTCTCCAAGGAAATCACCTTGGCAGCCAAAAGCGGCGGCGGCGACGTAGACACCAACCCGCGCCTGCGCACCGCTATCGAAGGAGCCAAGGCCGCCTCCATGCCCAAGGACAACATTGACCGCGCCGTGAAGAAAGGTACGGGCGAGCTGCAGGGCGAGGCTATCCAGGAGGTGACCTACGAGGGCTACGGCCCCGAGGGTACCGCCATCATCGTGGAAGTGGCCACCGACAACACGAACCGCTGCTCCTCTGAAATCCGCACTATCTTCTCCAAGAACGGCGGCAACATGGGTACTCCCGGCTCCGTTTCCTACCAATTCGACCGCAAAGGCGAGGTGCGCTTCATCGATGCCAGCATGGACGAGGACTCCGCCATGGAGCTTGCCATGGACTGCGGTGCCGATGAATTCGAAACCGGCGATGAAGAGGGCGAATGGATTTTCACCTGCGGCCCGACTGACCTGGGCACAGTTTCCGAGGCTCTGGGTGCCGCGGGCAAGAACGTGACCGGCATGAAGCTCATCTCTGTGCCGCAGAACCCCACCACTATTTCTGATGTGGCCGTGGCACGCAAGGTCATGAAACTCTATGACCTGCTGGACGACTACGACGACACGATGAACGTGTTTGCCAATTTCGAAATCGATGATGCTGTGCTTGAGCAGCTCTGATTTTAGTCTTACCAACCGTCTCTATACCACAGGCAAATGGGCGGGTGGATATCCCGCCTGCCCCATTTGCCGGAATGCATGCTTTTTCTGAGGTCATGAGCGCACCTGAAGAGAACCCGAACAGCCCACGGCAGCAGCGTCCCAATCAGCGCCGCCATTTTCACCACCGCAACCGCCAGCAGGGCGACGGCAATAAAAACACCCAGGGAGAACGCCAGGGTGGCGGTCAGGTTCGCAGGGAATCCTTCAACCGCAACAAACCTCAGAAACAGCACTTCAACAAAAACAAACAGCAGCAGAACCAGGAGCAGCCCCCCCGCGCTTATATTCCCGTGGGCGAGCCGGAAAGCATTACCGGTCTGCTGGAAATCACCAACAAGGGCTTCGGTTTCATCCGCACGGCTGAGAATGATTGGGCACCCTCTGATTCTGCCATCTATGTGCCGGCAGATATCATTTCCGAACTGCGGCTGCGCCCCTTTGTTCAGCTTACGGGCATGGCACAGCGCTATGAGCGCGGTCATCAGCTTATCTCTGTTCAGAAGGTAAACGGTCAGGAACCCGCCGAGGCTGCCGCCAATCCCCACTTTGAGGATTTGAAGGCGGTAAATCCCACCCATCGTCTCTCGTTTGAAACGACTCCCTCCCGCTTCACGACCCGCACGCTGGATTTGATGGCTCCGGTGGCGCGCGGCCAGCGAGGCCTCATTGTTGCCCCGCCCCGCACCGGCAAGACCACGCTGCTCATGCACATTGCCGAGGGCGCCCGGGAAAATTATGGCGATGACCTGCACCTCATGGTGCTGCTGGTAGATGAGCGACCGGAAGAAGTGACCGAGTTCAAACGAGCCCTGCCCGGAGCTGAGATTTTTGCCTCCAGCAACGACAGCAACGTGCGCGAGCACTGCCGCATTGCTGAAATGGCCATCGAACGAGCCAAGCGTCTCGTAGAGGCCGGGAAACATGTGCTGATACTGCTGGACTCCATTACCCGCCTGGCACGCGCCTACAACAACGCTGAGCGCGGCAGCGGTCGCACCATGAGCGGCGGCATCGATGCCCGCGCCCTGGAAATGCCCCGCCGCCTGTTTGCCGCCGCCCGCAATACACGAGGTGCCGGTTCCCTCACCATTCTGGCCACGGCACTGGTGGAGACCAACAGCCGCATGGATGAGCTCATTTTCCAGGAATTCAAGGGCACGGGCAACATGGAGCTGGTGCTCAACCGCCGCATCGCGGAAATGTACATTTACCCTGCGGTAGACATCCTGAAGAGCGGTACTCGCCGCGAGGAGCTGATTCTGCCTGAACTATGGCTGGAAAAGGTGCGCCTCATCCGCCGCGGGCTGGCTAACCACAAGCCTACGGAGGCCATGGAGCGCCTGCTCTTCTTCCTGAAGAAGTGCCACTCCAACGCGCAGCTGATGCAGGATATCAAAGCACAACGCTAATTAAGAGAAAAAAAAGCCGCGGTTTTCTCCGCGGCTTTTTCGTGTTGAGGCTTAATCTCCACTCTTGAGCACATTGATGAAGGCTTCCTGCGGAATACTCACCTTACCGATGGCTTTCATGCGCTTCTTACCTTCCTTCTGCTTTTCGAGCAGCTTGCGCTTGCGGGTCACGTCGCCACCGTAGCACTTGGCTGTCACGTTCTTGCGCATGGGCGAAATACTTTCGCGAGCGATAATCTTGCCGCCGATGCAGGCCTGAATGGCCACCGTGAACAGCTGGCGGGGAATCACATCCTTGAGCTTGGTAGCCAGCTCACGGCCCACGGCTTCGGCGCGGTCGCGGTGCACAATCATGGAGAATGCATCCACCGGCTCACCGGCAATCATCATATCCATCTTCACAAGCTTGGCGGCCTGGTAGCCATCGTATTCGTAGTCCATGGAACCATAACCACGGGTAGCACTCTTGAGCTTATCGTTGAAATCGACGAGGATTTCTGCCATGGGAATGCGGCAGGTAAGCATCACGCGGGTGTCATCGATGGTTTCGGTGTGGGTGACCTCGCCACGCTTTTCCATGACGATGCTCATGATAGCGCCGATGTATTCGCTGGGAATCATGATGAACACCTTGACGATAGGCTCGCGGATTTCATCAATTTCCTGCGGTTCGGGCAGAATGCTGGGGTTATCCACGTTGATTTCCTCACCATCGGTCTTGCGCACTTCGTAAATCACCGAGGGGTAGGTGGAAATCACGTCCATATTGAACTCGCGGCGCAGTCGTTCCTGGATGATTTCCATGTGCAGGAGCCCCAGGAAGCCACAGCGGAAGCCGAAACCGAGCGCCACGGAGCTTTCGCCCATGTAGGTAAAGGCCGCATCGTTAATCTGCAGCTTGGCCATGGCCGCTTTAAGCGCCTCGTAATCAGCCGAATCCACCGGATAGATACCGGAGAACACCATGGGGCGAATCTCCTTGAAACCGGGCAGCGGCTCGCTGCAAGGGTCAGCCAGGTTGGTGTAGGTATCACCAATCTTCACATCGGCAGCGCTCTTCATGTTGGCGATGATATAGCCCACATCGCCGGTATGAAGTTCATCCGCAGCCTGCATCTTGGGCGTGAAGATACCGACTTCCTTCACTTCATAGGTTTCGTCGGTGGCAAAAAGCTTTACCTTCATGCCGCGGGAGACACTGCCGCTCACCAGGCGCACATAGGACACCACACCACGGTAGGCATCGTACACGGAGTCGAACACCAGTGCCCGCAGGTGATTATCATCATCCATGACCTTGGGAGCAGGTACGCGGGTCACAATGGCCTCCAGCACATCCTCAATGCCGATACCGGCCTTGGCGGAGCAGAGGATAGCCTCCTCACGCGGAATGCAGACAATTTCTTCCAACTGGCGATATACCTGGGGCAGATTGGTGCTGGGCAGGTCAATTTTGTTGACCACAGGTACGATTTCCAGATTCTGCTCCACGGCCAGGTGCATGTTGGCCAGAGTCTGGGCTTCCACACCTTGGGCGGCATCCACAATCAGCACAGCGCCATCACAGGCAGCCAGAGAGCGACTCACCTCATAGGAGAAGTCCACATGCCCTGGGGTATCCAGCAGGTTGAGTTCATAAGTGTTACCATCCTTTGCTGTATAGCGCATGGTAACGGGGTGGGACTTGATGGTAATCCCCTTCTCTCGCTCCAGCTCCATGGCATCGAGCAGCTGGTCCTGCTTGTCGCGTTCGCCAATGGTATTGGTGAATTCAAGGAGGCGGTCAGACAGGGTAGTCTTACCGTGGTCAATATGGGCAATGATGGAAAAATTGCGCTTGAATCTGATGTCCGTTGCCATGCGCGCGCAAGGATACGCGACAATCGGCCATAAGTCAAGCGAATTCGCTTATTCCCAGAGGTATGACTGCCGGGAATCCACCAGCTTGCCATCGCAATAGAGGTTCATTTTCCAGGTCATGATATCGCCACGCTTGGCGCGCTCCTCACCAGAGAAGTGGAATTTCTCACGATGCTCACCTGGTTCTGTCCGGGGGTCATTGTATTCAACCGAGCGAGTAAGCACATCTGCCCCGGTAAGAGCCTGGGTATAGAGCATTTCAATGCGCACCGGTTTCTGCGGCTCGGCATCATACCAACGCAGGAAGAAGAAATCCCCCTTTCGCAGCTCTCGCTCCTTATCGGAATTGGCACCATACATCAGGAACTGGGCATTGGCTCTCATGGGGGCTTCCTTCCAGCTTTCACCAGGAAGAGAAATCGTTTTGAGAGGGAGGTCTGCCAGGTCTGTTATGCAAGTGGTCTGCGGCTGGGAGCACGAGACAACAAAGAAAGCACAGAATGCAAAAAGGGACAGGCAGTATCTCATGCGTCTATTCAATACTATAATGTACCATTTGTCAATGTATTTTCTGGTAGAAGAACAAAAGCTGAAAAAATTCATTGGGAGAATTGTAAAATCAATGCGGCACGGCAGAGAAAGCATATGCCGCTGCGGGGCTTTGTATCGTAAGCCAAGCCCGAGGGGCGCAGCATCGCAGCGGGCAACCCAGCCTGCCCCGCGTTGTGGAACGGGGTGGGCTGGGGTGCCGGGCTGGTATGGTGGGCGGCAATCAGGTTTCGTCGTCTTCTTCTGCTGCCATTAAGGAGGTATCCTCTATGGTTGGGTATTCCCCCTGGTATCTGGTGGCGGGATCGCTGGTCATGAGGGCGGCGAAGGAGGGGAGACCAACGGCCATGGCCTGGGCTTCGAGTTCGTCGAGGTGC
>JAZSRB010000039.1:0-68266 GCA_045538275.1 Akkermansia sp. | reverse complement strand
GGTGCAAAGAACCCGCGTCCGCCCCCTCGCCCCTTGCTGGCGCAAGGGGTAAACTCGCCAGAGGTGTCTGGCGAGCTCGGGGCTGGAAAGCCCACCGGGCTTTCCAGCCTCATCCGTGCAGCCGGGTGAACCCGGGTCACTTGACGAGGTTGCGGGTGAGAGACCCGGCGCGTAGTAACAAAAAAAGACACACCGTGAAGGTGTGGCGATGCGGGGAGATAGAGCGTTGGTTGCACCCCTTGGCGGGGTGCAAAGAACCCGCGTCCGCCCCCTCGCCCCTTGCTGGCGCAAGGGGTAAACTCGCCAGAGGTGTCTGGCGAGCTCGGGGCTGAAAAGCCCACCGGGCTTTCCAGCCTCATCCGTGCAGCCGGGAAACCCGGGTCACTTGACGAGGTTGCGGGTGTGAGAGCCCCGGGAGCGTAGTAACAAAAAAAGACACACCGTGAAGGTGTGTCTTTTTTTGTTAAACGAAGCGGACGGGGCTCGAACCCGCGACCTCAGCCGTGACAGGGCTGCGCTCTAACCAAACTGAGCTACCGCTCCGTCGGATGTACCGATTCACCGCTTTGCAGCGGGAACGAGCGCATTATACAGATGTCCCCGCGCCAATGCAAGCCTTTTTTTGAGGGAATTCTTGTATGTGGGCGCACATGTGCCCGAAAGGGTGAATAAATAGTTGATGATTGAATATCATTTTGAAAGAAGCCCCCCAGGCGCACGGAGTGCGCGAGCTCATAATTCCGCTCCGCTAACGCTACGCATACATACCGCTAAAGTCCGATTTATTGAGATACGCTGACTTATCAGAAAGCTCCTATAAGAATTCCCGGGGTGCGGTGGGGGGGAGGGCGTACATGAAGCGGGCGCCGTAGAATTTGCTGGTGACGCGGGAATCAAGGATGGTGACGATGCCGGTGTCGGTTCTGGAGCGGATGAGGCGGCCGATTCCCTGGCGGAATTTGAGGACGGCCTCGGGCAGGGAGTAGTCGCGGAAAGCGTTGCCGCCGCGGGCGGTGATGTCTTCGATGCGGGCTTCCACCAGCGGGTTGCCGGGGGATTCAAAGGGGATTTTGGTGACAATGACGTTGGAAAGCGCCTCGCCGGGGACGTCTACGCCGGTCCAGAAGCTGTCTGTGCCCAGCAGGACGCTGCCGATGTTTTCGCGGAAGCTGTGTACCATCTGGCTGCGGCTGAGTTCATCTCCCTGTACGAGGAGGGGCCAGCCGCGTTCCTGGCAGAAGGGGCGCAGCCGCACGGCCATGGCGCGCATGAGGTTGTAGCTGGTAAAGAGTACGAAGGCGCGGCCTTGCGATTCATCCAGCGAGCGCATAATCCAGTCTGCCAGGGCAGGGTGGTATTCATCTTCCTCGCTGGCGGGAGGAGGCGGGGGCATGCTGCGCGCCACGATGATGCGCATCTGCTTTTCAAAGTCAAAGGGGCTGCCGATTTGCAGCGGGCGGGCGCTTTCGGCGCCGACGCGCCCGGCAAAGTAGTCCATGCCGCGCTCGCCGGTGGAGAGGGTGGCGCTGGTGCAGATGCAGCTGCGCCCGGATTCGAACAGTTTTTCGCGCAGCACCGGGGCCACGTTGATGAGCGCGCCGCGCATGGTGGTGAACTGGCCTTCCAGCCCGTGGCTTTCCACCCAGTAGACGGTGGAGGCGGCATTGGTGAGCTTCACCATTTCGGTTGCGGCTTCATCGTAGGCGAGGATGCGGGCGGCGGTGTCCAGCAGTTCGGCCTTGGTGAGGTCGTTTTCCTCCATGGCGGCCATGTCTTTGAGCTCGGCAAAGAGCTGGCGCAGCACCGGGGAAAGCAGGTTCTCCGTCCACTCCGGCTGGCGCAGCCGCACGGTGCCGTGGTGGGCATCCAGCTGGCAGTCTGCCCGGGCTGCGGTAAAGAATTCGCCCACGGCGGCCTGGGCTTCCTCAATGAGCTGCAGCAGAGTGGGCGAGGCGTTATGCCGCATGCTGCCTTTGTGGGTGTGTGGGTTGTAGAGTCGCAGCAGTTCGTATTTCATTTCCGCTTCACTCAGGGAAAGCCCCAGCTGGTTGGCGGCCACGTTTTCGATGGTGTGCGCCTCATCCAGAATCACAAAGTCGTTCGGGAAGATGAAGCCGGGCGGGCCTTCCGGCTCTACGGTCATCATTTCATCTGCCAGGGAGAGAAGCCCGAAGAAGAGCGTGTGGTTGAGCACTACCACCTGCGCCTCCTGCACCCGGCGGCGGGCGGCCTGGTAGGGGCAGTCGTACCCACAGTTGCGCGGGGTGCAGACGTGGTTTTCGCTGCAAACCTGCGCCCAGACTTTCGGGGAGATGTTGAGCTCGTTCGGCAGCTCGGCCAGCGAGCCCTCGCCGCAGTCCTTCGACCATGCCAGCAGGTCGTAGAGTTGCTTGGTTTCGGCCTGGTTGAAGAGGTCATCTGCCTGTTCCAAGGCGCGGCGCAGACGGGTGCGGCAGAGGTAGTTGGCGCGGCCTTTGAGCAGGGCAGCGTCGAAATGGCAGTTGAGCGCCCGCGCCACGGTGGGGATGTCTTTGTGGAAGAGCTGTTCCTGCAGGTTGATGGTGTGCGTGGAGATAACGGCCTTGCGCCCATGCTCAAGCGCATAACGAATGGCCGGTATCAGGTAGGCCAGAGACTTGCCTACACCGGTGCCGGCCTCTGCCAGCAGGGCTCTTTCGTTTTCCAGCGTTTCTGCCACCGCTACGGCCATTTGCTGCTGCTCCGGGCGGAATTCAAACCCGCGCGCGTGCGACAGCAGGCCGGTTTCGGAAAAATCGAGCAGGGTCTGTTCGCTCAGCAGCCCCATGGGGTGTGGTGGCTATGGTATCAGCGCAGGATGCGGTCTCCTGTGCCGGGAAGTTCGAGATAGAGCGGCAGATTGGGGAAGAAGGAGCGCAGCATGTTCGTATCGGTGTTGCCATCGATAAAGTACCATTTGTTCAGTTCGGTGCCACGGGGCATGCTCTTATCGATGATGACTTCATCGCGCACGGCGTAGATGAAGCTGCGGCGTTCCACGCGGGTGCGGCGGCCGTCTGCTGCCGGGGCGCTTACTATCATGGTGGTGGGTAACACTACGATGCGGCTGCGTTCCTGCGTGGTGCCAATGCGTTCGGCGCGTACGCGGCCAGCGGTATCCTTGCGCACCTGGCTTACGGCTGCCATGGGTGGGGTCACCACATATTCACCTGCGGCTTCGCCTACGGTGTAGCTTTCAACCTGAACTCCCTGTTTCTTCATCTCCTCTCCCATGCGGGCATAGCGGGCGCGGAGGGCCTTGTCGTTTGCTTCCATGCGTGCGCGCGCCTGGATGATGTCTTCCCGCTCAATGCCTTGAATGCGGCGGGCTCGCGCAATTTCGCTTGCGCGGTTGCGGGAGGCCAGGCTGTCGGCATAGGTGCGGCGCAGCGGGGGGTACATGGAATCCACCGCCCAGCGCATATCGCAGTTGCGCACGGCGGCACCATATTGCTGCGCAGCGGCGCGGGCAGATTCACCGGCTTCACTGGCGGCCTGAACCATGCCACCCAGCGCTACCATCATCATGGCAAAAAGGGAAAATTTCTTCATGCTTCACATGTTATCACATCTCCACGCGCCCCTGCAAGCCGGAATGGTGTTCTAATATGCAGCGCCATCCCACATGCGCCCCAAGGATTGCATAACTGGTTGAAGCGAGTGTACCACTATGAAAGAAGCCCCCGGGCGTACAAAAAACAGAAGTGTAATATATCTTTTTATTCAAGCGCACGAAGTGCGCGGTTTGGTTAATCACCTTACAAGCCTTCGGGGACTTTGTCGGCCCGTTCCAGCTGCCCACTCGCCATGCTCGGGGCTCTGGCTGTTTTTTCATTCTTGTACCCGGGGATTATGCTCCGGTCTAATAAAAGTGCCGCTCTGCCGGGCGCAGGGGATTTCGGCATCCGTGCGTGGGAAGCAAATTCGCACGGAATGACGAAAAAAAAGTCATTCCTCCAATCGCAATGTTCTTTTTGGGATAACTGAGAGTTATTTCACAGGAAAATCTATAAAAATGTGATTCGAGTCACACTTCATTAGATAATTATGTGAATCCAGACACCTTTTTCTGACTATGCCAATAAAAACGAAGCGGCTGCCGCTTCTGGAACAAGCGGTCAAAAAGACATCTGAAACACTTGGAGGAACAACTTAATGCCTGGGAAACTTAGCCTCTCTTTAAGTGTTGAAATAAAATGGGGCGGCTTGTTTTGTGTAAAAAGCGAGATTAAATCTTGCTTTTTACACATAATCATCTGAGTTATTTAGAGTAATGCAGCCGCAGCTTCCAGCTTCTTGGCGGAGGCTCGGCCTTTTGCAGCGAGAGCGGGGGCAGAGAGGGAGAGGCGGAACTCCGCGACCATGAACCCGTATGCCAGCCAGGCGGGGGAATCTGCGTGGCGGTTGTATTCGTCAAAGAAGCGGGGCGCCACCGCCGCGTTGAGGGTGGCGATGCGTTCCAGCTCTTTGGCGGCGGGTTGCTGGGCAATGCGTTTGATGCGTTCCTGCATCCCGCGCAGGAAGCGGGAGTAGTCTGCCAGTTGGGCGGGCTCGGCAGAGGAAAGGAACCAGGGGCGGGTGAGCCAGGCCCACTCGCGCTGCACGTCCTCGGCAATCTGTGCGCCGAAGCGGTCTTTCCCGGCTACCAGACAATACTGGCGCACGGCTGCATCGGTGGTGGCGAGTTGCTCCCAGAGTCTGGAGAGAGGCCCGGCGATGCGGTCGTATACCGATTCGCGCATGCGCAGGCAGGCGGCGTCAAATTCCGCCGCTGTGCGGGGGAGGGGGGATGCCAGCGCGGCATCCATGGCGGCATACATGGTATCGTGCGGGTTGTTTTTCGGTTGCTGGCCCACGGTGGTGAGTGCCAGCCTGGCTTCCATGCTCTTGATGGGAAGTTTTTTCCGGATGGAGTTGAGGAAATCGCCGTGCTTGATGAGGGCGAGGCGGCGCACGGCGCGGCGGTGGTGCAGCGCGGCTTCCTCTGCGCTGGGGAATACGTGCAGTTTCACATGGTCTGAATCCTCGCGCAGGGCGGGGTAGCCTGTGCCGTTGCCCACTTCCACGGTGGCGGGCAGGTCGCCGCAGTCCCAGCGGGTCATGGGGGTGGCAGAGAAGGAGCGTGCGGCTTTTTTCGCGAAGCGTTTTTCCTGGTACTGGGCGAGTTTCTCGCGCAGGAGGTCGGCATGTGTACCGAGGGCCAGCTCATGGCCCTTATCATCGCACACCCAGATTTTGGTGATGAATTCCGGCGGGAGTTTGGCCATGTCCACCTGCGAGGCATTGCAGAATTTGTTGCTGCGGCGCATGGCGAACTCGGCAATGGCCTGCGGCAGCGGGCGGTCGGGCTCGCGGCCGAACCAATCCTCGGCAAAATCATCTGCCGCGTTGCTGATGGGCATGAGGAACATGCGCACATCCTTGGGCAGGGTGCGCAGTAGAATCTCTGCGCGGTCGGCCAGGTGGGCGGGCACGCCCCATTGCGGCATCCAGTCCGGGAAATTTTCCAATTGGTCGATGTGGACCCCGATGGTCACGCCGTCATCGGCCTCTCCGGGGGCGTGGTTGTAGTAGACTTCGTATCGCTGCCCGGCATGCTCAAGTTCATCCGGGTAGAGGTCGGCGCGCACTTTATCCTCGCCGGGGTAGACGCAATCCTCGTATGGCACGCAGAGCAGTTTCGGCTTGCACGGCTCCATCTTATCCCGCCAGCGGCGCAGGGCCTGCTCGGAGCATATGTCGGCGGGAATTACCGAATCAAAGAAGCGGAACACGCCCTCGCTGCACCAGATGAGATCGCGGCGGCGGAGTTTTGATTCCACCAGGCGCACGCGCTCGCGCATATCGGCCAGATGCCTCAGGTAGGGGGTGGGGGATTTCATCTCTCCGGCCATGATGCCGTCGCGAATCATGATTTCGCGGGCGGCGGAGGGGTTGTAGCGGGCGTAGCTCACGCGGCGGCTATCGATGATGGTGAGCCCGCCGCAGGTGACGCGTTCTTTGGCAAAGACCTGGCCGCTGGCTTTGTCCCAGGTGGCATCGTAGGCGTGGTGCGCGCAGAGCTGGGGGGCAATCTGCTCCACCCACAGCGGGTCGAGCACGGCGGCGCGGCGCATGTAGAGGCGCGTGGTTTCCACCAGTTCTGCCCCCATGAGCCACTCGGCACGCTTTTTGCGCTTGAAGAGCCCGGAGCCGGGGAAAATCGAAAAATCGCGTCCGCCGGCACCGCGATACACTTTGTTCTCCGGCCGCCAGAATCCGATTTGCAGCGGAGCCCCCGCCAGCAGGGCGCGGTGAATCATCTCCGGCGTGGCCTGTTCCGCTTCTCCGGGCAGGGGGGGGATGCGCCAGCGCATGGTATCCTGCAGGGCGGAGCCTAAATCCTGCACCAGGTTGTGCCACTCGACCATACGCAGGAAATTGACATAATTTTTCGTGCACCACTTGCGGAGCTGGTTGCGGCGCAGGGTGTTGTGTTCCTTGAAGTCGAGCGTGGCGCGCCACAGGGTGAGCATGGAGAGGAAATCGCTGTCCTCGTTTTTCCACTGGGCATGTGCCTGGTCTGCCTGGGTGGCAAAATCGGCCGGGCGTTCGCGCGGGTCCATGATGCTGAGTCCGGCCACAATGACCAGCACCTCGGCCAGGGCTTTTTCGCGCTCGGCTTCCAGCAGCATGCGGCCCAGGCGCGGGTCGAGCGGCAGCCGCGCCAGACTGCGGCCGGTGGGGGTGAGGTGTTTCTGGCGGTCGATGGCGCCTATTTCGCGCAGGGTCTTGTAGCCCTCGTTCACCAGTCGCGGGCTGGGTGGGTCCGGCAGCGGGAATTCACCCAGCGGCGGCAGTTTCAAATCTGCCATGCGCAGGATGACACCGGCCAGGGCGCTGCGCTTGATTTCCGGGTCGGTAAAGGCATCGCGGTCCTCGAAATCGGTTTCGGAATACAGGCGGATGCAGACGCCTTCGGTGACACGGCCGCATCGCCCGGCGCGCTGGCGGGCGCTGGCCTGGGAGATGGGTTCCACCTGCAGGCGCTGAATCTGCCGCCCGGGCAGGTAGCGCGAGATACGCGCCAGACCGCTGTCTATCACGTAGATGATGCCGGGGATGGTGAGTGAGGTTTCGGCCACGTTGGTGGCAAGCACGATGCGGCGGCGGCCCTTTGCCGGGTGGAAGATGCGCTGCTGCTCGCCCAGCCCCAGACGCGCAAAGAGGGGGAGAATATCGGTGTGCGGCAGGGCCATGCGCTCCAGCTCGGTGGCGCAGTCGCGGATTTCTCGCTCGCCGGGCAGAAAGACCAGCACGTCGCCCTTCGCGTCGTATTCCGAAAGCCACTGCACAGCGCGGCACACGTGGTCTGGCAGTTCCTCCTCGCTGTGGCGCGGGGGCATGTAGTGCATGTCCACATGGTAGGTGCGCCCCTCTACATTGATGACCGGTGCGCCGCCGAAGAATTCGGAAAATGCCCCGGCATCCATGGTGGCGGAGGAGATGATGAGCTTGAGCTCCGGCCGCCGCGCCAGCAGCAGTTTCATGTAGCCCAGCAGGAAGTCGATATTGAGGCTGCGCTCGTGCGCTTCGTCCAGAATGATGGTGTGGTACTGCCGCAAATCCCGGTCGTCCTGGGTTTCGGCCAGCAGGATGCCATCAGTCATGAGCTTCAGCTGTGTATCTGCCCCGGTGCGGTCATCGAAGCGCACCTGGTAGCCCACGTAGCCTCCCAGCTCGCAGCCCACCTCCTCGGCAATGCGGCGGGCTACCGCCACGGCAGCCAGCCTGCGTGGCTGGGTACAGCCCAGTTTGCCGCGGCGTCTGCCGGCCACTTCCAGCGCAATTTTGGGCAGCTGGGTGGTTTTGCCGGAACCGGTTTCACCCACCACGACGATGACCTGGTGCTGCCGCAGCGCAGCGGCAATTTCGTCGCGGTGGCGGGAAATGGGTAAATCCGGGTAGCGGAAGCGTATGGGCTGTTCGCTCATGCGGTGTCAGAATTGCTGCAGGGCGCCGCCGGCCAGACGCGATTTTTCAGCCAGGAACACCATGCGGTGGCCCACGATGCTGGCTTCGAGCGTGGGACAGCCGGGGGAAGTGGGCTCGCCGCGCAGCAGGGCAATGAAATCGAGCACGATGCTGCGGTCACCCCCGCCGTGGGCATCTCCCTGCTGGAAGTCGGACATATCGAGGGTGCGTTCGGTGTAGCCACCAGGAGCGGCGGGGTCAATCTGGCGCACGTGGAATCGTTCCCGCTCGAAATCTCCATAGACCTCACCCCGGGTGCCGGTGATGTGTATCATGCGTCGGGGGGTGCTGGCGCCGCCGTTCATGGTAAAGGTGCCGGTGGAGCCGTTGCGGAAGTGGATGAGCACGGACTGGTGATCCACGATGTTGATGTTGCAGCGGTAGACGCAGCGGCTGAAGGGATTATCCGGGCGCCGGAGAATCTGCTCTTTCTCGGCATCGGTGGCGGGGCAGCAGTTGGTGTCGTGCCACACGTTGTTGGCCCAGCGCATGGGGTGTTCAATGTAGAGCCGGCGGGCAGAATAGGGGCAGTCGCGCTCCAGCGGGCAGTTGTTCAGGCAGTGTGTGCCGGCACCCTCTGGGGCTTTTTCTTCCTTGAACTGCAGCACGCTCCCCACGCTGGAAATGGTGGCGGGTTCGATATCACCCATGAGCCAGGACATGATGTCTAAATCGTGACTGCACTTGGAAAGCAACATGCCGGAACCACAGATTTCCTCGCGCGCATACTTGCCGCGCACAAAGGAGATGGATTCGTGCTGGTAGCCCACCTGGTTGACCATGTGAATGTTGATGACCTCGCCAATGGTGCCCAGGGCCAGCACGCGCCGCAGCGAGCGATAGAAGGGGGTGTAGCGCAGTACGTGGCAGACCATGACCTTGCGCCCGGTTTCGCGTGCGCAGTCGATGATGAGTTGTCCTTCCTCGTCATTCAGGGCATAGGGTTTTTCGAGCAATAAATCGTAGCCGTGCCGCAGCAGGGGCAGGGAAGTCTGTACATGCAGACGGTCCATGGTGCAGTTGATGGCGGCATCGGCAAACTTCGGTACGCTTACCAATTCCTCCACGGAGGCGAAGCAGTGCTCTTCCGGTAAATCGAACATGAGCTGCGCCTGCCGGACGCGCTCCGGGTTGATATCGACCACGCCGACCACGCTGAGTAGCTCCGGGTTGGTGAGCGCCACGGTGGCATAGATGGAGGCGCGCCCCCCCATGCCAACGATGACGACGCGGAGGGGCTGCGGTTTCGGTTCCTGTGCGGTGGTGCTCATGCGTTATTTACCCCAGCGGCGGGTGATGCCGCTGTAGGAATCGATGCGGCGGTCGCGGAAGAAGGGCCAGATGCGGCGGTGCGCCTCCAGCGCGGCTAAATCTACATCTGCATAGAGGATGGTGCGTTCCTGCACCGGGGCTTTGGCTACAACCTGGCCGCAGTAGTCGGCCACGAAGCTCTGCCCCCAGAAGGTGGTTTCGCCCTCCACCCCGCAGCGGTTCACGGCGCACACGTAGCAGCCGTTGGCCACGGCGTGGCCGCGCTGCACGGTTTCCCAGGCGCAATGCTGGGCGGTGTAGAGCTCTTCCTCTCCGGGAATCCAGCCGATGGCGGTGGGGTAGAACAGAATCTCTGCCCCCTCCATAGCGGTGAGACGGGCGGCCTCCGGGTACCACTGGTCCCAGCATATGAGCACACCGATGCGCCCGTAGCGGGTCTCAAAGCACTTGTAGCCCAGGTCGCCCGGGGTGAAGTAGAATTTTTCCTCAAAGCCGGGGTCCTGCGGGATGTGCATCTTGCGGTACATGCCCAGGAATGTGCCATCAGCATCAATGACCCAGGCGGTGTTGTGGTAGAGCCCGGTGGCGCGTTTCTCGAATCCGGCGGCTACGATGACAACGCCTAATTCCTTTGCCAGAGCACAGAGTTCATCGGTCCACTCACCGGGGATGGGGTCAGCGGTGTTGAAGAGCTCGCAGTCCTGTGTGCGGCAGAAATAGAGGGTGGTGCACATCTCCTGGGTGCACACAATCTGCGCACCGCCGGCCGCGGCTTGGCGGATGGCCTGCATCTGGCGTTTCTTGTTCTCGGCGGGGTCGGCAACAGCCTCCTGTTGAATCAGGGCAATCCTCGGCATAGCCGGATTATACCATATATTCGCGCGCGTTGCAAGCCTGCGCCGCGTGCGAAAGTGCGGCATGGTGGTGTTTTTGCCCTTGATTTTTATGCAAGTGGGTGGTATGGTGCGGCGCATGGCTACTGATAAGAAAATCACGATGAAGACCAGCAAGGGCGATATCAACCTGATGGTGTTCGCCTCCAAGACCCCCATGACTGCCGCCAGTTTCCTGAATCTGGCCAGCAAGGGATTTTATGATGGTCTGACCTTCCACCGTGTGATTGCTGATTTCATGATTCAGGGCGGAGACCCTGAGGGCACCGGATGCGGTGGCCCCGGCTACAAGTTTGATGACGAATGCCGCCCCGACCTGAAGTTCACGAAGCCCGGTCTGCTGGCCATGGCGAATGCCGGCCGCACCTGGACGGGGCAGGGGACGAATGGTTCCCAGTTCTTCATTACGCATGTGCCCACGGAGTGGCTGAACGGCAAGCACACTATTTTTGGTGAGGTGCTTTCCGCTGCTGATCAGGAAGTGGTGAATGCGGTGCGCCAGGGCGATAAGATTGCTGCCATCGAGATTCACAATGACTGCGCCGACCTCTTCGAGGAACAGGCCCGCAACATTGAGCGCTGGAACAGCATGCTCAAGAAGTAAATAACCATATTCATGCGCAGGCACTCTCCACCAGGGCGAGTGCCTGCGTTTCTTTAGCCCGCCACCATGGTTTTTGCTGTACAGGATTTGCATATCGAATTCGGCCCCCGCGTGCTGTTCGATTCGCTTTCCTTTGTGGTGGAGCAGGGCGACCGCATTGCCTTTGCCGGGCAGAACGGGGCGGGGAAATCCACTCTCATGAAGTGTATCGTGGGGACGATGGAGCCCGACCGCGGTAAGGTGATGCTGCCAAAGCATACCCAGGTGGGCTACCTGCCGCAGGATGGTATCCACATTGCCGGCACGCCGCTGCTGGATGAAGTGCTGGGCAGTGTGGGTAATATCGTGGAGCTGCAGCAGGTGGTGGATGAACTCTCTGCCGATTTGCAGAAAATGGATTCAACCGCCCCGGAGTATAAAGATACGCTGGAGGAAATCGGGCGTCTGGAGTTGATTCTGCAGGACCGTGATGCAATGCGGTTGCGTCCGCGCACGGAGTCGATTCTGCGTGGCCTGGGATTTGCGGATAAGGATTTTATACGTGATTGCGGGGAATTTTCCGGTGGTTGGCAGATGCGCATTGCACTGGCGAAGCTGCTGCTGCAGGAGCCGGAGGTGCTGCTGCTGGACGAACCGACCAACCACCTTGACTTGCAGAGCCAGCGCTGGCTGGAGCAGAGCCTTCGCACGTACCGCGGGGCTATCTGCATCATCAGCCACGATGTGGCGCTGCTGGACAGCCTGGTGACCCGGACGATTGCGTTTCACCACGGCCGCGCAGAGGAATATGCCGGTAATTTCTCCTTTTACCTGAAGGAAAGCAAGTTGCGTAAGGAAGTGTTGCTGCGTCAGGCGAAGGCTCAGCAGCGCGAGATTGCCAAAACTCAGGAATTCATAGACCGCTTCCGCGCCAAGGCTACCAAGGCTACGCAGGTGCAGAGCCGTATCAAACAGCTGGAAAAGGTGGAACTTATTGAGGTGGAGGATGATGATGCGGTGATGAGTTTTCACTTCCCGCCGCCTCCGCCTGGCGGTCACACGGTGGTAAAGCTGGAAAAGGCCAGCAAGGCCTATGGCCCGATTACGCTGCTGGATGGCTATGATTTCACCATGGCCAAGGGTGACCGCATTGCGATTGTGGGTGTGAATGGCAGTGGTAAATCGACCTTCACCCGCCTGATTTCCGGTACAGAAGCGCCGGATTCCGGTGGATTTTCCTTTGGGCACCACACGCAGGTGGCCTTCTTCTCCCAAACGCATGCGGATGTGTTGAACAACGAGCAGACGGTGCTGGAGTGCGTGGAGTCTGCGGCCAGTCGGGAAACCCGTCCCATGGTGCGCAATATTCTGGGGTGCTTCCTCTTTCGCGGGGATGATGTATTCAAGAAAATCGGGGTGCTTTCCGGCGGTGAGCGCTCGCGTGTGGCGCTGGTGTGCATGCTGCTGAAGCCAGCGAATTTCCTGATTATGGACGAACCGACCAACCACCTGGACTTCCAGAGTCAGGAGGTGTTGCAGCGGGCGCTGCAGGAATATCCCGGTTCATACTGCATTGTGTCTCACAACCGCCAGTTCCTGGACCCGATTGTGAACAAGGTGCTGGAGTTTCGCCTGGGGCACGCGCCCCGCTTGTTTTATGGTAATGTGAGTGCATACCTGGAAACCGTGGAGGCAGAGGAACGCCGTGCGAAAGAGATTGCGCAGCAGGCTTCTGCCGCAACGCCGATTGCTCAGGTTCAGACGGGAAATCGCAAGGATGCACGGCGTGCTCGCGAAATGGCCCGCCAGCAGCGCAATAAAATCCTGAAACCGCTGCAGCAAGAGCTGGAGCAGGTGGAGGCAGATATCGCAGTCAGGGATGAGCGCAAGGAAATTATCTCTGCCGAGCTGGAAAACCCTGCTAATATGAGCGATAACCAGAAGCTGATGGAGCTTACGCAGGAGTACCAGCAGTTGGAGCGCGAAACCGAGGCTCTCTACACCCGCTGGGAGTTGCTGAGTGTGGAAATTGAAGCTAAAACGGCCGAGCTTGAGGCTGAATTCGGTTCTCTGAGCTGAAAAATAACACAAAATGTGTCATATTGGCTCACATTAGGTTGACAGCTCCCGTATACCCTATATAATTCACGCAAATTTTGCCAAACTCTTGACAAAATCTGTAAAGGGTGGAGTATGCCCACAGTTTTATCTACAATTATGTCGACTCCGAAAAAAGATTCTGCAAAAGCCCCTGCCAAGGCAAAGCCTGCAGCAAAATCCACAGCTAAGAAAGCCCCTGCAACTAAGGCTCCGGCTGTTAAAGAAAAGCCTGCCAAACCTGCTAAGGTAGAGGAAAAGGCGTCCCCCGCAGCCAGGAATACAACCAAGTCTGCCGCTGCGCCTAAGGCTGAGAAAAAGTCTGCTGCTAAGCCTGCCGCCACGCCTAAGACTGAAAAAAAGCCCGCTGCCAGGCCTGCCGCCGCACCCAAGGCTGAGAAAAAGCCCGCTGCCAAGCCTGCCGCCGCACCCAAGGCTGAGAAAAAGCCCGTTTCCAAGCCTGCCGCCGCACCCAAGGCTGAGAAAAAGCCCGTTGCCAAGCCTGCCGCCGCACCCAAGGCTGAGAAAAAGCCCGCTGCCAAGTCTGCAGCTGAGGAGAAACCTGTGGAGAAAGAGTCTGCTCCCGCCGCTGCGAAGCCGGATATGTTTGAGGTGATGATGGGGCTGGCACCGGAGCCGGCCTCTGCTCCGAAGGAGGAGGAAGCCGCCCCGGCAGAGACGAAGGCCAAGACTAAGGAAACCAAGTCTCGCGACCGTAAGAGCAAACATTTCACACCGCGCCTTTCTGCGGCAGAGATGAATGAATTCTTTGCGGATGATGCTACGCTGAAGACAGCTTTCAAGTCGCTGCTGGCTATTGCCAAGAAGAATAATGGCTACGTGACAGCTGAGGATATTGAGAATTCTCTTCCTCCGGATGAGACGGAGGATAATGACCAGGCTCGCCTGTTTGAGCGTCTGCACATGGTAGGTGTGGAAGTGCGCGACGATGAGGAATACGCCGTGAAGCCTCTGTCTGCGGATGAGCTTACTTCTAAAGATGGCCGCCTGGTTAACAGCCCGGTGGTGCAGGAAAAAATCAAGGAGCTGATTCGCCAGGCTCAGGAGCAGGGCTACCTGACCTATGATGATATCAACGATGTGTTGCCGCACGATGTGATTGATCCCACGGATTACGAGGAAATCATGGAGCGTCTGCGCGGTATGCAGTTCGATATTATCGATGCTTCCGATGTGGATACCTACGGTGAGCGACAGCGCATGACCGAAGGTGGTGAGGAGGATGAGGCCGAGAAGATGGAGGCCAAACTGGATATCCTGGATGACCCGGTGCGCATGTACCTTAAGCAGATGGGCCTCAAGGATTTGCTCTCTCGCCAGAAAGAAGTCGAAATTTCCCGCAAGATTGACCAGGCGGAGGAGGACTTGCAGCGCTGTCTGCACCGCTTCGGCGTGGTGGCTATCTACTACTGCGACACCGCCGATAAGGTGCAGCACAATGAGGAACGGTTTGACCGCGTGGTGGTTGATAAGAATATAGACCGCCGTGATAAATATTTGAAGGAGTTGCCGCCGCTTGTGACCAAGGTGATGACCCGCCACGCAGAGGTGCAGGCTTGTTATGCCCGCCTGTGCTCTGCCCGCAAACGCAAGAAGTCGGTGACCGCTATCCAGAAGGAATTCGAGGAAAAACTCGAAACTCTTTCGGAACTTTATGCCGGTTTCTCTTTCAAGGGAAAGGTGTATGAGGACTTTGTGAAGGAACTTCGTGAGCTGCGCCAGCGTATTAAGAAAGTGGTGCGCCAGCGTGAGGCTGATCCCGAGAACTCTTTGTACCGCGATGCGCTCAAGGAGTTTGAAATGGAACTCTGGATGCCTATCCCCCAGTTCCTGGAGAATTACAAGCTCATGAGCCAGAGCATGAAGGATGCCGAGGCCGCCAAACGTGAGATGATTGAGGCAAACCTGCGTCTGGTGATTTCCATTGCCAAGAAGTACACGAACCGGGGCCTGGCATTCCTGGACCTGATTCAGGAGGGCAACATGGGCCTCATGAAAGCGGTGGAGAAGTTTGAATACCGCCGCGGCTACAAATTCTCCACGTATGCCACCTGGTGGATTCGCCAGGCTATTACCCGCTCCATTGCTGACCAGGCCCGTACCATCCGCATTCCGGTGCACATGATTGAGACGATCAACAAGCTCATGCGTGTGCAGAAGAAGCTGGTGCAGGACTTCGGCCGTGAACCCACACCTGAGGAAATTGCCGCCGCTTTGGCAGAAGAACCCAACAAGGGGGCCGTCATGTCAGTGGAAAAGGTGCGCAGCGTGCTCAAAATGGCCCAGCAGCCTATCTCTATGCAGCAGCCTGTGGGTGATTCGGATGATACTTCCTTCGGTGATTTCCTGGAGGATAAGAGTGCTGAAAATCCCATGGATGGGGCTTCCTACAACTCCTTGCGCGATAAAATAGGCGATGTGCTCAATACGCTTAACGCCCGCGAACGCGCTGTGATTGAGCAACGTTTCGGCCTTAAGGATGGTAATCCCCGCACGCTGGAAGAAGTGGGCCGCCAGTTTAATGTGACCCGTGAGCGTATCCGCCAGATTGAAGCCAAGGCGCTTCGCAAACTGCGCCATCCTACGCGCATCAGCAAGATTAAGGGCTATCTGCCTGATTCTGCTGAAGGCTGATTTTGGCATATGGCTCATTTCGCGGCGGCTTCTCTGGTCGGGAAGCCGCCTTTTTGCTGGAAAAAATGAATAATAACGCACTTTTAGAGTGACTTTCGGCGGGGGATTTGGTATGATGCTTACACTTGCTATGAACGGCTTTACATCTCGCTCGGTTCTTTTCTCTCTGGTGTCGTCGCTTGCGTTGACTCTTGCGCCCCATGCTGTGGCGCAAGATGCTGGTGCTGCTTCTGTTGCGGCTTCTGAATCGGCTCGCCGCAAGATGGCGGTACGTGATGCTGTGCAGAAGATTCAGGAAGCAAGACTTGCTTATACTGCCGGGCGCTATGGTGATGCTGTGGATTGTTACAGAGCTGCCCTCAAGCTGATGCCTGCGGCTCCCTCAACGGAAAAGCAGGTGAAGTTTATTAAGGACAGCCTGGCAGATGCGCTTGTGGCCAAGGCTATGGATTACCGCAAAGTGGGGCGTCTGGATGAGGCGGTGTCGTTCCTGAAAGAGGCACAGCAGGTTTCCCCCGGGCATAAGTTTGCTGCAGCCGAGTTGGAGAAAACGCTGGATCCTGTTCGCACGAATCCGGCTCTTACCCCGCGCCATATTGGTAATGTGGGAGAGGTAAACCGCCTTCTTTCCCTCGCTTTTGGTTACTATGACCTTGGAAATTTCGACAAGGCCAGGGAAACGTTCGACGCTGTCTTAAAGATTGATGCTCACAATACTGCTGCTCAGCGTGGTAAGGAAATGGTGACCAACCGCCAGGCTGCATACTACAAAACGGCTCGTGATTCATTCAGAGCCAAGGCGTTGAATGACG
This sequence comes from Akkermansia sp., assembly GCA_045538275.1. Taxonomy (GTDB): domain Bacteria; phylum Verrucomicrobiota; class Verrucomicrobiia; order Verrucomicrobiales; family Akkermansiaceae; genus Akkermansia. Next base: position 51,923 of record JAZSRB010000039.1, on the reverse strand, counting down.
TTGACCGCCAGTGGGAGGAGCATCAACCCGTGGAAGAGCCTTTGGCGACAGCTGCTGCCGCCGCGGAAAATACCGCTGCGGAACCCCAGCCCCTTGATGTTGAGGCCGGTGTTGTTTCGGCCCTTAAGGCAATGATCATTCCTGGCATTACCTTTGAGGAGGCAACGATTCAGGACGTGCAGGATGCTTTGATGGGGCAGATTTCACGCTTTGAAGGCTCCGGTATCCGCGCGCCCCGCCCCATTAACGTTCTGACGGATTTCGGCCCCCCTGATTCAGACGCATACAAGCGCGTCATGGAATCACGGGTGAATCTGAAGATGAACAACGTCTCCGTGTTCGATTTACTGCCCTTGATTGACCGCCAGTTGGGGATTACGCACTACATTACCCCCCTTGGTGTGCAGTTCATGCTTTCCGGACGGGATTTCGGCCCCATTGTGGAACGTACCTATACTGTGCCGCCGCATTTCTTTGATATCAGCAACGAGGATGCCGGGGATGAGGAAGATGGTGATTTTTCCTCTGCTCCCACCATGCTGGTGAAGCGGGTGAACCCGATTGCGGCGCTCAAGAGTATGGGAATTTCTTTCCCGGAGGGCGCTTCTGCCCACTACGTGGCCAGAACCCGTACCCTGACGGTACGTAACACCATGTTCAATCTGCAGGAGATTGAGGAACTGGTATCCATCCCCCTGTCTACTGACCGTGCGGTTGTGCTCAATGTGATGGCCATGGAAATTGAGGAGGATGACCTCAACGAACTGGGCTTTGAATGGCTTTTCAATATTTCACTTAATCCCCGCCGGTTGATTACGTCCGGCTCTTTGGAAACGATTTCCAATCTGAGTGAAACTGAGGTGGCGGTAGATGCATCTGCCAAGGTGCCTTCTTCCGGGGCGCTTCGTTCCGGGAATCTTGTTCTTTCGGCAGATAATATCGACAATCTGGTTGCTAACGGCAGCGCCGTAGCTTACAGCATGGAAAACGCGCAGCAGAGAAAGGCTCCTGGTATCTTCTCATTCCGTGGAGTCTGGAAGCATGCAGACGTTTCGATGATTATGCGAGGTGCTTCGCAGAAGAAGGGCACGGACATTATGACCAACCCGCGCATTGTGTTCACCCCCGGCCGTGAGGAGCAGGTGGTTTATGCCAATGTCAGGGAAATGTTCTACCCCGAGTCATATACGGCGCCGCAGATTCCTAAGCCGGGCGCTATGGCTGTGGCGGCACCCGCCCATCCTGAGACATTCGTTCGTTTTGGACTGAGCGAAGACATGGTTGGCGGTGTGGGTACCGTGATGCAGATACACGAGGCTTCCATAGATGATGACGGACAGAGCGTTACTCTGGCGCTGACCCTGACAACAAATGAGCTGGAGGGATTTGTGAACTGGGGTAACCCAATTACCGGTGTTATTGTGAATCGCGATGAGGATGGTAATATCCTTAACTACGCAACCTCAATATTGACGGATAATAAGATTCTGATGCCCATTTTCAAACGCCATATGGAGAATACCAAACTCACCGTCGGTTCCGGTGCCGTTGTGGTTCTGGGCGGTTTGAAGGAATCCCGCACGGTGCGTTACCAGGATAAGCTTCCCGTGCTGGGTGATTTGCCTATGGTCGGTCGCTTATTCCGTTCCGAGGGTGAAGAGAAGATTCGTAAAGCATATCTCGTGTTCGTAAAGGTGGATATTGTGGACCCCACGGGGCGCGTTATCGGTACCGGACAACCCGCTGAGAATGTGACCGATTTGTAAAGGTAGAAAAAAGAAATGGCCGAGAAGGACGATAAGTACGCCGATAGCGAGGAAGAACTGACCCAGGTTCGAAGTATTATCAAGCGACTCAACGAGGAGAACCCCTCAAAGGAACGCCGCCGTGAGGTGGTGGTGCGCGCAGATGGGTCCAAGGTGGTTCGCGTCACCAGGAAGCGCAAGGTGCTGGTTTCTGCTCATGATAAGCAACGTGCCAGCCGTAAACGGTTTGTTTATGCCCTGGCCGCGGTGGTTGTTACGTTGATTCTGGCGGTCGCGTTTCTGTCATACCGGATGGCGGTGATGTCGAGCGGTGCGTACCTGCAGGAAGGCCAGAGCCGCTTGCAGCAACTCTGGGGTGCTAGCTCCGTCAAGGTGGAAGGTGTGGGTATGGAGGGTACTGCCTTTCATCTGACTAATCTGGTTGCAGAGTTTCCGGAGTCCTCTATGATTGAGAGGGTGGAGCTGTCAGGCATTTCCTCAGAACTTGAGTTGAGTGGTTTTCTGTCTGAAACACTTAACGCTCAGGAGCTGAAGATAGACCGGGCTTTGCTGGTTTTACGCAAGGGCTCGCAGATGCAGATGCCGCAGCAGCAGGGAAAATCCATGTGGAAGTTCCGCCGCATGGTCTGCCAGGATCTGACGGTGCAGTACAGTAATGAAAAGGAGGCCCCCCTCATGTTGAAAAATGCCCATGCTTACATGTATTACCCGCACGTATCGCAGACCTCCAGCGTGGTAATCCTCAGCTCCGGCACGCTTCACATCAAAGGTTGGAAGACGGTGAATGTACGCGAGGCCAAGTTCCATGTATCCACTAGTGGAGTAGATGATTTCTCCCTGCAGGGAACAACTGATACTGCGAGTGATGTGGCAGAACAGAGACGCACTTCAATCCGTTTTGCCGGCAAGATGCCGGAGGGCTCGACCATGTGTGGCCCATTTGCCATGGAGGCGGATAACATGAGCCTGGCAGATTTTACCAAGGGGCGCTTTGAGGATGTCTTTACAGCCCGCACGGTGGCAGTTTCGGGGGGAAGACTTAGTGAGAAGGCAACGATTTGCTTGACAGATGACCAGCCAGAACCGGTTTTTAACGGTGAGTTCCACCTCAAGAATATATGCCTGAGTTCTTTCCCTGCAATGTTAGCTGTTACGGAGCACATAGACCCGTCCAAACGCCGCCTGTACAATCCCATTTCCGTACCGCGTGGGTATGTGGTTATAGATAACCACGATGATGCTGTCTCTCTGCTTCTGCCGGATGATGGAATTGTAGAGCGTGATATGGTTACGCTGCGTGGAAAGATTACACTCAATAATAATAACGAGCTTTCTGGTGAATTGAACTATGGTATCCCGATGCTTCTGGCGCGTGCCGAGTATCCGGATGGCCGCCCGGACCCGATTTTCCAGCAGAATGGGGACTGGGCCGTCTTGCGTACCAGACTGAGCGGGACGGGGAATCAGCCTCAGGATGACATGGCAGAGGTGGAAGCAAGGGCTGCTATTGCCCGCCGTGACCGCCCGGAGAGAATTCCTTTCCATGAGTTCAACCTGGATAGGATTACTGAGCAGATGGAGGCGGGAAAATCTCCGTTCAGCGAACTACCGCAATCGGAATTTCAGAAAGACCTGCAGCCTCAGAAATCTTCGAACCCGTTTGAGTCTGCCGACTCTCCGTTCGAAAAATCTGTACCATTTTGAGTAATAACTGAACATCAGCCAGCTCTATGAGTAGCAAAGGTTTAGAAAAACGGTCGAAGTGGTGGACCCGCCCGCTGGGCCACCTGGTGTGGCTGCTGATTTCCTGCTTGTGCACGACGCTTCGGATTCGGGTTGTGAAGCTGGGGGCCTCGGCTGATTACCTCGGCAGAAAACAATGCATCATTGCTTTGTGGCACAACCGTACATTTACACCATGCCACATATACCGCTACCACGTGAAAGGTGCCGTGCCGATGAGCATGCTGACCAGCGCCAGTAAGGATGGTGCTTTGCTGGAAACCGTAGTTGGTGATTACGGAATGCGCGCGGTTCGGGGCTCTAGTCACCGCCGGGGCGTGGCTGGTTTCCGGGATATGTTGCGCGAGCTGCAGGATGGCTGCTGCATGTGCATAACGCCGGATGGCCCCAAGGGCCCCATATATAAGAGTCATCCCGGTGTTATCCGGCTGGCATCTGTTTCCGGTCTGCCGATTTTGCCTATATGTATTGATGTACCAGATTGCTGGCGCGTTGCCAAGGCATGGGACCGCTTCGTGATTCCCAAGCCTTTCTCCAAAGTGACCATGATTGTTCGAGAGCCATTGTTTGTGCCCCGGGAGCTGGATGACGATACTCAGAAGCGGTATATGGAAAAACTGGATGAGCTTCTGGCTGCTGCGCGTCCGGATTTTGAACCAATTGAAGAATAAAAGATAATATGTCTACGGTGTTGATTGATGGTAAGGAAATTGCGGCTCGTGTCCGGGCTTCGCTTCAGTCGGAAATTAAAGAACTGGCAGCACAAGGAAAAACGCCTGGCCTGGCAGTGGTGCTGGTGGGGGATGACCCTGCATCTCAGGTGTATGTGGGGTCCAAGGTAAAGGCGTGTGCGGAATTGGGCATATATTCTCAGAAGTGGGCTTTGCCGGCTGAGACAACACAGGATGAACTTGTTGAGCTTATTCACAAATTAAATGCCGATGACCGCATCCACGGCATTCTGGTGCAGAGCCCGCCTCCTGCTCATATTGATGAGGAGGCCGTCATACTTAACATTGATCCGCGTAAGGATGTGGATGGGTTTCACCCGGCCAATGTGGCCAGACTGGTGCTGGAGGATGAAGAAGGCTTTGTGCCGTGCACCCCGTTGGGGTGTATGGAATTGCTTAAGGCCTATGGTATCGAAACGGCTGGCAAGCATGCGGTAGTTATCGGCCGCAGCATGATTGTGGGCAAGCCGATGGCGAATCTGCTTGTGGCTAAGAATGCTAATGCCACGGTTACTATCGCGCATTCACGCACCAAGGATTTGCCGGCGCTTTGCCGCACGGCAGATATCATTGTAGCTGCTGTGGGGCGGCCCGAAATGGTGAAGGCTGATTATGTAAAGGATGGTGCTGTGGTGCTGGATGTCGGCATTAACCGCATTGCCGACGAAACGAGCCCGCGTGGTTATCGCATTGTGGGTGACGTGGATTATGAGAATGTGAAGGGCAAATGCTCCTATATTACGCCGGTTCCCGGCGGCGTGGGACCCATGACTATTGCCATGCTCATGGCCAACACGGTGAAGGCATGCCGCCAGCTCACGCGCTGAGTTCCTACTTGAAAAAAGGCTCCGGTTAAGGAGCCTTTTTTTAATGAGCCCATTGGCAGAGTTGTGCGGGGAATGCGCAATCCAGGCAAATGTTGCTTGCGCAGAAGTCGGCATCTATCTGCAGCAGAGCCTGCTGCGCATAATCGTGTTTCAATAGCTCTCCCAATTCATCCCGTCCGCCGAAGAGAAGCTCGGTGGTGCGCTTGATTGCAGGGGAAATTGAAGTGCCACGGCATGCCAGATAGCTCTTCCATGCCCCAGGACTTTCGTCATACGCGTAGACGTGGTTTACCAGAAAATCATGTATCCGTTGTGAGCCTATCAACGCTGTTTTTCTGCTCATGGGAGCTGCAGCCATGGTATAATGCGTATCCCAGAACGGGTGGTTGAGCGAATGGAGTAGCCGGGTGAGTTCCCTTGCTGTTGCTGCATGCAGCAACGGGAGAACGGATTGCCACTTCAAGGCGGTGACTGCCAGGGCTGCCACGCGACGCTGCGGATGGTTAAGCGGGCGGGAGGGTGCTTTGTTCCATTGTAATTCCCGGCCTGGCGAAAGTTCATATTGCTCCCGGAGCAGCCACCAGGCATCCCACACCCGGCGGTGGTAAGTGCGGGCATCTTCTGCTGCCCGCTCGGGCAGGACTGGCAGCAGAAAGCCAGCGGTGCCTAACAGGATTGCCTCAGCCTGTTTCCCCAGTTCCTTGATGGGGCTTCGCATGGCAAGTTGGCGCATGGTATCCTTGTTTGCGCTGTAGCCAAGTGTGGTGGCCCATGCTTCGTACCACGCTTGAGATTCCCCGGCTGCGTGTGCACGTTGCCGGAAACGCCTGCGTTTCTGCTCCTGCCTGTATGCCGCAGCTGCCTGCAGCAGTTTCTCAACTGCCCCGACGGGCATTTCCGATAGTGGCTGACGGCACCGGGGCAGGGGAACATCCTGTTTCCCTGCCGGATTACTCCCGGCGTTCTGCCAGGCTGCCGGCGGCAGGTAGAATATGGGGATTTCTCTGTGCTGGCTGGTGCGGGTATACCATCCGGCGGGAGGCGGGGTCAGCACAATCTGCAGAATCACGTTGTCAAACCCCGGATTTGCACCATGACCATGCACTTCCCAGTCCTGCGCTCTGGGGTCAATTTCAATATCGCCCCGGCGGCGGACGCCGTTAATCTCGAGCTCTGCGTGGGTAAAATCCGGGCCCGGGCATCGATTCCACCGCCCGCGGTCGAGAATCTGAACCGTTTTGCCAGTAGTAGTTTCTCCGGTATCAGGAAGAAGTCCTGCTGCCCACCATTCCTGCAGCTGCAGTTCTGACGGTGCTGGAGTGGGGGTGGCCTCTGCGCATCCCTGGTAAACATCCGCCAGCAACTCCCGGTATTGCTGTGCAAGTTGGTGGCGGTCAGCGTTCATGACGACTAGTCGTCCAGTTCGGACTCGTGGCGCATGAGATCTTCCTCCAGCGTTTCACACACGTAGCCGAATGCTTCGTTGTTCTTATGGTTCATGGAACGCAGGGTGTTGTGAGCCTCCAGCACGTGGCGCGTGCGCTCCAGTTCGCTCATTTTATCCGCTGCAGCTTCCTTGTTGGAGTTCAGGCTCAGTTGGGAACGGCGCGTATTCAACTCTGCCTGCCAGGATGCCCCGGAGGGATCCATCTCCACCAGCATATCAAGGCCGAGGCTTTCCATGGCTGCCCGGGTGCGCTGGGTGGGAGTGGCAATTTGAATGACGCCTCCGTTGGCCATTATTTTGCGGGCAAGCCCAGCCAGGGTGCCCATGAATGTGGAATCTACGCCGGGGCAGATTTCCATATCGATAACTATGACCTTACCCCCCCGGGCAATGTATTTTTCCGCAATGTTCTTGAGGGCTGGGCTGTTGACAAAGCTGCCGCGGCTGGCACAGCGAATCCAGAGGCAGTCATCGAACTCATGGTATATAAGGGAGGTGTCAGTCATGTTGTATTGTGCCTATTCTATATCCGGGGTGTTGCGAAAGCAAGCAAAAAGCAGTTGTCAGGATTGCTTTTTTTCACCATAGAGGAAACCCCATTCTGCGGCGCTGGGAAACTCGAATGAGCCGATACGTGCACGCAGCAAAAACCAGAGTTTGCGGAAGTTGTTGACGCTGTAACGCCGCTCGAATACGCGGTATTCGTCACTCGTCATTTTTTCCAGAATGTTGTGGTATATCAGACTCATGGCCTGGGCCGGAATAAGGCAGTTGCGGTCTTCTACAGAGAGTTTCTGGTAGAGTTCCTCTGCCTCGCAGAAATATTTTTCTGCCAGAGCAGCCTCATATGCCAGCAGCTGGCGCACCCGGTAGTTGTAGCGTTGGTTGTACAGGTCGTCTACGGTGACTCCGAAAAGGGCCATATCATCTGCCGGCAGATAGACGCGGCCATGTTTTCGGCAATCTTCTGCTACATCCCGCAGAATGTTGACCAGTTGCAAGGCATAGCCCAGTGCCATGGCATAGTCTCTGGCTTCTGCTGAGGCTCCCATGACCGCTGCGCTGGAAATGCCCACGCAGGCGGCAACCTGGTAGGCGTAGTGCAGTAATTCTTCCCGGTTCCTGGGCTGGATGGGGGAGATATCGCTGCGGCAGCCTGCCAGTAGTTCTAACAGCGGTGCTGGATCAAGCTTCTGCTCAATGAGGAGTTTTTGTACTTCTGTTTCAATGCCGGGTTCGGCTTGTATGGCTCCTGTAATGAGGCCGACCCAGCGATCCAGCGCCTGGTGGCGTTCTTCTGCTGTCATGCCGGGTTCGTCAACAATATCGTCCGCGATGCGGCAGAATGCATAGAGGCGCGCCATGTTCTGGCGGCGTTCCTCTGGTAGGTCCATGAGGGTGAATGCCAGATTTGATTTGGCGTTCTTGGTTATGGTGTCGGCATCAGACATGGGTGGATAGAGACGTGGTTTGGTTTTATTCAATGTTTCCCCAGTGCCCGGTAAACGGCCAGAGGGTGAAACAGGCAGGGCCGATGATGTTGAATTGACGCACTGGCCCCCAGTAGCGGGAATCCAGGGAGTTTGTGGTGTTATCCCCCAGTGCTGCGTATTCACGCATGGCAGGCTCCTGTGTATTCTGCAGGTGAACCGGGCCAAGGTCGGTCATATAGGCCAGTGGTTGGCTGCGGTGTGAAATCTGCTGGTACCCCTCGGGGTTAAATGGTGCCTTACCTGCTGCAACGCGTGCAATGGTGGGTTCCTGAGCCGCCTGCCCATTGACCAGCAGGAAGGGTTCTGCTACCTGCAGGGTGTCACCGGGGAGGCCGCACAGGCGCTTGATGTAATGGGTGCCGGCTTGTTGGTCGCTCATGCGCACAGCAGATGGCGTCTGCATGGAGGTGTTGATGCCGCGGGTGTCAAACACGAAAGTCTCACCGCGTTCCGGCTGGCGGAAGTGGTAGGCAACGCGGTTTACGAGAATCATATCCCCGGCGTCAACTCGTGCCCGGATGATCGTTTCACCGGGACGGTAGCTGCCCAGGTGTATGCCGTGCGGCGTTTCGATGAGCTTACCCTGGCTTTTCAGATATTGCATAACTGCTCCCTTGGCTGAGGGAACATTGACCTTGCTGCCATCGCTGAAGCTGAGGGTAGTTTCCGTGAAGAGCATCCACTTGGGGTGGTCTTCTATGTTTATCAGAGATTTTGCGTTCTCAGCGGTAGCTTCCACATATGCGCTGCCCAGGGTCACCATGTCCCAGGCCTGCTGCGCCAGCCCCGGTACTTTCTCGACCGGGTGTACAATAATGCCATTCAGACTGGGTTGCATGGAGCCGGTGGGAATGCGGAACGGCTGCACATAGTAGGTACGCAACCCCAGGAATACCACCATGATGACAAAAAATGACTCTGCCATCTCTACCACCGCGCCGCGTTTGAAGCCGGGCATCAGCTCGCATTTGATGCCTGCCTGCTTAACAATCCTTTCGCATTCACTCCGGTTCCATTGCAACAGCTCGGTTTCCAGTTCCTGACGCAACGAATTGCAGGTGGAAATGGTTTCTGCATCCAGCGTATGGCTGTTATAGTTCACATAACGCTTCAGCGCGGCAATTGTTTCACGGCTGTTGCGGCGCCAGGATGGTGTAAACCAGGCAAATACGCTGTCAAGAAGCCAGTTAAGTATGAGGCGTGGGTATTTCATGCACTTATCAGTGCACTTATTCTACACGATTGCCCCCAAATGAAAAGCAGAAAGTGCGCCGCTGTGGGTCATCATAAGCCCACGGTAGTGGGCGTAAGATGAAAGGCTGGGGCTTCGCCCGCTGCGCGGGCTCAGAATTCGGCGCGCATTCGCCCGCGGATTAGGGAACTAAACAACAATTTATCGCACTGCAAAATCTTTGGGACACGTATGCATCAGACCTGCAGTCCATTCAAAATAAGCACTAGCATGACCAGGGCCGCGCCAATGCGGTACCAGCCGAAGAGAGAAAGACCATGCTTCTGCAGGTAGCCCACCATCCATTTCACGGCAATGATAGCACTTAGCCAGGACATGACGGTGCCGGTAATCATGGGCCCCCAGCCAAGCTCGGCCACCATGTTCTCCCCATACTTCATGAAATCGTACACGGTGGCGGCGCTCAGGGTAATCAGCCCCAGCAGGAAGCTGAATTCCACGGCGGCGGCCATGCTCAGTCCTGCTACCAGGCCTCCCAGCATGGTCATCAGGCTGCGGCTGGTGCCGGGGCACATGGCAATGCACTGCATGAATCCCACGGTGAGGGCGGATTTCCAGCTCATGTCTTCTAATTCAGTACCGGCGTGTCGGCGGCCTTTGCCGGTCTTCATGCCTTGGCGCACGTAGAGCAGAATAACTACACCGCCTACAGCCCAGGATACCAGTACTGTTTCTGCGTTGAACAGGTATTCCTTAATCGTCCCTGCCAGAAAGAAGCCTATGACCATGGCAGGCATGAATCCCAGAAGAAGGTTGTATATCAGCCTGCGCCCCACCGGATCCTTGCCGAAAAGCCCGCTCCACATTTGCCGAATCCTTGAAAAATACAAATTCATCACGGCCAGAATAGCGCCTACCTGGATGCAGACGGAATAGGCATCAAGTGCAGCGGATTCCTTCATCCCCAGCAGATATTGTGCAATAATCAGATGCCCGGTGGAGCTTACGGGCAGGTATTCGGTCAGGCCTTCAACGAGACCGAGTATGAGGGATTCCAGAAAGGTCATGTCGCGAATCGTGTACCTTATTTTCCCAAAAAGGTCAATACCAAAAAGAAAAAGCGTGCCGAAAAGCCTGGCATCAGCAAAAAAAGATTGAAGAACCGTCTCAAAACTGGTATGTATAGTGACGGAATTTCGCGCGCAGCGATTGCAATGAATATGAAGAAAGTTTTCCATTGGATGAAAAAGGGATTCACGCTGGTTGAACTCCTCGTGGTGATAGCTATTCTGGGTGTCGTGATGACCATGGCCTCTAGTGTATTGAGAGATGCAGGCAAGGGCCGTGGTATTGAATCCGGCGTAGACCTGCTGGAGTCTCTGGTGACAGAGGCCCGCGCAACGGCTCAGGGTAATGATACCTACACCCGTGTCTTTATTGTCGCTGACCCGAAAAATACCTCAAGTGATAGCATTCACCTGCGCTATATGGGCGTGCAGATGTTCCGCAAAAGTGTTGGTAAAGACGATATCAACGATGGAACAAGCGTGGTACAGGAAGGTAAATGGGTGATGCCGACTTCGGGCGTGCTGCTGCCCCCCGGGGTGTATTTTTCCCCCACATTCAGCAAGCCGCTGCCTCGTGAAGATGGTGGCATGGGGACGATGATCGGCCAGGAGGTTACCATGCTGCCCGGTCGCGGGCGTGTGCAGATTTATTATGTGGAGTTTGATGAACGCGGCCGTTTCGTATCCCCCACGGCAGATCCGTTGAACCTGACCTGCCCGCAGCGCCTGGTGCTCATTAATGGACGCCTGGGCAACGGCCGCTATGCCACGGATGGCGTTTCTCCGAGTGATGTGATTAAGGAGGGTAGGGAAGTGCGCCCTGCCGGAGCCAAGGGAATCTGCCTCTGGCCGAGTGGTGATGTCAGCCTGCTGCGTACAGAGGAGCAGGTGTTCCAGAATGCGCAATAACCAGCTGAACACACTTATAATAATATGAAGAAAAAGAAAACGTTTGAACATCTGCGAGGCTTCACCCTGATGGAGACTCTGCTGGCCGTGGCTCTGGTCGGTGTCATGCTCTCCATCTTCCTGACGGTATTTGTGCCGGCTCGCGGTATGGTGCGCCAGGCTCTTACCCGCCAGGAGTCTGAGCGTATTACCGGTATTCTGCGTGCAGAAATCAATACGCTGCGGGGTGATGAGCTTGCTGGTGATGCCAAAACCTCCAGCGAAGATAAATATCTGACAACATTTGCCAAAGGCTTTTACTGGCTGAAGAAATCAGCTCGCCCCAGCAAATCCATTGTGATTTTCTCCTATCGCGCAGATTTATCCAAGACTCCCCGTGCGGATGGTTCATACCCAGCAGTTCCCGCTGGCAAGGGTGTGCCAGGTAAGAATATGCAGCTGGTCTCTATTGCCTGCCCGATGGATGACCCGTTGCATCGCGATGATATCCGTGATGCCGTAGGTCCGGTGTTCCTGGTGAAGATGACCCAGCTTAAACACCAGGAGGCGGGGCGCTACCGTATGGTAAACGAACCGGGCAGAATCATTGAGGCTTCCACACCTGAGGAGTTCGTTTCCAAACCCGGGGTTGCCAATGCCTGGGGAGGCGTGATTTTCTGCCGCGCAGATTTTTACCTGATGTCACCCCCGAACCCCGCCCGTTACAAGGGGAAGAAGTGGGACAAGCTCGGCAAGCCGCTTTTCTCTGCTAATTTGTCTTTCCATCGTTGATTTTATTTCCTTTTTTGCTGAATTATCATGAAACTTGCAAAAAAATCATTCTTCCGCGGGTTCACGCTCATTGAACTGATGACGGCCATGGCCATTACCGGCATGCTGGTGCTGGTCATCATGCAGCTGACGAACCAGGGTATCGATATGTGGCGCGCCGTGAGTGAGGACGTGAGCACATCTGCTCGTTCCCGCGCCGCTTTGCAGACGATCAGCCATGATTTTGAGTCTTTCCAGATGCGTGGGTATGATAATAAGTTCCAATGGCTTTTTGCCAAGGGTGATGAGACCATGGATAATGTTCCCAAGGGGCTCGAGATTCCCCGCTCTGCCCAGTGCGTCTTCTTTGCCTGCGCACCGGACCGTAATCCCTCTGTCAGCTCCAGTACCTCTCTGCGTAAGAATTACCGCGAGGCTCGTGCTCACAACCGCGATACCCAGGGTGATGTGAATGCTATTGGCTACCGCCTCATGTACCGGGACCAGATTCTGAACCTCCCGGGGTCAGACAGCAATGAAATCGGCGTATACCCTCTCTTCTCTCTGTATCGCCAGGTTGTGCCTCCGCGCCCCACCTTTGAGGAGCTGATTGGTAAGGAAAATCTCGAATCTGCTTATTCACGCTTTGCAGAGAATGATGAACAGAACTTCCTTTGCGAGAATATTCTCGAGATGAATATCTCATTCAATATCCGCTATGCCTCTGGTGAGGCTGATGCCAGGGAGGGCCGCGTAAAATATGAAACCGTCACCGTGCCGGTGATTGCCTCCAATTCCAAGACAAACAGGATAGCCGTATATGGTGACCGCATTATTGCCGGTACCACCACATATGAGAATGCCCGTATTGATTCGGCCATGATATCTATCAGCGTGCTGACGGAAGAGGGAGTCGCCATGGTGGAGCAGATTCGCCAGGGCCGCCGCCGCGCCCCGAAGCGCATAGCTGATTTCTTTGCTAAATACACGCGTTCCTATTCGCGCGTGGTGGCTTTGCCTCAACCTCTCTGATTCACCTTCTCAATCATGCAGATGCAAACTCAACAGCGTGATGTGCTTCCCGAAGCCATCACGCTTTGGATTGACCCCATTCCCCGCACCGGCTACCAGAATATGGCTGCCGATGAGTTGCTTTCCCGCCGTGGCGAAGCGTGGTTGCGCATCTATGGCTGGAGGCTTCCTGCTGTCAGCTTCGGCTATTTTGATACCGCTACTGAGGCTGCTTCCATTTTCCCCGGGGCACAGGAATATATTCGCCGATGGACTGGTGGCGGTATTGTAGACCACCGAATTGGCTACACCTATACCGTTACATTACCCGGTAGGGAGGGCATCATGTACCCCCCGGCAGACCAGCTTTACGTCTGGATTCATGGAGCCCTGGCTGTGGCATTGCAGCAGAGCGGGGTAAAATGTACGCTTCTTACCGAGGATGCGCCTGATGGTGGCCGAGCCTGCTGGGCGAGTCCGGTTAAGAGTGATATTGTGGATGAAGCGGGCCAGAAGCTGGCGGGGGCGGGGCAGAGACGCTTCAAGGGCGCAGTGTTGCACCAGGGCCTCATTCAGCAATGTGTGCCTTCTGCCGGCTGGGAAATGAGGCTTGCACAAGCGTTGGCTCTTTCTGTCTGCGTGCTCGAGGGAGAAGAGCCATACCCTGGTTTTAATGCCGAGCTGGAGGAACTATGCCGCTCTAAGTATGAAACGGCGGAGTGGAATGATGAGAGCCATGGCCGCCGTAAGCCAACCCGAAATGCTTAAAAAAGCCCGGTCAGGTAAACTGACCGGGCTTTTTCTGGAGAGGGTATGAAAGCTTTTTTTTAGTTGCCGTGGTGTTCTGCGCGGTATTTAGCCCAGTCCACCTTTCTGGTTTCGGCCTTGTAGTAACCATCGCCCGTTTCAGTCATGATGATACCGCCTGCGGCCAGATCTTCTCTGCGAGCAAGGAGTGCGGCCATGCAGAGGTTATCCGGGTGGGCATTGATGACATTGCGCCCGGCCTTCTGCCAGAGGTTGAGCTCTTCATCGGTAATGCTGTCGTCTTTGGCGTTAATGAAGAAATTGGTCATTTCTGTAATGACAATCGGGTGGATGTACATCTCGTAAGGATGCCAGTCAGCCGGATCCTTGCCGAAGCTGAGGTCAACCCCTTTCTGGGTCAGCTCATTCCATATACCGAGGTTGATTTCTTCGCTGCTCAGCTTGTGGTTATCGGGCAGGCTGGAATATACGCGGGCAATGGTCTCGAACAGAAGCTCTTTGTCCTTGGTGGGCATCTGGTTGTACTTGATGACGGCATCTGCACGATCGAAGACATCCCATTCCGGCGCCTCCGGCCCGGTAAGGGTTACTTTCTGGAAATAGGCACTATCACCGCAAGTGCGCACACAACAGGCCTTGCCATCTTTGGCGGTACCTGTAAAGATAGGTACTCCTATCTGCATGGTGTTACGCGGGGTTTGCTGGCATGAGCAGAGCAGAGCTCCGGCGAGGAGGAAAGGAGTAAGGTGTTTCATACGGGATGTATTATATGCCTTTATTCCGACCGGGTCAAGCCGCTTAATTTCAAAATGAAAAAAAAAGTGCTCCAATCTGGCAGACTGAAGCACTTTCTTCGTAAAAAGGGAGAGATATCAGGGGAGTTTTTCGCCTCTGACCTTGTGGGCTGTCCAGTCGCGCATGCGGGCAAAGATAGAGTAGAGCCCCGGCACCATGAAGATGCCGAATATCGTTGCTAACAGCATACCGAAGAATGTTGTTACGCCGATTTCTATACGACTGGCGGCTCCGGAACCCGTAGCGGCCACCAGCGGAAACACGCCGAAGAGGAATGAGACCGCGGTCATGAGTACAGCCCGGTAGCGCATGCCTGCGCCGTTGAGTGCTGCTTGTTTCACCGGTACCCCCGCCTCGTGGTTCTCCTTGCTGAATTCGACCATGAGAATGGCATTCTTTGCTGCCAGACCAATAAGCATGAGCAGGCCCAGCTGCACATAGATAGACATGGTTAATCCGAAGAGCTGGGCTCCCATGAGGGCTCCCATGGTGGCAACACTTACGGAAAGCATTACTGATACCGGAGTGGTCCAGCTTTCATATTGGGCTACCAGGAAGAGGTAGGCAAAAATCATGGCCATGGCAATGAGGGGGCCAATCTTGCCGTCGTTCTGGCGTTCCTGGTAGGAGAGGTCTTTCCAACTCACTTCCCAGAGCAGGTTGCGACCGGAGGCTTTTTCCTCCTTGTTCATTTCTGCGATACTTTCTTCAATGAGCTGCATAATCTGCCCGGAGCCAATGCCCATGGCCGGGGTTACAGAAATATCGGCACTCATGTATTGGTTGAAGCGGTTGTAGCGGCCGGGGCCCATGCGGTAGGAAAGACTGCAGACGGCAGAAAGCGGCACCATTTCTCCGCGTTCGTTACGCACCATCTGGTTCAGAATATCATCTGCTGTGCGGCGGTCTGCCGTGCTGCCCTGAATCTGCACTTTGAAGTTAAAGCCATTCAGCGTGAAGTCGTTGACGTAGGATGAGGACATGACGCTCTGCAGGGTGCGGAAGATGGTGTCCACCGGTATGTTGAGCGACTGTGCCTTGTCACGATTGATTTCGAGGTGGATTTGAGGGGTTTCGGCATCATATTCACTACGGGTGCGGGAAACGAGGTCCTGCCGGGCCATGAGGCGTTCCTGCAGGTCTTTGACCGCGCGGCCGAGATCCTGCGGAGTGGCATCACCTGAAACCTGCAGCACAGCAGAAACGCCGCCTGCAATACCCAGACCGCGGATGGCTGGCGGAGTCATGGCCATGATGTTAGCCTGTGGAATATCGGCGCAGGCGGCATTAATGCGTTCCGCAATGCGGCTGGCGTGCATATCGGGGCTGGTGCGTTCGCTCCAATGTGTCAGCAGCACAATCATCATGCCGTTGTGCTCACCTGAGCCGCTCACAAAACTGTAACCACTCTGGGCTGTTACCATCTCTACACCGGGCATGCCGATAACGCGTTTCTCGATTTGCCGCATAACCTTATCTGTACGCTGTTTGGCTGTAGCGGTGCCTTCCATGGTCACCATCACGAACAGACTGCCCTTATCCTCGGTCGGGATAAAGGAACTGTTCATGGCGGGTGGCGCCAACAGGCTCATGGGGTTAAGGCTTTCTGTAGTTGCTACTCTGCCTTCTGTTCCCATCAGCTTATGCCAGGATGCAGGCGCTCCGGCAAAGTATACATAGTTGCCGCCCAGCACCAGCAGCAGGCAGAGTATGGTCAGCCATGCGTGCCGCACCAGTATGCCGGCACCCCAGAGGTAGATGCGGCGGCTGGTCTCCAGTATCCAGTTGAAGGGCCAGAAAATGCAGGTGGCCAGTTTGTTGGGTTTTGTGCCGGCCGGTCGCAGAATGAGCGCACACAGGGCGGGGGAGAGGGTGAGTGCGTTGATGGTGGAAATGCAGAGCGCCACGCACATGGTCACAGAGAACTGGGTGTAAATCACGCCCACCATACCACCATAGAAAGCGATGGGAACATACACCGCCAGCGTTACGAGCGTGGTGGCAATGATTGCGCCGGTAATCTGCTTCATGCTCTTCAGGGTAGCTTCCCGTGGTGAGAGCTTTTCTTCCTGAATGATGCGCATTACGTTTTCTACCACCACGATGGCATCGTCCACCAGTGAGCCGATGACCAGAATCAGACCGAACATGGTGAGCACGTTGATGGAATACCCCAGCGGGTACATAATCATGAATGCACCCAGCAGTGACACCGGGATGGCAATGGCCGGAATCAGCGTCGCGCGCCAGTCCTGCAGGAAAAGATAGGTCACCAGCACCACCAGCAGCAGGGCTACCACCAGGGTTTCGATGATTTCATCCATGGTAGCATCGATGGCCTGGGTGGGGTCATACCCCATGCGCCATTCCATGCCGTCCGGGAAGTTTTTTTCAATCTGTCGCATGCATTCCTGCACCTTGGCAACGGTGGCCAGGGCGTTGGCATCGTTATTCTGGTGAATAATCATGCCTACGTTATCTTTGCCGTTGAGGCGGCTGTAGCCGGTGTTGCGTTCGGCTCCAAGTTCTACCGTGGCAATATCCTTAAGCTTGGTTACGTGGCCGTTCAGCCCGCGTTTTACGATGATGTTACCGAACTCTTCCGCTGTTTTGAGTCGCCCGGTGGCAGTTACTTTGAAAGTGGCGTATGACTGAATATCTTCTGCACCGACTGAACCGGCAGCAGCCTGCACGTTCTGCGCCTTAATAGCCTCGCTCACATCGGCCGGGGTGATGTTCATGGCACTCATGCGGGTGGTGTTCATCCACACGCGCATGGAGTAGTTGCGGCTTGGGATAATATCTGCGCTGGAAACGCCATCCACCTGGCAAATCTTATCTTTTGCATTCATTCGCAACCAGTTTGAGAGTTCAAGAATGCTCATCTTGTTCTCGTCGCACATGAAGTTGATGAAGCAGAGCATATCACCACTTCGCTTGCGGACTTCGTAACCGGTTTGTTTGATTTCGCTGGGGAGCTTGGACTCCACGCGTTTGATGGCGTTGGAAACATTGACCATGGCCATGTCGTCATTTGTACCAGAGCGGAAAATGAGCGTCAGGCTGAAGGAACCATCATTGCCGCAGGAGGAGTAGAAGTACTCCAGGTCGTCCATGCCGATGAGCTGTTCTTCCACCGGGGCCGCTACTACCTGTGCCACTTCCTCGGCGCTGGCGCCGGCGTAGGTCATGCGTACTGAAATAGTGGGCGGCGATACTTCCGGGTATTCTGAAACGGGCATCTTGCTCAGACAGAGTAAGCCGCCCAGCATCATCAGAATCGAGATGACAAATGCAAATTTGGGGCGATGTACAAAGAATGCAGAAAACATGCTGTGGAAATAGAGTTAGTTGTTTACTTGGCTTGTACGGGGGTGTTTTCTTCCATGTCTGCCAGGTTGGTGGTAATCACCTGTTCTCCAGGGAGAAGCCCGGCGAATACGGCTATGCGACCATCATCTGCAGTGCTGCCGCAGATAATGCGGCGTTCAACTGCGCGGTTGTGTTTCATCACGTAAACATAGTGCCCGCGGGAATCTGTCAGAACGGCTTCGTGCGGAATCCCTGATACCGGGAATTCGGCCTTGCGTCTTACCCGGACACTCACCACGCCACCCGGAGCCAGCCTCCTGTCAGCATTTTCAAATACGGCCCATATATTCTGGGTGCCGGTTCCGGTCTGGATTTCGTTGTCGCAGAATGCAACACGCCCTTTATCTGGTAATTCTTCCCCTGTTGCTGTCACCAGGGTCAACTCGGCTTGTTCAGCCAGTTTATCTGCGCTGCCGTAGGCTGAGAGAATATCCTTTTCGCTGAGCGGGAAGCGGGCGTAAATCGGGCTGAGCTGCACCAGTCGCACCAGGGTAGAATTGATGTCGGTTACGTAGTTGCCCTTTGAGATAAGAATGCGGCCGGCGCGTCCGCTGATGGGGGCTGTCACATGGCACCGGGCCAGGTCATCCTCAGCTACAGCCAGTTTTGCAACAGCTGCTTCGCGGCCAGCCTGCAGTTCGCGCAGGGTGGCGTGCGCGTTTTCCAGATCATCCTTGCTGCTGGCATTCATGGCAAGCAACTTCTGCTGGCGGTCGTACTTGCTTTGCGCATCGGCAATCTTGATATCCAGCTGGGCAATGGCTGCCTTGCAGCCATCCACCGCAGCCTGGTAGCGCGTGGAATCAATGCGGAATAAGCTGTCGCCTTTGGAAACAGGCTCACCTTCCTGGAAGTTTTCTTCCTGGACCAGGCCTTGTACCAGCGGTCTCAGCTCAACGATATTCGGTGCTTCCAGACGTGCTGTCTCAATGCTTATCATGGTCGGGTCAGGCATTTCTGCAACCTGGGCTGTGCCTACTTTCAGCGGCGCAAGCTCGCCACCCTGGGCAGAGCCGGGTTCGTTGACGCTGGCATCTGCAAATACCGGGGTTACTTTTGCTCCTGGACGCGTTTTGTGCGAACCATCGCTGATGACTACTTCTCCTGCCTGTAATCCGCTGTAGATGGATTGCAGTCGTCCTTGAACCGGGCCGGCAGTAATGTTGCGGCGCGCAACGATGCCTCCATTATCAATGGTATACACGAAAGCGCCGTCGGAATCATAGTGAACCGCTGTAAGCGGAACAACACAGACTTCATGCATGTTGTTCAGCGAGATGCTCAGCGCGCCGATGCCGCTGTGGGTTAACTTGTGTTCAGGATTATCAAACTCGGCCCACAGGGTGTAGGAGTCGGTAGTCCCGGTAAGTTGGTTGTCAACAATCACAATGTGCCCCGGGTGTTCATAGCGGCGGCCGCTGGCAGTTACCAGTTGGACGTCTGTCACATGCCCGATTTCCTTGGGCCCGTGGAAAATGCCGTTCACATCATTCTGGCTGAGCGGGAACCGAACATATATCGGATCCATCTGGGTGATGGTGGTAATCGCCTCTCCCCGGGTAATGTAGTTGCCGATTCCTTTTTGAAGACGGCCGATTCGTCCGCTGATTTCGGCACGGATGCAGCAATCTTCCAAATCCTTTTGAGCGCGCGTCAGCTCGGCCTGAGCGCCGATGATTCTGGCGTTGAGTTCCTCCACCTGTGCCCTGGCTGTTTCCAGGTCCTCGCGAGAGGCTGCCTGCTGGGCTGCCAGGGTGGTAAAGCGGTTGCAGCGGCTTGTCGCATATACCAGCTGAGCCTGCAGCTGAGCCAGGGTGGCTTCCGCTTGTTTGACTGCGGCTTCATAGCGCAGCGGTTCAATGCGTATCAGTATATCCCCTTCTTTGACTTGGGCTCCTTCCTGGAACAACACCTCATTCAGCCGCCCCTCAACTGCAGAGCGAATGGTGACATGACGCATTGATTCGGTGCGGCCAATGCTTTTACGCACAATGCGGTCATGGCCGGCGGCTGCTTTCTCAGCCTGCACAAAGGTTGTCATTCTGCCTGGTTGTTGTGCATTAGCTATGCTGCTGAGAGCCAATAGGATGGGAAATATTCGTCTGTGTCTCATGAAAGAAGAAATTTGCTGTTGCTTATATTATCATGCCTGCTTTCTGCCTGCAAGCTGCAATTAGTGATAATTGTGCCACATTGCCTATGGTTGGAATGGACGCAATCTCCTCCTGTTTCTAAACCGTGCAGCGCACCGAAACGGAGCTGGTGAAAGGCAGAATGAATTTGTGCAGTTCCACAGTAGCAGTAACAGCTCCGAATTCATTTACACAGGCTGTGGCCATGCGGTGGCACAGCGTTTCCAGCAGTACTGACGGGGCTTCCTGAGCCAGCTCCATCAGGCGGCGGCTTAGTGCGTCGTAATCAATCGTGCGCGAGATGTCCTCCGCCATTTCGGCAAAAGCTGCCGGGGGAGTAAGACTTACGTTTGCCACCAGACGTTGCGGGTTTGCCCGTTCCTCGGCTGGCACGCCGATGTGGCAGGAGAATTCCAGCCCGTTGATGTGAATGGATTCGGCCGTTCCGTTGGTTGTGCGGAGCCCGCATCGTTCCATCAGGCTTTGTAGTGCCCCCAGGTGTGGCACGGTTAAATCCGGATTGGAAACGGCCAGCTGGGCCGCATTGTTATAACCGGTGAGAACCCCGATGCCGATGATGCCAGCGCTGTGGGCGGCGTTGATGTCATGCTGCATATCGCCGATGAATGCGGTATCGGCCGGGTTCAGGTTGTGATGTTTCAGGAGGTTGTAAATGTATTCCTCCTTGTTGCGTACACCGGAGTGAATGTGCTCAAAATAATCCTTCAGCCCCAGGTGGCGGGCCTGCTCATCAAAAGCGCGGGGATCCATGCTCGTCAGGATAAAACAGCGGATGCCACGGTTGCAGCAGAAATCCAGAAATGCCTTGGCGTGGGGGATGATGATTACTTGCGTTACTGCGTGATCGAATGCATGGCGGTAGTATTTCTCCAAATCAACCAGTCTGGCTTCCGGGGTCTTGCGGGCGTAATAATCCGGGTAGGGCAGCTGGAATTCGGCGCGAAACTGTTCGCGGGTGAGTGCCGGGCGGTCATACTGCGCCAGCACGTAGTTGGTTGCTTCCAAGGTGAGCGCAAGGTCATCGCACAGCGTGCCGGACCAGTCGAAGATGAGGTTGCTGAACATGCGGATTAACGATTGGAGGTAATGATGTTGTGCTTTCGTTGGTATTTAAGGATTGCCCGTTTAAGCTCCGGATTCACGAAGGGATTATCCTTGCCGAAGCGGGCCCACGGCCCGCCTGGCACGCGGTGAAAATCCACAAAGCGCCAGTGTACGGTAGCCATGCCGCCCTTGATGCCCAGGTAATCGCGCACCGCTGGCGAAATGTCAATGCCTGCGGCCTTGTTGGCGTGGTTTTTCGGGCGGGCTCCCAGGAATACATATTTCCAGTCATCGGTGCAGAAGGGGCCGCAATCCTCCCATTGGGCAAAGCAGTAACGGCCATTGTAGTAAATCTGCACCCATGTGCCGCGGCAGACCGATTCGTACTTGCCCCCTTTGAAGTTCCGATACCAGGGAATAACCCTGGCGGCCTCGGGCTTCGGCCCTCCCTTGTCCACATCGTTATAGGGCAGAGCTACGTAAAATGGATTCAGCTTCGGGGTGAAGCCCAGCGGGGTATAAGTACGCGGACATCGATTGGCCGGGTTTGGATCATCGAAACCTCCGTAGTTGTCATCCCAGGCGCTGTCCCAGCTGCTGGCGGTGTTGGGAACCGGGTTGTTTCTGGTGGCTTGTTCACCAATGTAGAAATAAGTGGCGGTGATGTCGAAATGCCAGGGGTAGGCACCCGGGCTAGGGCGGTTACCGTATTTTTTCGGGTCGGGGAAGTTCCGGCGGTGACTCTGGTCAAATTCGGGACGCATCGGGCCGGCCTTGATGGCAGCCTTGCGTAAATCCTCCGGACTCATGTGGCGCTTGCAGGGTTTGTTCTGCGGGCGCTTATGTCCGGGCTGGAAGAACGAGGCTCCGCTGATGCTTTTTCTGATATGCTGCCCTTGCGCCGGTATTCCGGCAGTCAGCAGCACGAGAAGAAATGAAAGCAGGCAACGGGGCATATACAAACTGTTCTTTTACCAGTTGTGCAGTACGCTCGGGCGCGCTGTCGGCAGTTTGTCCGGGGCGTCCAGCGTGTAGTGCAGACCGCGCGATTCCTGGCGTCGAATGGCGCAGTCCACAATGAGAGAGGCCGTGAGTGCCAGGTTGCGGAGATCAAGAATTTCCGGGGTGACGCGGTACCCCCAGTAGTATTCGTTAATCTCGCGGTTGATGTTGCGCAGGCGGGTGGCAGCGCGCTGCAGCCGGTGGTTGGTGCGCACAATGCTCACATAATCCATCATCGTGCGGCGCACTTCATCCCAGCAGTGGTAGAGAATGGCCAGGTCATCCTGCGGTACACGCTCGCCGTGCTTCCACTCGGGAATCGGGTACTCCTCCATCTTATGCGCCAGCGGCAGCGTGTGCAGCATACGGTTGAGCGCGCGTTTGGAGATAACCACGCACTCCAGCAGCGAGTTGCTGGCCAGTCGGTTGGCACCATGCAGCCCGGTGCAGCCGGTTTCCCCCGCGCAGAAAAGACCGCGCAGGGAAGTCTGGCCGTCTGTATCTGTCTGCACGCCGCCACACTGGTAGTGGGCGCTGGGCACCACGGGGATGAAATCGACCTCGGCATCTACTCCGTAGCTCTTGCAGGTCTCGTAGATGTACGGGAAGCGCTCGGCCATGAATCCTTTGGGCTTGTGGGTCATGTCCAGGTACATGCAGGGGTGGCCGGTGCGCAGAATTTCGTGGTTGATGGCGCGCGCCACGATATCTCGCGGGGCCAGGCTCTTGCGGGCATCGTACTTCTGCATGAATTCCTGGCCATCCGGCCCGCGGAGCACGCCACCCTCGCCGCGCACGGCTTCGGAGATGAGGAAGGTGAGGCCGTCGCGGTCGCTGCTCTTGGGGTTGTAGAAGGTGGTGGGGTGGAATTGCACAAACTCCAGGTTGGAGACATTTGCTCCGGCGCGCCAGGCCATGGCCACGCCATCGCCCGTGGCGGTGGCTGGATTGGTGGTGTACATGTACACGCGCCCGGTACCGCCGGTGGCCAGCATGACGCGGTCGCTGCGGAAAATCTCCACTTCACCCGTGGCCGGGTCGAGCACGTAGGCTCCCAGCACTCGGTCCTCGGTCACGCAGCCGAGCTTGGCTGTGGTGATGAGGTCAATGGCGATGCGGTGGTCGAGCAGGGTGATATCCGGGTGCTGCTGCACACAGCGCAGCAGCTTGGTGCTGATTTCCAGGCCCGTGGTGTCCTTGGAATGCAGAATGCGGCGCTTGCCGTGGCCGCCTTCGCGCCCCAGGTCAAACTCACCATCCTTCTCGGTGTCGAAGTCAACACCCCAGTTGAGCAGTTCCTCAATAGCGGCCGGGGCTTCTTCCACGATGGTACGCACGGCTTTCTCATCGCAGAGTCCGGCGCCGGCGTCCAGCGTGTCGGCCACGTGTTCCTCAAAGGTGTCGTCCTTATCAATCACCGCGGCAATACCGCCCTGTGCCTTGGCTGAGCTGGACACCAGGGGATCGCTCTTGCAGAGAATGGTCACCTTGCCATATTCGGCGGCGCGCAGGGCAAAACTCAGTCCCGCCACACCGCTGCCGATTACTAGAAAGTCTGTTGTTGTCATCGCTTGTATGCTGGACGCGCACGCGATTTTACCATATTTCTAACCATTCGTCACGCGCTATGTCAAAAAAACGTCATCTCACGCAGTCTTTTTGATGCTTGTATTTCAGGTAGAGGTAACCTGGTATGAGAAATACGGCGATTCCTGCCAGGATGAACAGACAGTTCAGGAATCCTCCGGAGCTTGTTTGCCGGGTGGCTTTGATGCGGATGGCGGGGCTGTTGAAACGCCACCTTCTGTTATAGTAATTTTCGCTGGCGCTGCCGCCGGCCAGGCGTCCATCTGCCGTAAGATTCATGGCGGTTCCGGTAATGCGGGCATTATCTGCTGCATTGAAGTATCTCATGTAGAGTCCTCCGGGGGAGGGGTTGCGCCATTGGAGGATGAGTTCCAGTTGGTCATCTCGGGTGATGCTCAGTCCCCTGGCTTTTTCGTCTCGGCGTACTCCAGGATGGCCATCCTCCTGGCGATCAACCCCGGGAAGGTCGACATATTCCCGACCGTTGGTGAGGCGCACGCTGCGGGTACCCCCGATGAACCAGCCGGACGGGTGCCCAATCCAGGAGATTGCTTCTATCTGATAGCGGTCGTTCGGCTCCATATGTTCAGCGCCCAATAAGTCGCATACCTTGATATGTACTGTGATGTTGACCTCCTGGTGCCAATGGGGTTCCAGCCCTCCAGCATGGGAGGCGCAGCCCGGGTTGGCGTATAGGGAGGTAGCTTTACCATCCCAGCTGATGAACTTGGTGTCGAGGGTGACTTCATCTGCCCCCAGGGCAAGGCTGCTTAGTATGGCCAGAAAAAAATTTTTCATGAGGAAAAGAAAAACGCCCCGTAGAGATGCTGCGGGGCGTAGGGTTAAGCATTATTATTTACCTTGCTGGGCCTGGCGCTGGCGCTCCAGGGCTGCCTGCTGTTCGAGCATGCGCTCCATGAAGCTCTTCTTGGCTCCTTTCTTTTTCTGCACCTTTTCCAGCTGCGGAGCCGGCAGACGGCGGATGATGATGGTCTGCAGGATGGAGATGAGGTTACTGGTGGTCCAGTACAGGCCCAGGGCGCTGGGGTAGGTGTAGCAGAACAGGAAGAACATGAGCGGCATCCAGCGCATAATCTTCACCTGTGTGGCATCACCAGTAGCCGGGGTCATGTGCATCTGGATGATAGTGGAGGCTGCCATGAGAATGGGCAGAATGTTCACCGGTACCTCATAGCCCATGAAGGGGAAGGAGAACACGGTGTCCATCTGCGAGAGGTCGGTCACCCAGCCAATGAAGCCTTCGCCGCGGAATTCGGCGGCCGTCTGCAGCACATAGAAGAACGAGAAGAAGATGGGCATCTGCAGCAGCATGGGCAGGCAGCCACCCATGGGGGAAATGCCGTAGTCGCGGTAAAGCTTCATCATCTCCATCTGCACCTTCTGCTGGTCGTTGGGGTATTTTTCCTTGAGCGCCTGCATCTGCGGCTGCAGCAGGCTCATGCGCTTCATGCTGGTGTAGCTCTTGCGGTAGAGCGGCCAGATGAGCAGGCGGATGGTCACGGTCATGGCGATGATGGCCCAGCCCCAGTTGCCCAACCAGCCATGGTACAGGTTCACAAGCCAGTTCATGGGGTAGGCGATGATGGTGAAGATACCATAGTCCATCACGCGGTCAATCATGCGGAAATCATCTGTCATGCCATCGAGCATGAGGTTGAGCTTCGGACCGGTAAAAATATCGTAGGAGAAGCTCTTCTGGCCGCCCATCATCGTATCGGTCTTGCCGGCAAGGGAGAAATCCGGCATGCCGAGGGCTACCTCCACACACTCGGTTTTCTCTCCGCTGACCTGCAGGGGATATTGGGCGGGTGCGGCATACAGGGCGTTGTTGGCGCTGGTTTTGTCGGGCTTCACGATGCTGGCGTAGTACTGGTTCATCACACCGGCCCATTCGAGGCTGTCGAAGTCCTTGTCGTAACGGCGCTCCTTTTCCTTGCCGAGCCAGGGGCGGAAATCGCTGGCGGTGTTCTTCTCAAAGCTGCCGTCCTCCAGATGTACGTAGTAAGTATAGTAGGAGGATTCATCCTTGGAAATCTGGCCGATGCCGCCGGCGTAGAGCCCCCAGTCCCGGGCATTCAGGGTCTGGCCGGAGGTGTTCTGTACATCAATTTTAAGGTTCAGCACATAGGCATTGCCCTCAACGGTTTCGTCACCCTGTTTGAGTGGTTTGAGACTGTATACCTTGCGGACGATGAGGTCACCCACGCGCCCCAGCAGGGTCACCTGGTTTTCGTTGCTCAGGTCGGGGCGGTATTCGTATGCCGCCTGGTCAAACTGCGGTGCGCGGTCGTTGGAAAGGCCGAATACGAGCGCGCCGATGCCGGCTTCGGGGTTGGAGTTGATGCTCACATTGGTGTCCTTCAGCTCCTCACGGGTGCTGTTGATGGACTGGCCGAGCATTTCCACGCCGCTGATAGCGCCGCCGATGTTGCAGAAATTGTACTGAGCCACAGGCTTGCCTTCGGCGTCCTTGCTGGTGAGGGTGGCAATAATCTTCTTCTCAACAGCCGGCGCAGGTGCTGCCGGAGTGGTGGCAATAGTGGCTGCCGGAGTGGTGGAGGTTGCTGCTGCGGCGGGGGCTGCCGGGGCTGTTATGGCGGCTGGGGCTGCCGGTGCGGTCTTTTCCTGGGTGCTGTTGTAATACCACTGCAGGCCGAGCAGACCTGCGCAGAGTGTTACGACAATCCATCCTGTTTTATCCATAGCTGTTATATCTGGGGTGAGTGAGTGTTGAAATGGGAGGGGAAAACTTTACTTGGCGCGGCGGGGGGGCACCGGGTCGTGCCCGCAGCCACCCCAGGGGTTGCAGCGCAGAATGCGCCAGATTCCCAGTGCCGCGCCTCTGATTGCGCCGTGTGTCTCTACGGCCTGTATAAAGTAGGTTGAGCAACTGGGGGTGAAACGGCACCCGCTATTTGGGCCTGCCAGCACATGCAGCGGCTTGCTGATGAAGCGTTTGTAGAATATTACCGGCAGAATGACGAGACGTTTCAGCATGCGGTTAGTGATTAGTGGGTAAAATGACGGCGCTTGAGCAGACGCTGGAAGTCTTTCTCAAGCTCAGTATAGGCGGCGGTGGTGGCGCTGTGGCGCGGAATGAGTACCACATAGTGCCCATGCTGCAGAGGTTCGCCATGAGCCCGCAGAATTTCACGCACACGCCTGCGAAGCAGATTCCGAACTACCGCGTGGCCCAGTCGTTTAGTCGTGATAATCCCGAAGCGGGATTCCTTTGCGTCTGCACCCTCGCCGGAATACGGCAGGGTGCTGAGTACAAGAAAACGCCCTGCTGCGGATGAGCCTTGCGCACGCACCATGGCGAACTCGCTTGCTCGCTTCATGGTATGCTGCCGCTTGAGCTGCATCGTAAACAGGGCGTTGGTTTCTCCTGCAGGGCAGGGAGCACCGGAGCACTCTCTACAGAAACCCTGCCGGGGCTTTAGCCGTGCTGGATGATGTGGCGCTTGTACTGCACCTCTGCACCCTTGGGCAGAAGACGCTTGCGACCCTTGGCGCGACGGCGGGCGAGGATGGCGCGGCCGTTCTTGGTAGCCATGCGGGCGCGGAAACCGAACTGGCGCTTGCGGCAGCGCTTGGAAGGCTGGTATGTTCTCTTGCTCATAATTCTTTATCTGGTGTTGAAGTGGGTTTCTGTGGGCCGCAGGAAACGGCCGGGTGCGCTATGATACCCGAAAATCAGCGTATGTCAAGCACTGTTCGTGATTTTTTTCGCTTTAGTAGCGAATTCACGAATCGGAAACCATGAATTTGAGTTCGGCTTCGCAGGTAATCTCACCATTTACCAGACAGCGTCCTGTGGCCATTCCAATAGCTCCGCGCATCTTGGTCAGCTCGGTTTCGATGATCAGTACATCGCCCGGCACCACGGGGCGGCGCCACTTCACTTTGTCGCAGCTCATGAAATAGCCGATCTTGCCGGCGTTTTCGGGCAGACGCAGCATGAGAACAGAGGCAACCTGGGCCATGGCTTCCACCTGCAGCACTCCGGGCATGACCGGGTGGCCCGGGAAGTGCCCCTGGAAGAAGGGCTCGTTCATGGTCACGTTCTTCTGGCCTACGCACTTGCGGTCGCCCTCGAATGCGATGATGCGGTCGACCATGAGGAAAGGATAGCGGTGAGGCAGTATCTTCATGACCTCCATGGTGTCGAGAACCGCATCGCCATTCGGAATGGTGATGGGGCGCGGCCGCTGAGCCTCGATGCTTTCGTACTTTTGCTGCAGCTTGGCGGCCATCTGGGTGTTAATGCCGTGGCCGGGCATGATGGCAATTACATGGCCCATGATGCGGCGACCGCAGAGGATGAAGTCACCGATGAGATCCATGGCCTTGTGGCGCGCGCATTCATTGTAGAAACGCAGACCTCCGGCGCAGAGGTACTCTTCGCCCTTGATGACGATGGCGTTATCCAACGTGCCTCCCTGGATGAGGCCTTTTTCCAGCAGCGGCTGAATGTCTTCGTAGAAGCAGAATGTGCGGGAGTTGGAAAGCTCTTTTTCGTAGGTTTCCGGCGTAATAACGCTGTCGAAGAACTGAGTCACGCGGCCATTCGGGCCTACAGCGGTCAGGGAGATGCGGAAATCGCGCGAGGGCATAATGACAATGCAGGAACCGTTGGCATTCTCCACCTTGATGGGTTCGCGGATTTCCCATATTTGCAACGGGGCATCCTGCTCCACCACGCCGGCTTGTTTAATCATCTCTACATAGGGCAGGGCAGAGCCATCTCCAATGGGGGGCTCGCTGGCATCCATCTCAATGATGGCATTGTCTACCCCCATGCCGGTGAGGGCTGAGAGAATGTGCTCTACTGTGTGAACTTTTACACCGCCTTCTGCAATGGTGGTGGCGCGCTCCACCGCCTGCACCTTCGAGGCAGATGCCGCCAGGAACGGCTTGTCCGGCAGGTCAACGCGGCGGAACTTCAGACCGGTATTGGGTTCAGCAGGTTTGATGATGAGCTTCACCGTCTGACCGGTGTGCAGCGATGTGCCCTCCAGAGTGGAGGTGCACTTGGCAAGTGTTTTTTGCATGCGTGTAGCCATAACTCGTGTTTGTATCTTACCTAATCTGAACGCAAATGTGAAGTAAAATCTAGATTTTTCGCTAACAATAATCCGTGAGGGAAGTGAAAAATGCCCATTATGAGCAAAAAAAGCTTGCAAAATCAGTTGTCTGGGTGTACTGTTCCGCACCCGCAGGTAGACTCGTGCCTGTGAGACCCCTCTTTTTTATGTCCTACCACGTAACAGCTGCGCTTGTCATTTTCCTCATTACTTACGCACTAATCGTATCGGAGAAGGTACAGCGTACTGTCATTGCATTGTTTGGTGCCATGCTGATGGTGCTGGCCGGGGTCATCTCTCAGGAACAGGCTATTGCACATATTGACTTTAACACGCTGGCCCTGCTCATCGGCATGATGATTCAGGTGCTTGTACTCAGCAAGACCGGGCTTTTCCGATTCCTTTCGGTCTGGGCCGCACAGAAGACAAATGGTAATCCCGTGGCGTTGCTGATTGCGCTTTCGGTTATGGTGGCTGTATGCTCAGCGTTTCTGGACAATGTGACCACGGTGATGCTTACTGTGCCCATCACCTTCACACTGACGAAAGATTTGAAAATCAGCCCTCTGCCGTTTGTGATTGCCCAGATTATGGCTTCCAATATCGGCGGTACCTGCACCATGATAGGAGACCCGCCTAACATCATGATTGCAAGCCAGGTAAAGGAGCTTGATTTTAACTCTTTTATCATCAATCTCACCCCTCCTTGCATTATTTCTTTCGTCTTAACAGTTGCTGTTCTCCTTTTCCTGTACCGCAAGGAATTTGCCAAGGTGAGCAAGAACCACAATCGCATCATGAACATCAAACTGGCGGGGTTGATTCGCAGCTGGGGACTTCTGGTGCGCAGTCTGGTGACGCTGGTGTTCACGATAATACTCTTCTGCAGTCATGGTCTGCTTCCTCACTGGGGGCTGGAGAGCGGTACCATTGCGGTGACGGGTGCGTCTCTGCTTTTGCTGCTTACCATGCCTGATCGTGAAAAAGCGCTGGAGCATATTTTCTCCAAGATTGAGTGGACTACCATTTTCTTCTTTGTCGGACTTTTCGTACTCGTGGGTGGACTTGAGGTAAACGGCATCATCAACTGGCTTGCCGCCCAGACCATGCAGCTTACGGGAGGTGAACCCACTGCCACCACTATGAGTATTCTCTGGCTCAGTGCCATCATGAGTGCCTTTGTGGATAATATTCCTTTTGTGGCTACGATGATTCCTCTGGTAAAAGACATGGGAACCATGGGGTATGCTAATCTGGAGCCGCTCTGGTGGGCCCTTTCGCTGGGTGCCTGCCTGGGGGGCAATGGTACTGTTATCGGTTCCAGCGCCAATGTGGTGGCTCTCGGGCTTGCCCGCCAGCACAATCTGCGTGTGACCTTCATGCAGTATTTCTGCATTGGGTTCCCGCTGATGCTGATGAGTATTGTAATTTCCGCTGCCTACCTCTGGTTGAAATTCCTGTGATGGGGCTTATGTGATGAAAATCTTGACGCGCTAGTGCAAAGCTAGTATAGTCAGGATAGTATGAGTGATGCCCCTTCTGCCGCCTCTTTGACGAAACGGGAAAAAAACAGGAAATGCCGCTTTCTGATGGCCGCCGGTGCAGGTATTGTGCTGGCCGGTGGCGTACTGACCGGCTTGTATTCTGGTGGTATCATCTGGCAGAGTCCGCAGGCAAAATGTGAGAAAGGGTTGCAGCTAATGGGCGCGGGGGAAACTGGTCTGGCGATTGAGCTTTTTATGGAAGCTGCCGATAGTTCATATGCTCCGGCGCATTTTGAACTGGCGAAATGCCGGATGGCAGGAATCGGGGTGGAAAAAGATGCGGCAGAAGCGGTGCATCATTACCGCATGGCGGCAGAGCTTGGCCACGCCGGGGCTCAAAGCGCGCTGGCTGGCTGTTATGAGTCCGGCTGCGGGGTGGCTGTGGATTCTGCAGAAGCTGCGCGGTGGTATCTGGCCGCAGCAGAGCAGGGGGTGGCCGGGGCCCAGTATAAGCATGCGCTTCATTGCGCAGCTTCGCAGAATATGGAAGAGGCCGTGCGGTGGTATCAGGCTGCAGCAGGGCAGAATCACGCGACTGCAGCTTCTGCCCTGGGGCGGTGTTATGCAGCCGGCTCCGGTGTGGAGAGGAATGCCGCAGAGGCTGCACGGTGGCATAAAATTGCGGCCGATTTGGGCGTGCAGGAATCACAGCATGAACTCGCCATGCTCTTGAACAGTGGCAATGGTGTTGAGAAAGATGCCGCGGCAGCAGAGAAATATTACCTGCTGGCTGCAGAACAGGGGTATGCCGCGGCTCAATGTTCGTTGGGTGCATATTATGATGAAACTCAGAATGATGAGGCGGCTGCCCGGTGGTACATGGCTGCCGCAGAGCAGGGGAATGCGGAAGCTCAGTTCCAGACCGCCGTGCATTTTGCTGCCGCAGAATCAACCTCCATGCCCGATGTGGTGAAATGGTATACCGCCGCTGCTGAGCAGGGGCATGCCGAAGCCCAGCTGCGGCTGGGGTGCCTGCTGGCTATCGGCGCAGAGGGAGTGGACCCTGTGCCGGCGGAAGCTGCCCGTTGGCTTGAACCCCACGCAGCTCGTTGCGAGGTTATGTTTCTGAATGCGGTGGCTGGTGCCTATTCCAGCGGTAGTGGGGTGGAGAAAAATCCGGCAGAGGCCGTTCGGTGGTACACCCTGGGAGCTGATCGGGGGGATGCAGAAGCCAGTTTCCGGTTGGCGGAGATGTATGACCGGGGCGAGGGAGTGGAAAAGAACGCTGCTGAGGCGGTGAAATACTACCGCGCTGCGGCTGATGCGGGCCATGCCGAAGCTCTTTTTAATCTGGGAGCTCATTATGCTGCTGGTGATGGTGTGGAAAAGGATCGCGCGGCGGCAGAGAAATGTTTTTGTGCGGCGGCGGAGGGGGGCGGCGCTGAGGCTCAGTTCGCATTGGGCCTCCGTTTTGCCGAGGGAAAGGGGGTGCCCGTCAGCATGGAATCGGCCCGGAAATGGTATGCGGCAGCAGCAGCACAGGGGCATGTTGATGCCAATTTCCATCTCGGAATTATCTATGCCAATGGTTTCGGCACGGAAAAGAATGCAACCGAAGCTGCCAGATGTTATGCTGCAGCTGCAGAAAAAGGCCATGCCAAGGCACAATTTTTCCTTGGAATCCTCTATGCCAATGGCGAGGGCGTGGAGCAGAATACTGATGCGGCGCGGGAATGGTTCTCCAAAGCCGCCGCCCAGGGGCTTTCTGAGGCAACCATTATTTTGGAAGAAATGTAGGCTTACTTCGCGGCGTGCAGCGCGCGCTGCATGGCGGCTACTGTGGCGTCGATATCCGCCTCTGTGTGCGCGGTGGAAATGAACCCTGTCTCGTAGGGGGAGGGGGCTACATACACCCCCTGTTCCAGCATGGCGTGGAAATAGCGGCGGAACATATCGAAGTTGCCGCTCATGGCGGAATCCAGGTCACAGACCTCCTGTGTGGTGAAATGCAGGCAGAACATGGAGCCATCGCGGATGAAGGTGAGCGGCAGATTCTCATCGCGCAGGATACGGCGCACGCCGTCCTCCAGCCGGGCGCCGAGCTGCTCCAGGCGGGTGTAGGAATCATGCTCCTCCAGGTAGTTGAGCTGCGCGAGTCCCGCGGCCATGGCCACCGGGTTGCCGCTCAGCGTGCCAGCCTGGTAGACCGGGCCGAGCGGGGAAACGCAGTCCATAATCTCGCGGCGCCCGCCAAAGGCACCCACCGGCAAGCCGCCGCCGATAATTTTGCCCAGCGTGGTGATATCGGGGGTGATGCCCAGTTTCCCCTGCACGCCTGCGGCAGAAATGCGGAAACCAGTCATCACCTCGTCAAAAATCAGCAGGGAGCCATGCTTTGCCGTAATTTCACGCAGGAATTCCAGATAGCCCGGACGCGGCAGGTAGAATCCGGCATTTCCGGGGAAAGGTTCCACAATGATGCCGGCAATCTCGCCCGGGTGGGCGGCAAAGGCCTGCTCCACCGCGGCGCGGTCATTGTAAGGAAGCACAATGGTCAGGTTGGCAAATTCGGGGGGAACCCCGGCACTGTCCGGCTCACCATGGGTCAGCGCGCCGCTTCCCGCTGCCACCAGCAGACTATCCACATGCCCGTGGTAACAACCGGCAAACTTAATAATATATTTCCGGCCGGTGTAGCCGCGTGCCAGACGAACCGCACTCATGGTGGCCTCTGTGCCGCTGTTGGTCATTCGTATTTTTTCTATGCTGGGAACCCAGCGGCACACGGTTTCCGCCATATCCACCTCAATGCGGGTGGGGATGCCATATCCCAGCCCTAGTGGTGCTGCTGCCTGCACGGCAGAAATCACGCACTCCGGCGCGTGCCCCAGAATGGCCGGCCCCCAAGTGCCTACGTAGTCGATATACTGCCGGTCATCCTCATCCGTCAGGTGCGCACCTGCGGCTTTACTTACGAAAAACGGGGCGCGTTCCAGGCGTCGGAATGCCCGAACCGGAGAGTTGACTCCTCCGGGAATGACCCGGCACGCTCGTTCAAAAAGTTCTTCAGAAATCGACATGCCCGCAAGTATACCTCAAGTAGTAGTGTGGCGCAAGCCTCATCTCTTTCAGCTGGCATGGCTATCTTTCCGCTTGCTATTGTGTGCGCGAATCGGTAGAATGTGCGGCATGA
Source organism: Akkermansia sp. (assembly GCA_045538275.1). Taxonomy (GTDB): domain Bacteria; phylum Verrucomicrobiota; class Verrucomicrobiia; order Verrucomicrobiales; family Akkermansiaceae; genus Akkermansia. The sequence goes on along the minus strand of JAZSRB010000039.1, from coordinate 18,481 downwards.
AAGAGATGCTTCAGCGTTGGCTGCTGGTTGCCACCATGACTCTGGCGGCTCTGGTGCCTGTGGTGCAGGCGCAGAGTGGTGAGATGATGAAAGAAACTGGTGATATGGTGCGTGTCATGCGCCATCCTGATGGCACCCGCGCTATATACCAGCGCCAGCAGGGCTGGCGTGGCATGCGTTGCTCCACATACACAGAGAGCGGGCGTCTCGCGGCTGTAAGTGATTACACGGAAGGTAAGTATGGTCAGCTGGTGGGGTGCATTATTTATGACCATACCAAGCGCAATATCATCTACAAGGTGGCTTACGGCTATGACAGCCGCGCCCGACTGGTCGAAGAGCGCATGTATTCCCACCCCGAGGGAAAACTGGTGCAGCGCGTGATTTATAAATACGATAGCCAGGGGAATCGCTCCAAACCCCTCATCGTTTCTCTGAATGTGAATGCGGCTGCTGAGGAAATCGTGCCTACCATGAAGTACGATGTGAACGCCATTAATCAGGAAATGAAGAAAGGCCGCCGCTGATTTTATAACCAACAACGATCAATCAACAAATGGAAACATTCTCCTGGCAGGATCGCGATGCAGATGGTAACAAGGTTATCTATGAAGCCCAGTACTTCGGTGGTTGGTGGCAGCTGATGGTGGCGCCCAAGCTGGGGCGTTCTCAGCGTGATGAAGTTGTGTTTACACCCGCAGATTTCACAGAGGAACATTGGCAGACTCTCCGCGACCTCCTCTGGCGCAAATACCAGCGCCGCCGAGTGGCCTGGGATATGGTGCAGCACATTGATGATATCCTGGCGGGCAAGGCAACAAATGAACGCCGCGACCGCCGCAATGGTAAGGGTAAATGACTGAGCGGGAAATGATATATTGCCAGGACCCTGCGCGCCAGATTGAACGCGCGGTGGCCATCATGCACCGTCTGCGGCAGCCCGGCGGCTGCCCCTGGGATGCTGAGCAGACACATGATTCCATCATCAGCAGCCTGATTGAGGAATGCTATGAGTGCATTGATGCCATTCGGGAGCGTGATTGGCCGCACTTGCGCGAAGAGCTGGGGGATGTGCTGCTGCAGGTTATCTTTCATGCCGAAATGGCTCAGGAGAATCCGGAGGCTGCATTCGGCATCAACGAGGTTGCCCGCGAACTGGCTGACAAACTGGTGCGGCGGCATCCGCATGTGTTTGGTACCGCTGCTGTGGAAAATGCCGAGGGGGTCATCTCTCAGTGGGATGCTATTAAACGCAGAGAACACGATATAGAAGATAAGCCCTATCTGCAGGATTGTGGCAAAGGTCTTCCCTCCCTCCTGCAGGCATATAAGATTACCAAAAAGGTAGCCAAGGTTGGTTTTGACTGGCCTGACCACGCCGGGGTTGTAGAAAAAATCCGGGAGGAAACAGCCGAGGTGGAGGAAACGCTTTCCCTGCCGGATGATGATCCGCATGTGGCTGAGGAATTGGGTGATTTGCTCTTTGTGGTGGTGAATCTCTGCCGCCGCCGCAAGGTGGATCCTGAGCTGGCCCTCTTTAACGCCAATCGGAAGTTTGAACGCCGCTTCAATGCCATGGAGGCGGGTCTCAAGGAACAAGACCTTTCATTGGCGGATGCCAGCCTGGATGAAATGGAAGCCGCCTGGCAGGCCGTCAAGCGCCATGAGAAATCATGAAAGTTCCATATTTCGCAACCTTGTGTCTTAGTGTAGTGCTGCTGGTTTCCTGCTCACTACAGCAGCAGAAAACGCTTCCGAAGAGCGAGGAAGCGTTGCCCGCTGCAGATGGCAAACCCCGCATGGGATTTGAGGAGCCGGAGTTGCCGGGAATGAATCCGTTGCTGACCGGTGGGTCGGTGGACCCCAACGCCCAGAGCTACAATGTTTCTACCTCTGAGGAGCTGGAGCGCATTGATAATGGTGCGCAGGGTGAGGTGTATTTCACCGATCCCGATAACCCCGATGCCGAAATTGAGGGTATCACCCAGGCTTTTGAAACCCTCCGCGGTGGTAATGTCTGGCTCACCAACTATGGGAGAGCCACGCGCTTTGCCCAGCGCGAATGCCGCCCCCTTATCATCTGGTTCCATGATTCGGTAATTGCACCGGATAGCGGCCTCCTGGGTGAGAATCTGCTAGATACCCCGCAGTTCAACGAGTGGTGCCGCGATCGCGTGGTGCGTTTGAAACTGGATTCCGGAGCCGACCTTGCCGAACAACAACCCGGTACGTCCAGCCGCTACAGCCGTGAGGCAATTGACCGCCTGGCCCATCGGTATGGGCTGAGACGCCGCCCCGCGCTGGCTGTCATATCAGCCCGCGGTAAGTTTGTGGTGGGGGTGGATGGTTACGATGACTACACTCAGCGTATAGATGCCATTCTTAAAGAAGGAGTCATTAAGGCTGAAAAGGAAATGATAGAGTTTCAGAAGAAACTGGAGCCCAAAGGTTACCGTACCTGGAGCTCCGCTACGGGAGAGGTGACGCTCTTTGCCCGTCTGCAACGCTTCAATCCCACCACCCAGATGCTTTACCTCAAGGAATACGGAGGCAGGATTCAGCGCGTCAAACTGCATCGGCTTTGCAAGGAAGACCGTGAATTCGTGCACAGCGAGCAGGAGGCTCGCAAGCAGAAGAAACGCAGCCGCAAGAAGAAGCATGAGCAAGTCCGATGACACCAAGGCGCAGATTATGCGTGCAGCCGTGCAGCAATTCACCCGCCTGGGGTATGAAGGGGCTGCCGTGCGTGATATTGCCAATGCTGCCGGTGTGAATATCGGGCTCATCCGCTATCACTTCGGGCACAAGGCTGATTTGTATCGCGATACACTAGCCTATGTTTCCACCCAGTATAACGAGGTGTGCCTGGCTGCTCTGGAGGAAGCTCGTATCACCAACGCTCCGGAGGCAATCATTTGTTCCTGGTTGCTGGCCCCTATTGTTTCCTGGAAGGATGCTACCGTTGCTTCGGGTGAGGAGGTGCTCTGCTTCCTTAACAAAATGGGCTATGAAAACCCGGATTTAACACGCGATGTGTACGAGTCCCACTATTCCTATGCTCTACAGGAGTGGCAGGAGGCCGTGCAGTCCCATTTCCCCGGGTTGCAGCGTGGTGACTGGCTCTGGTTTCTGACCTCGTTGCGCGGTATGTATTTTAACATTGTGGCTCACAATGACTTCACTCTCTGGGGGTTGCCATCTATCTCGAACAGGGAGGCCGCAATCCGCCGTCTGGCGGCAGATGCCGTGGCCATGCTGAAGATTACTGCCGGGGCAGAGTAGATACGAGCGCGTCCCATCGCAGTTTGGCTTCGGTAATCTGCTCCCGGGTAACGGAGGAGGACAGCTCCCAGGTGAGGGGCATGCTCTGTGTGAAATAAGCGGGCAGCAGGTGGTCGAAATCCACGCAGCCCCCTTGGAAGGGAGCGCGGTGGTCGCGGCTGGGCCATTCTACATCGTTGATGTGGGCGCCATAGATGTAGGGCTGCAGCTGGCGCAGATACTGGTCGTGGTTGAGCAGCAGGAGATTGTGCTTGCGCTGAATGTGACCGAAATCGTGCCAGTACATCACATGCGGATTATCTGCAAATTCCTCCATCAGCCTCGGCATTTCCCATTCCCCGGGTACTTGTTCAAAGTGGCTGCGGCCTTCTACCCCCAGCACCAGATTATATTCCCTGGCTTTTTCTGCCAGTGTGTGCAGCGCCTGGCGGGCGCGTTCGAAATAGAGCGGGGCCAGTTTGGAGCGGCGGCGCACCAGTTCGCCTTTGCGCAGGGCATATTCCCGGCTGCCTACCCACTCGTGACGCAGCTTCCGCTCCAGTTCACGGGTCGGGCGTGCGGTGGTCATCAGCTCCACATTGCCCATATGCAGCACCACGTATTGAGCACCCAGACGCGCTGCCGTCATGAGTGTCTCTATGCTCAGCCTCATGGCCCGTTCCCGCGTCTCCGGCCGGTGGGAGGTAAAGGTGTAGGCATCAGGGGCATCGCCGGGTACCTCTATGGGGGCAGGGCAGAAGTTGTGTACCCCGGCTACCCGGATTCTCTTTTCATCCACCGCCTTGATAAGCCCGGGCAATTTGCTCAGGCTCAGTCCATGTGAGGCTTCGATATATTCGAAGCCCAGTTCGCGGATTTCATCGCACATGGCGCCACCGTCCTTGTGGCGGCGGCTGTTCCAGCAGGTGGAAAATACGTTCACGTGCGGTATTCTAGCTGTAAATGCAGGGGGAATCAAGCCGGATGTTGACTTTTCCGTGCCTTACGCGTATAATCCCGCGCGTGAGCGACTATCAGCAGAAAAATCAGGGATTCAAACCGCGGTATAAGGATAAGAAGCGTCCGCTGGGCTCTGTAGCGCCCAAGGTGCGCACATTCAAGACTGCAGACGCGCCGGAGGGAAGCGAAAACTGGGTGCGTCCCTGGGTGCAGCTCAAGTATTTTACCTATAATCCCGCCGTGTTCCCGCGTATGCTGGGAGCAGTAAGCCCGGATGCTGTGCAGGGCGGGCTTATCAATGTGTATGATAAGAATGGGGATTTGTTCGGCGGTGGTTTCTGGAATCCGCAAAGCCGCACGCCGCTGCGCATGCTGGTGCATGGGCCGGAGGTGCTCAGAGAACGAGACCTGGAAGCTGCTATCCGCAAGGCTGTGGCCTGGCGCCGCCAGGATTGTGAGCTGGAGAAAACCACCAATGCCTACCGCGTGATTCATGGGGATTCCGATGGGCTGGGGGGGCTTATTGTAGACCGCTATGCGGATGTGCTGAGCCTGGAGGTGACCACGCTGGGGGTGTGGCTGCGCTTGCCGCAATGGTTGCCGCTGCTGCATGAGCTCTGCGGCACCAGACGCCACGTGATTACGGTGGATGAGGGGATTGCCCGCATGGAGGGAATTGATGTGAGCAAGGCACCCAGGAGCGAAGCGGTGCATAAGGTGCGTATTGTGGAAAATGGGGTGAATTTCGAAGTGGATTTTGCCCAGGGACACAAGACCGGCTTCTTCTGCGACCAGCGTGATAACCGTATGAAACTTTCCAGACTGGTGCAGGGTAAGACCATGCTCGACCTCTGCTGCTACTCCGGTGGTTTTTCGATATACTCAAAGTTGCATGGAGGCGCGGCCGAGGTGACAGCGGTTGACCTGGATGAAAAGGCGATTCTGATGGCGAAACGTAACGCGAATATCAACGCCCAGAATGGCCCGCTGCGTATTGATTTTGTGCATGCAGATGCCTTTGTATATGCCCGCCAGATGGTGCGCAACGGCAAGCTTTTCGATGTTGTTCTCCTTGATCCGCCCAAGTTTGTGCTCGGGCGCGATGAGGAGAAGGAGGAAGGACTCAAAAAGTACCATGACCTGAATATGCTTGGCTTGCAATGCGTGCGCCGCGGCGGTTTGTTTGTGACCTGCTCGTGCAGTGGTCTGGTAAGCCCTGCGGAGTTTGAAAAGGTTGTTATCAAGGCTGCCCAGCGTCTGGGCCGCCGCTTGCAGATTCTGGATATGACCGGCCCCGGCTGGGACCATCCCTTCCTGTCCACCTATCCTGAAGGTCGTTATCTGAAGGTTCTCTGGGCCCGCGTACTCGTATGATTTTTACTCTCGTTATCGGTCTGGCTCTGGCCTTTGTGCTGGGGATGGTGGCGCAGCAGCTGAAGTTATCGCCTCTCGTGGGGTATCTGGTGGCCGGCATGCTGGCGGCGCAGCCTTGGTGGGGGCACCCGGTGGAACACCATGTGGTGGAGGAGTTTTCTCACATTGGCGTGGTGCTTCTCCTCTTTGGTGTAGGGCTGCATTTTCATTTCAAGGATTTGCTGGCAGTGCGCAAGGTTGCGGTGCCGGGGGCTGTAGCCTGCAGTCTGCTCTGGACGGGAATCGGAGGCCTGGTATACTACCTGTGCGGTGGTGCCGGCGGCTGGGTGGCTGCAGCTATTTTCGGTATGTGCGTGTGCGTATCCAGCACGGTGGTGCTTACCCGTGTGCTGGAGGATAATAAGATGCTGCAGACCCCAGCCGGGCATACAGCGCTGGGCTGGTTGGTGGTGGAGGATTTGTTCACCATTATCCTGCTGGTGCTCATGCCAGTCATGTTCGGAGACGACGAACTCTTGCCTGCTCTTGGGGGAATGGCTGTCAAGCTGACCCTGCTGGTTCTTATTGTGGCGTTGCTGGGTAAACGGATTATCACCCGCGTGCTTACATTTGTGGCGCGCAAAGGTTCTGATGAGCTTTTTACCCTGGGTGTGCTGGTCATTGCGCTGGGTATTGCGGTGCTTTCCTCGTATGTGTTCAATGCTTCCATGGAGTTTGGGGCATTCCTTTCCGGCATGGTGGTGGGGCAGAGCAAGTTTGCCAGCCGTGCTGCTAGTGATGCCTTGCCGATGCGTGATGCTTTCGCCGTGCTGTTTTTCGTATCGGTGGGTATGGGGTTCCAGATGGGCGGCATGGTGGAATACTGGCCGCTGGCGCTGGGTACCACAGCGTATGTACTGTTGATTAAGCCTGTTACCGGTTATGTGGTTATCCGGCTGTTGCGACGTCCGGCCCGGTTGGGCGTGGTTGTGGGTGGTGCGCTGGCTCAGATTGGTGAATTCTCCTTTATCCTGGCTACCCTGGCAGCCAGCACTTACGGCGTGCTGCCGCTGTATGCAGCCAATGTTATTACGGGAGCGGCCATCATCTCCATCACGCTGAATGCGGCCTTGTTCCGCTACGTGCCGAAGCTGATCACCCTGCTGGAGCGGAATGCCGCGGTTCCGGCAGATGCTGGGCGCCACGTGCCTGAGCCCACGGAGGAACGCCACCGTGTGATTGTGGTGGGCTATGGCCCCAGCGGCGAAATCATGACCGGGCTGTTGCAGAAGTATGATATAGAGGTCGTGGTACTGGAGATGAATATCGACACCGTGACCCAGCTGAATAAGCTGGGTATCCCGGCGCTGCATGGAGATGCCCGTCTGCGGCATATCCTGAAGCTGGCCGGGGCTGAACAGGCCAAGGCCATCATAGTGACGGCAGCAACGGCTCCATCCAAATCCATAGCGGCGGCGGCTCGCAGCCTTAACCCGAAAATTGGGGTTATGGCCTACACGACTTACATGACCCAGGCTCAGGAACTGCGTACCAGCGGGCATGCCATCTTCTCCGGGGAGGAGGAGGTAGCGCTTTCCATGTCCTCTGCGTTGCTGCGCCAGTTCGGTGCTACGGATGAGCAGGTGAACCGCGAGCGCATGGCCACACGTTGCAAACTGGCCGGGCTGCCGCCGGAGGAATTGGTGGAAACCTGAATTTTTTCAGAAAACAAGGCGGTGCTGCCTTGTCAAAAACGCTGGGAGGGTGTACTATCTGAGTAGTATTCACCCGCTTTTCCCTTTCTATGATTTTTACGCTTGTTATTGGTCTTACGCTGGCGCTGGTGCTGGGCATGCTTGCTCAGAAACTGCGATTGTCACCTCTGGTGGGCTACCTGGTGGCCGGTATGCTGGCGGCTCAGCCATGGTGGGGAGAGCCGGTAGATGCGCACGTGGTGGAGGATTTCTCACACATAGGTGTCGTCCTGTTGCTTTTCGGCGTGGGATTACAGTTCCATATCAAGGATTTGCTGGCGGTGCAGAAGGTGGCTGTTCCGGGGGCGTTGGTGTGCATGCTCACCGTTTCCCTGCTGGGAATGGTAGCTTTCCATTTTCTGGGCATGGGAGATGTGGCCTGGGTGAACAGCCTCATGTTCGGCCTCTGCGTGTGCGTTTCCAGTACTGTGGTGCTCACCCGTGTACTGGGAGATAACCGGGTGCTGCAGACCCCCACCGGTCACACCGCGCTGGGCTGGCTGGTGGTGGAGGATATGTTCACTATCATTCTGCTGGTGCTGCTGCCGGCCATTTTCGGTGGGCAGGAACTGGGGCCGGCGCTTGGCATGATGGCGGTGAAACTCACTCTGCTGGTCATTGTGGTGGCCTCGTTTGGGAGAAAGGTTATCAAGCAGACTCTCACCTATATCTCGCGGCATTGCTCAGATGAGCTTTTTACCCTGGCGGTGCTGGTGTGTGCTTTAGGCATAGCTGTGCTTTCTGCCACGGTGTTCAACGCCTCCATGGAGTTTGGAGCCTTCCTTTCAGGCATGGTAGTGGGGCAGAGCAAGTTTGCCAGCCGTGCTGCCAGCGATGCTTTGCCGATGCGTGATGCCTTCGCCGTGCTCTTCTTCGTATCAGTAGGCATGGGATTCCATGTCGGCGGCTTGCTGGAGTACTGGCCGCTTGCTTTGTCCACGCTGGCGATTTGCATGCTGGCCAAGCCCGTGATGGCCGCCATCATGGTAAGCCTGCTGGGCAAACCCCTGCGCCTGAGCCTTATGGTGGGAGGTTCGCTCTCTCAGATTGGTGAGTTTTCTTTCATTCTGGCTACGCTGATTGCCGGTACCTACCACCTGCTTCCCATAGAGGCGGTGAATGTGATTACCGGTGTGGCCATCGTGTCTATCACGCTGAATGCCGCCCTGTATCGCTTTGTGCCTGCGGCGGTGCATAAGCTGGAGGAGCGCGGTATTGGCACCCGGCATGCTGATGCGGATTCGATTCCTGCCGTTGCGGATGATGTGTATCGTATCCTGCTCGTTGGCTATGGTCCCTGCGGTGAATTGGTGAGCCACGTTCTGCGCCGCTATGATATGGAAGTGGTGGTGCTGGAGATGAATATCGACACCGTGATGCGTCTGCAGAACGATGGTCTGCCCGCCATGCATGGTGATGCTTCCAACCGCACCATTCTGCGCATGGCCGGGGTGGAAAAGGCTAAGGCTATCATTATTTCCTCCGCGTCGGCTCCGGCTGTGCAGATTGCTTCTGCTGCCCGCAGCCTGAATCCGGCCATCCGCGTAGTGGCGCACACCAGCTACATTCGCGTGGCTAAGGCCATTGCCCGGTCTGGCGATGCGCATGCCTTTGCCGGCGAGGCAGAGGTGGCATTGGCCATGAGCAGCCACATGCTGCGTGCTCTGGGGGCTACCGAGGAGCAGGTGACCCGTGAACGCAGCGAAAACCGCCGCCGCCTTATGGGCGACGAAGGCTGAATCAATTCCGCTTCAGCTCGCTCATGAGGTGGGCATAAAGCACCCGCAGACGGAGCAGCATGTAGAGCACCAGCAGGGAAATGACGGTGAGGTAGATGACCACCGCCCAGCAGAAAAGACGCATGGAATCCAGCGTGCTGTTGATTTTCTTATCCTCCATGATACGCTGGGTGATGATGTCGCCCATTTCTCTGGCATACTTGCGGCCCTCTTCCTTGTAGCTTTCCAGCACGGAGTCTGTCGCTCCTCGGAAGGTAAGCATAATCTGGTCTCCGATGCCGGGCGCATTAGCAGGGGCAGGGGATGTGGCGGTCTGGTGAGATTCATTGACTGCTTGCAGTAAGTTTCCTAACAATTGTCCTGCGTCCACTTTTGCCTGCACGGGCATCAGACAAAGCAAGGCTGCCAGAATAAAGAAGAGCTGTTTCATGAGAATGAGGTAATGGGAGAAATTGTTGCGGTTGTTATGGAATCGGCTGGTTCTGCCTTCTGTTTATTTCTTCCAGTATTCTGCCTGCCGATAGGGAAAGATAACCTGATTCCAGGCAGGATACCCGTCTGTCAACCAGCACCAGTTCATCGCATCCGGCGGAGAAGGTGGGGGTGGTCTCCAGCGTCCAGATATAGATGGGGGCTTTTATCCGGAGCAGCGGTATGGCTTTCTTTTTGACTGCGGTCATGTCGGCATCATCAGCAACCAGAAGTATGGTCTCAACTCCCTTCTTGCGCTGGATTTTCCGCATGGCCTCCACAAAAGAGCCCCTCTGGAGTTCATCCTGGACTGCATCGGGGAATTTGTCGCAGTTGAAAACGAATTGCTGGGTCAGTATAACGAAAACATAGAAATCTGCTTGTGAATCCGGCTTGCCGGAGACATGCTTCAGCGCTTTCAGGGCTTGCATGACGGCGCTTGCTTCCTTTTTGCTCTTATGCGCTTTCACCGGCGAGTCCGGGCTGGCGCTGGCCGGTTGCTGAACCATACCGCATAACAGAATGGATGCTGCAAACCAGGTGAACAGTTTCAGAAAACGGTACATACGTTTGTACGATACCACAGGCCCGGGGCGGGGTCAAGAAAAAGCCCCGCGTTCCGGCGGGGCTGTGGGAAAATCTGTTTTTACTGAGCTAATGCAATCAGCAGCTTGTTGTGAATGCCGCCGAAGCCGCCATTGCTCATGACCAGGAGCACATCGTTCGGGTGCACGTGGGTGACCACATGAGCTACGATATCATCCACGTTCTTACCCACGTAGGCATCGGTGCCCGCGGCCTGGATATCGGCCAGCAGCTGCTCTTCGTTCAGTCGTTGCTCCGGGGTGAGCCGCTTGTGGTTTTCGATGGGGGAGATAACGGCAAAATCTGCTTCAGCCAGGGCCTCGGCCAGTTCCTTCTGGAAAAGATTGCGGATAGTGGTGTTGCTGCGGGGTTCGAAGAGTACCCACAGGCGGCTTTTCGGGAAACGCTGGCGCAGCCCCTCAATGGCCTGGCGAATGGCCGTGGGGTGGTGGGCAAAATCATCTACTACGGTGACCCCATTTACTGTGCCGCGCACTTCCTGGCGGCGGGCCACTCCCTCGAAGCTATCCAGCGCAGCGCGTATCTGGTCTGCGTCAAGACCAGCAAATGCGGCTGCACAGGCTGCCATGGCGGCGTTGCGTACGTTGAAATCACCAATCATCGGTACATTGAAACGCTCTCCATTCAGCTGGCAGGGTGCTTCTTCCTCTTCTGCGGGGGCGCATGCCAGGGTAAAGCTGCATCCATCGGTCCGGTACTCTACATCGGTGATGCGCACATCGGCTTCCTCGCTCATGCCCACGCTGCGCATCCTGACCATTTTGAGCTCAGTTGCTGCATATCCGCGTACATCGGCACAATTCGGGCAGTCTGCGTTGATGAAGACGATGCCATTGCGGGGCACTACGCGCAGCAGTCGCTTGAAGGAAAGCTTGATTTCCTCCACATTGGCGTAGATGTCGGCGTGGTCCATCTCGATATTGTTGATGATAACCACCTCCGGAAGATAGTGGAGGAACTTGGAGCGCTTGTCGAAGAACGAAGTGTCATACTCATCGCCCTCCAGTACGCAGAAATCAGAATCAGTAAACCGGCCACCGCGGCCCAGATTACGCGCAATCCCGCCAATCATGAAGCTGGGGTTCTGGCCGTTCGCCTCCAGCATCCAGGTGAGCATGGAGGTTGTTGTGGTCTTGCCATGTGTGCCGCTTACCACCAGGTTGCGCTTGCCCCACAGGAAAAACTCTTTCATGGCCTCGGGCAGACTCATGTAGCGCAGCCGGGTATCCAGCACGGCCTCTACCTCGACATTGCCACGGCTCATGGCATTGCCAATGATGACCATGTCCGTATCTGCCGGAATATTGGCGGGGTTGTACCCCTGGAAAATCTGAATCCCCTCGTTCTCCAGGAATGTGGACATGGGCGGGTAAACATTGGCATCTGTGCCGGTTACCACGTAGCCCTTGCGTGCCATGGCCGATGCAACGGCCCCCATGGCGGTGCCACAAATTCCGAGAAAGTGAACGTGTTTCATATAGTTCCTGAGCAAATGCGTCGAAGTGCCCAGGAGCTTAGCCCATCTGCCGGGGCATTGCAAGTATTTTTTAGGGCATGCAAGAGCTCGCTCTTTGAATCTGTCTTGTTTGTGTTTCCCGTGGATTGAGTACAAGTGAAATATGTTTTGTTCAGGTGGTTAAAAACCTGTTATGCGTGTAAAATGCGGTTAAAACGCGTTGATGTGCTGAGTGGTATGAATGCCTGAAATGGGGTGTAAACGCTAATTAGAGCCCTTGTGATGCGAATTTTGAAAAAATGACGCACTATATTATTGAAGCGCGCGCGTACGCGCGTATAATGGCCAGCACTTATGAGTGATAACGTAACGCCCCCGGAGGACGCTGAGAAGCTTTCGACCGGGGCACAGCAGGAGTACGGCGCCGCCCAGATTGATAAGCTGGAGGGCCTTGAAGCCGTGCGTAAGCGTCCGGGTATGTACATTGGCGACCCGGATGAACGTGGTTTGCATCACTGTGTGTTCGAAGTGCTCGATAACTCGATTGACGAGCACCTGGCCGGATACTGCAGCAAAATCATCATCCAGATTCACGAAGGCGGCACTATTTCCGTGATTGACAATGGCCGTGGTATCCCGGTGGATATTCACCCGAAGTTCGGGATTCCAGCTGTGGAACTGGTGCTGACCAACCTGCACGCTGGTGGTAAGTTCGGCCAGGGTGCGTATAAGTACTCCGGTGGTCTGCATGGTGTGGGTGCCAAGTGCGTGAATGCTCTTTCCGATTTCTTCAAAGCCGAAGTGCGCCGCGATGGCAAGCGCCACGTTATTACTTTCGAGCGCGGCAAGACTACCGAGAAGCTGCATGTGGTTGGTTCCTGCCCGGACAGCCAGACCGGTACGGCCATCACCTTCCTGCCCGACCCGACCATCTTCACCGATACGGTGGAGTTCAAGTTTGACCTGCTGGCCCGCCGTCTGCGTGAGCTTGCGTTCCTGAACCCCGGCCTCGTCATCGAACTGGTGGATGAGCGCAGCGGCCAGGAGCGCACCGAGACCTTCTACTATGCGGATGGTATTCGCGAGTTCGTGAAGCAGCTGGGCGAGAATAAGACGCTTATCACCGCAGAACCCATCGCCATGAGCGGCGTGCGCCACATTGAGGTGGAGTATGACGGCAAGACCATGGAGGACGACGTGATTGTAGATGTGGTGATGCAGTACAACGACAGCGACCGCTACCAGATTCAGTGCTATGCCAACTCCATTTTCAATGCTGATGGCGGTACGCACCTTTCCGGTTTCCGCAGCTCGCTGACCCGCGCTATCAACAACTACGCCAAGAGCAACAACCTGCTCAAGGACAAAGACCCCAGCCTGAATGGCGACGACGTGCGCGAAGGCCTGGTGGCTGTTATCTCGGTGAAGATGCCTAACCCGCGCTTCTCCTCCCAGACGAAGGATAAGCTCGTGAACACCGAAATCGAAGGTGTGGTGAGCAGCGTGGTCTACGAGGAACTCAAGGAATACTTCGAGGAAAATCCCCAGGTGGCCAAGACCATCATCGACCGCTGCCTCATTGCCTCCCGCGCCCGCGAAGCCGCCCGCAAGGCCCGCGAGAGCGTGCGCAAGAGCGCCATGACTGTGGGCGGTGGTCTGCCCGGCAAACTGGCAGACTGCTCCTGCCGCGACCCGAAGCTCAGCGAGCTGTTCATTGTGGAGGGTGACTCTGCAGGTGGCTCTGCCAAGATGGGCCGCGACCGCCGCACGCAGGCAATTCTGCCGCTGCGCGGTAAGATTCTCAACGTGGAGAAAGCCCGCCTGGATAAAGCCCTGGGCAGCGAGACGATTCAGAATATCATCACCGCCATTGGCGCCGGTATCGGCGATGGCGAGGGCGAAGGTTCCTTTGACCTGAATAAGGTGCGCTACCACAAGATTATCCTCATGGCCGATGCCGACGTGGACGGCTCCCACATCTGCACGCTGTTGCTCACGCTCTTCTGCCGCCACATGCCGCAGCTGGTGCGCGCCGGGTATCTCTACATTGCCCAGCCGCCGTTGTACCGCGTGATTCACCGCAAGGTGGAGCAGTACGTGCAGGATGAAGTTGCTCTCAACCGCAAGCTCATTTCCCTGGGTGCGGGTGATGTGACCCTGCGCACGCCGGATAAGGGCAAGGAATTTGATGCCGATTCCCTCATGGCCATTCTGGAAACCCTCATCAACCTGCAGAAGTACGAGGGCAGCGTGGCCCAGCACGGCGGCGACTTCAAGGACCTGCTGCGCCACCGCGCTGATAATGGCGCTTTCCCGCAGTACCTGGTGAAGGTGCGCTGCGGTAACGATGAAGAGGTGCAGTACTTTGCAGATATGGATAGCCTTTCCGCATTCTCTGAAGCGAACCGCGACCTCTTCCTCTTTGGCGAACCCACCGAGGAAGAACTGGCTGCCAATCCGCTGCCGGTGCGCGAGGGCCCGAGCCGCCGCGCCCTGCTGCACGAACTGCACGAGGCCAAGGCCATCACCCGTGTGCTCGCCCGTCTGGAGGAACTCGGCATTCAGCCCGACCATCTGCTGAGCGATGATACCCCGGTGTTCGAGCTGGTGGAGAATTCCCGCAACACGGTCACCCCCATCTTCTTCGTGGGTGATATTCTGGCCAAGGTGCTGGAAATTGGCGGCCGCAGCGTGACTATCACCCGATTCAAAGGTCTGGGTGAAATGGACGCCAAGGATCTCTACGCCACCACCATGGACCCCGAGAAGAGAGAGCTTCTTCGCGTGCGTCTGGATGACGACAATGCCGTGCAGGCCGACAAGATGTTCACCATCCTCATGGGCGACCTGGTGGAACCCCGCCGCCGCTTCATCGAGGACAACGCCCTCAATGTCCGCAATCTCGACGTGTAACCCCATTAACCTTTCATTCTGATTATGAGCGAAACAAGAATTCGTCCCGTCGATGTGGCTGAGGAGGTCTCCCGCAGCTTCCTGGATTACTCCATGTCGGTGATTATTTCCCGCGCCCTGCCGGACGTGCGCGACGGTCTCAAACCCTCCCAGCGCCGCGTGCTCTACGCCATGCACGAGCTTGGCCTGGTCCCCAGCAAAGGCACCATCAAGTGCGGTAAAATCGTGGGTGACACCATCGGTAACTACCACCCGCATGGTGACCAGTCCGCCTACGGCACACTGGTAACCATGGCCCAGCCCTGGAACATGCGCGACATCCTGGTGCAGGGGCAGGGTAACTTCGGTACGCCGGAAGGTGACCCGCCCGCCGCCATGCGATACACTGAAGCCAAGCTGAGCCATCTGGGCGTAGCCCTCATGGACGACCTGGATAAGGATACGGTGGATTTCCAGCCGAACTATGATAACCGCCTTACGGAGCCCGTGGTGTTCCCCTCTGCTTTCCCGAACCTGCTGGTAAATGGCGGCACGGGTATTGCCGTGGGTATGGCCACCAACATGGCTCCGCACAACCTGGGCGAAGTGGTGGACGGTATCTGTGCCTTTATTGATAATCCCCTCATCACCAGCGAGGCCCTGCGCGCCTACATCAAGGGCCCGGACTTCCCCACCGGGGGCTATGTGCTGGGCTACAAGGGAATCGACAGCTACTTCCGCACCGGCCGCGGCAGCGTGCGCATGCGCGGTAAGATGGAAGTGGTTACCAATGAGAACGGCCGCGAGTTCATCCACATTTCCGATGTGCCCTACGGCGTGAACCGCGCCGTGCTGCAGGAGCGCATTGCCGAGCTGGTGCGTGATAAGATTATCACCGATATTGCCGGCATGCGCGACCTGACGGATTATATCGAAATCGAGCTCAAGCGCGATGCCCGCCCGCAGGTAGTCATCAACCAGCTCTACAAACTCACCAGCATGGAGACCTCGTTCTCTGTGAACATGCTGGCCATTCATGAGGGCCGTCCCAAGGTGCTTTCCATGAAGGACGCCATCAACTTCTACGTGGAGCACCGCCGTGAGGTAGTGGTGCGCCGCACGAAGTTCCTGCTGCGCAAGGCAGAGGATCGCGCCGAGGTGTTGGAGGCCTACCTCATTGCCCTGGCGAATATGGATGAGTTCATCCGTATCATCCGCGATTCGAAGAACCGCGAAGATGCCCGTAACCGACTCATGGAATTCAGCTTCCCCACGGAACTGGCCAGGGGCCTGGGTATCCTCATCCACAGTCAGCCCTCCGTGCAGGGGGACAAGTACGTATTCACCGAGCGCCAGGTGAACGCCATCCTGGAACTCCGCCTCTACCAGCTCACCGCTCTGGAAAACGACAAGATTTCCGATGAGTACAAGAAGCTGCTCGAGCTCATTGAGGATTATCTGGATATCCTGGCCAATGAGAGCCGGGTGCTCGGCATCGTGAAGGATGAGCTGCGTGCCATCAAGGAGAAGTACGCCACCCCGCGCATGACCCACATCATCCCATTCGAGGGCGATATGGCCATCGAGGACCTCATCCCGAACGATTCCATGATTGTGACCATCACGCACAGTGGCTACATCAAACGCACCAATTCGGATGAGTACCGCCTGCAGGCTCGTGGTGGCAAGGGTATCAAGGCCGCCACGACCAAGAGCAAGAAGGACGCCAACGACTTCGTGGAGCACCTGTTTGCCGCCCAGAATCACGACTACATCATGTTCTTCACCAACACCGGACGCGTGTATGTGGAGCGTGTGTATGAGATTGACGAGGCCGCTCGCAGCGCCCAGGGCCGTTCCATCAAGAATCTGCTGGATATGCAGGCCGATGAGCGCATCGCTGCCATCCTGCGTCTGGAACGCCGCGTGAGCGAGGACGGCAAGGATATCACCTTTGCTGAGGATTCCGGCAATGTGGTGTTTGCCACCAAGGACGGCACGGTGAAGAAGACCGCGCTGAACGACTTCGTGAACTACCGCAAGGCCGGTATCATCGCCATTAACCTGGAGGAAGGCAACACCCTCGTGAACGCCGCCCTTACCTCCGGCGAGGATGAAGTGGTGCTGGTGACCCACGATGGCATGAGCATCCGCTTTGCTGAAAGCGACATGCGTGCCCAGGGCCGCAACACCATCGGTGTACGCGGTATCAAGCTGCGCGAGGGCGACTACGTGGTAGCCCTGGCTGTAGTGCAGCAGGATGCCAACCTGCTCGTGGTGTCCGAGAATGGTCTCGGCAAGCGCACCCCCTTTGATGAATACCGTCCGCAGACCCGCGGCGGCATCGGTATCAAGACCATGAGCTGCACCGATAAGACCGGCCGCGTGGTGTCTGCCACCACCGTGACCGATGAGGACGAGCTCATGATTATGACCACCGGCGGGCAGTCCGTACGCATGAAGGTGAACACCATCCGCGAAACGGGCCGCGCCACCCAGGGCGTGAAGCTCATCACGCTCGACGGCAAGGAATCCATCCAGGAAATCACCCTCGTCATCCCCGATGACGATGATGATGACGAGGAGTCTGAATCCACGGATGCCGAAGCCCCCGCCGCCACAGATGAAGCCGAAGCTCCGCAGGAGTAAAGCCGCATCTGTCCTGAAAGAACTCATAAGAAATCCCCCACCTGCTTTGCGGCAGGTGGGGGATTCTGAATTCGTCATCCGGCTTTCAAAAGCCGGGGCTGGTCACACTTCGTACTGCTGACCTCGTACTTTCTTATTTCGCCTTGGGGGCTTCTTGCTTCTTAGCGTAGCGGGCGAGCACGGCCATGCCACCCTTGTAGTAGGGATGCACGAAATCCACCTTCTGCTGACGTTCAGGAGTGACGGACATGCAACCGCCTACGAGGTCTGCCTGGCCGTTCTGCAGGGCATCCAGCAGCTGGGAGAAGTCCATGAAAGAGTATTCCACTTTCATGTTTAGTTCGTAGGCTACGCGGTTGATGGTTTCGATGTCCATGCCCAGCAGTTCATTGTAGGCCTGGTACACCATGGGCTCCTGAACGGGGTAGGTGGCGTAGCGGATGGTGCCGGCGCTGCCGTCGTAATCCTTTTTGTGGGTCCATTTGGTGATGTGGCGGTTCTGGTCACTAGACTGGCACCATTTCTTCTTGAATTCACTAAGAACACCGCTCTGCTCCAGCTGCTGGATTACGGCGCTGATGCGTGCATTGAGCGGGTCTCCCTTCCGAGTGGCAAAGGAATAGTGGTCATCTGCATAGGTAAACGCCACGTATAAATCCTCGGGGTAGAATGCCGCGATGTATTGGGCGATGGGCTCATCCTCCAGCACGACATCAATCTTGCCGGTAAGCAGAGCATTGACCAGAAGCTGGGACTGGATGAACTGCGGGTATTCTGCCACGCCCGGCTGTCTGGCCTGCAGTACACTGTGGAATATGCTGCCGGCGAGTTCGCCGGCGCGCTTGCCGACCAGATCCTGGAGAGTGTGGATTTCCGTGGTTTGGGGCTCATCTCCCCAGAGACCGAAGAAACTGCAGCCGGTTTCCTGCTCGTTGCATGAGTTCAGGCTGCTCAGTGCTGCCACGCCAAGGAAGAGTAATGAGAGAAAAGTCTTTTTCAGAAACATACAGAAAGAAAAGAGATTAACGATTTTACGAGGCGAATTGTACATTAAAAAGCTGATAAGTCAATCACAATTTCTGTGCTACATGTGTCTCTAAATCACGTGTGTCCCAAAGATTAAGGAAAATTGGAATATGAAGCATTAATCCCGTGGGCGGATGCCCGCCGAATTCTGAGCCCGCAAAAGCGGGTGAAAGATGAAAGACAGGGGTAAGCTCGCGCAGCGGGCGCAGCCCCTGGTCCGCACAAAAAAATTAAATGGAGCCTGTGAAACGGGTGACAGAATGTTCGCTACACATTGAAACCATGGCCTATGTCACCCGTTTCACGGGCTCCAG
>JAZSRB010000033.1:0-30577 GCA_045538275.1 Akkermansia sp. | reverse complement strand
GCCTGGCATTCTGTCGCCCATTCCATGGGCTCTGGTTCGTCTTTTCGCGGGAGCAGGCGCTGCGCGTGCTATCGCACGCTTGCACCTGCCTGACATCTTTCGCCCGTTTTCACGGGCTCAAAATTCTGCTCCGCCAGCGCTACGCAAACATTCCTCCACAAGCCGGATTGTCGGGCTTAATTGTCATTTCCGGACTTATTGTTCCCTATTATTTATCTCTCATGTTGGCGAGCGCAGCGAGCGGAATTCATAGCCCACGGCAGTGGGCGGCACGTTCAATAGCCCGGGGCGTGAGCCCCGGGTACAAGAACAAAATACGCCGGAACCCCGAGCGTCAGCGAGTGGGTGGCAGAGGCGTTGGCGCCGGGATGTAGCAACGCGCCATGGAGGCAGTCGGTCGCTGCGCTCCCTCAATGAAATCCTGCCCTTGGCGGGCTCAAAATTCCGCTCGCTGCTCTCGCCGATAAATTATAACTCAATTTATCGTGAGCCTGGGGCTTCTTCAAAATTGTTGTTGATGTTTCTATTGCTTGCAAAATCTTCGGGACACATGTGGGGCATGGCAGAGATGGTAATTTCCCGCTTGTACTGGAGGAGGGAATCTGGTAAAGTAAGGGCATGTTCAGAAAACTTATATTCAGCCTGTTTCTTATCGGCATGGTGGGTAGCGGCGTGAGCTATGGAGATAGTGTTAAGGTTGAGAATCCCGGGGTATGGCCGGTGATGAAGGGGGCCAGGTATAATCCGGCGGTTAAATTGCTGGTGCAGCCGACCCAGGGCAAGACGCTCAAGCAGGTGAATATTAAATTCGAGGATATTGACCAGGTGGCGAAGGTTATCCTGCGAAATGGGAGCCCAGAGGTGAAAAAGGATGAGGAGGTTACGGTATTCGGCTCTGCGGAGGCGGGTAAGAAGAAGGAGCTGGTGATTAAATGTGATGCTCCGCTGGAGGCGGGAACGAATACATTCTGGTTAGATGTGACCCCGAGCGAGGAGTCTGTCATTGGTTCGGAGGTGGTTATCCAGAGCATTTCCCTGACCCTGGACAGCAGGAAGCTGGATCCGGAAATGGAACCGATAGCGCAGCGGATTGGCATTATGCTGGGGTATCCGGGGGAGAAGGTGGCGCAGCTGAAGGGTGCACCGCGTGATTGCGCGGCATTCCGTATACCCGGTCTGATTCAGACGAAAAAGGGAACGCTGATAGGTGTATTTGATGCCCGTTATGAGAATGAGGTGGACCTTTGCCGCGATATTGATGTGGCGGTGGTGCGTTCTACGGATGGCGGTCAGACCTGGAGCCGGCCGAAGGTGAATATGGATTCCGGCCCGGGTAAGGCCAATGGCTGCGGCGACCCCTGCATTCTCCAGGACAAGAAGGGCCGCATCTGGATGCAGGCTCTGGCTTGCCACTTTGCCCCGGGAGCCCGCGCGATTAATGCTTCCGGAAAGGGAACTGACCCTTCCAAGACCGGTCAGTGGGAAATGGTGTATTCGGATGACGAGGGTAAGACCTGGAGCCGGATTATGAATGTAACCGAGCAGGTGAAGAAGGATGAGTGGAATCTGGTTCTGGCCGGCCCCGGTAATGGTATCTGCACTAAGGCGGGGGTGATTGTTTTCCCGGCGCAGGTGTGGGAGCATGGGCATAAACCCTGGAGTCGCAGCTCCATCTGTTATTCTGAGGATGGTGGCCGCAATTGGAAAATGTCTGAGCCGCTGCCTGTCAGTTCTTCCGAATGCCAGGTGGTGGAGCTTGAGGACGGCAGCATTATGCTGAATTGCCGTAATGAGGCCCGCACAGGTAAACGAGTGGTTTATGTGACCAGAGACCTGGGTCAGACCTGGGAGCCGCATGAATCGAATCTCAAGACGCTGAATGACCCCACCTGCCAGGCTTCTCTGGTGGCGGTGGATACAAAAAAATATGGGCGTCTGCTGCTTTACTCCAATCCCTGGAAGCATGGTCGCAGCAATATGAGCATCAGGGCCTCCCGCGATGAGGGTGTGACCTGGAGTGAGGGTGTTCTTTACGATGTGCGTGGCTGCATGGGTTATTCCTGCATTGCCATGACCGACCCCGACCACGTGGGTATCATTTATGAAACCTGCCACCGCGATGGCGAGGGATATTGCCGTGGTATCGGCTTCATCCGCCTGCCTCTCGAAACGATTGTGACCGGTAAGAAGGTGCCGGTGCTCGCAGCCGCTGGTGATGATGACGATACTGCCGCCAGGGGCAAAAAGAAAACCAAAAAGGCCAAAAAGGCCAAAAAGGTAAGAAGAAAAAGGTAAAGGCCTGAGGTGAAGCGTACGGAATTTTGAGCCCGGCAGGGCGGCACTTTTAATAGCCCGGGGCGTGAGCCCCGGGTACAAGAACAAAAACCACCCGGAACCCCGAGCGCCAGCGAGCGGGTGGCAGAGGCGGGGGCTTAGGTGTCAAGCCGCGCGCCAGGGGGGGCAGTCGGTCGCTGAGCTCCCTCAATGAAATACCCGCCTGGCGGCGAGTACGAAATACCACCGCTGCGCGGCGGTATGAAAGCGCGCCTGGTGCCGCGCATGAAATCCTGCCCTTGGCGGGCAGGATGGGGATGCCGGGGGAGGATTCCGCACCTTTTATTTGCTGTCTGCGCGCTATGGCGCAACCTGCAGATGATTTCCTGATTGTGGGGCAACGCGCAATTTGTGTAAATTTGTCTTGACAATCAAGGGATTTTAGTGCATCTTTGCGGCTCACCAAACCCAAAATATCTGAGTTATGGCAAACATGAATGTTATTCTCGCTACGAAGATCGAAGGTCTGGGCTGTGAAGCCGACCTCGTTACCGTGAAGGCTGGTTACGGCCGCAACTACCTGATTCCTCAGGGACTTGCGTTCGAGGCAACCCCCGCCAACCAGCGTTTCATCAATATGCTCCAGAAGAAGCGCGCAGAGCGTGAGGCCGCCGAGCTGGCTAACTTCCAGGAGATCGCTGCCAAGATTGCCGCCGTCACGGTTGAACTGACCCTCGAGGCCGGTGAGAATGGCAAGGTGTTCGGCGCCATCACCAACCAGCAGATTGCTGAGGGTCTGGCTGCTCTGGGCATTGAAATCGACCGCCACGCTATTGAGCTGGAGAAGCCGCTCAAGAAGTCCGGCACGTACGAGGTGGCAGCCAAGCTGCACACCCAGGTGACCGCCACCGTGAAGGTGGTGCTTGTGGTGAAGGGCGAAGTTGTGGCTCCCGCCGAGGAGGCTGCCGAGGCCTGATTCTGCACCTGAATCCGATTTTTACGCAGGAGAGCAGCACTTACGGGCTGCTCTCCTCTTTTTGCTGTACAAACGTTGGGAAAAGTGGTTAACTAACGGGTGTATGAAAAAGATTTTCGGATGGATAATGCTGCTGGGGGCTGCTGTGGGGCAGGCCGCTACCATTGATATGAGAAAAGCTCCGGATGACGTGCTGGAGAGTATTGTTTACTGGGCTGATTTTGAATCAGAGGAACCGGAGGTGAATGACCTGGGACTGGGTCTTATTCCTTACCTGGAAGAAGGCGTGACCCGCATTGGTAGCGATGAGGGATACCGCATCCGCTGGCGTGATGGTTTATGGAACAACCCCGTCTGCAAGTCCGGGGCCTATACTTTGAGCTTTGATGTGCACGAGCTGAAGGGTGAAACCGGGCATGCGCTGATGAGCCTGTATACCGCAGGCGGCTCCCGGGAAAATGGGCTTATTTTCAAGGTGGGCAAGCGCGGAACGCTGGAGCTGGTGTGCAACGGGTTTTCGAATGCTACCAAATACGCGCGCCGCAACAAGATTTCTCTGGGGAAGATGAGTGAGCTGGCTCAGGGAAAGACAATCACTATCGTGTATGATGGCGATCAGAAAACCATTTGCGCCTATGTGAACGGGAAACGTCTGGAGAAGACTATCAAGCTGAAATATGCCGGGGCTACTCCTGAAAAGGATATTCATTCCATGCAATTCGGCGGGTATTACGGGGCTGCACATGCTGTTCGCCGCGCCAAGCTCGATAATGTGTGCATCTGGAATGAGGCCCTGACAGATGAGCAGGTGGCCTCCATTGTGGAGGGGTACATATCACCGGTGGTGTTCTGGAGTCTGGTGAGCGCCGGTGGTGTGCTTCTGCTGGCAGGCGGATGCTTTGTGGTGTATCGCTGCAAGTCCGGACGCGCCAAAGCATAATGACTGCTGCTACCTGAGTGGTAATTGTGTGGCCCGCGTGCAAACGCGGGCTTTTAAATTTCGTTCACCAGGCGGGGAGATATATTGCAATTTATCGTGCGCCCGGAGGGCTTTGCAAAGCGGGTACTCACACTTCAACTAGTTATATAAACTTCGGGTTACAAGTGTATTTTTCAGAATTGGCTGATCGTGTTCTTGACTATGGAGAATGAGTCGGGTATTATGGAGCGCGGTCATGTTGGATATTATAGATACACTACTTGGTTCGCTTAGTGATTTGATGTGGGGTTATTTTCTGATTTTTGCCCTGCTGGGGGTGCATTTGTACCTGACCATCGTGCTGCGGTTCCCGCAGCGCTACCTGCTGCGCGGTATCGCTTATTCGCTGCGGCGCAGCTCCACCGGTAACAGCATCTCGCACTTCGCATCACTTTCCACCTCACTGGCAGCTAATATCGGCACCGGTAATATTGTAGGTGTGGCGGTGGCCCTGGGTATGGGTGGGCCGGGCGCCGTGTTCTGGTGCATGCTTACTGGGGTGCTGGGCATGGCTTCCCGCTATGCTGAAAGCCTGCTGGCTGTGCGCTACCGCCGCCTGGATGGTGATGGCAACCTGGTGGGTGGCCCTATGTATGCCATTGAGCAAGGCATGAAGTGCAAATGGCTGGCTGTGGTCTTTGCTGCGTGCGCGGCGGTGGCTGCGTTCGGCATTGGTAACGTTACCCAGGCCAATGCTGCGGCCCGCGTGCTCAACGAAAGCGCCATGTCTGTACCTACCTGGTTTACCGGAGTACTGCTGGCTGCCCTCACCGCGCTGGTGATTCTGGGTGGTCTGCGTGGTATTGCCCGCGTGTGCTCCACCTTTGTGCCCGTCATGACCCTGGTGTATATCTGCGGCTGTGTGCTGGTGCTGCTGGTGCACAGCGATTTTGTGCTGCCTGCCTTGGTGCGTATCTGGGACAGCGCTTTCACCAACCAGGCTGCCACTGGTGGCTTTATCGGCTCCACTATCATGCTGGCTATGCAGGTGGGCGTGCGCCGTGGCTTGTTCTCCAACGAAGCCGGCATGGGTTCCTCTGCCATTGTGGCGGCACCTGCCAGTACCCCCAACACTGTGCAGCAGGCGCTGGTGGCTTCTACTGCGCCTTTCTGGGATTCTGTGGTTATCTGCACTCTCACCGGCATTACCCTTACCACCGCCGGTCTGGCAGAACCCTACATCATGCACGCGCCGGATGGCGACCTCATTGCATTCTATGCCTTTGGCAGCGCTGGCGGGCTGGGTTCCATGCTGCTGACCTTCAGTCTGGTCACCTTTGTGATTTCCTCCATTCTGGCATGGTCGTACTTTGGTGAGCGCGCGGTGCAGTATCTGGGGGGGAGGGCTCATATAACCACCTACCGGTGCATCTGGGTGGCCGCTGTGTTTGTGGGCTGTATTATTCCGCAGAGCAGCCTGGTGTGGCACTTTGCTGACTGCGCCAATGCCTTTATGGCAATTCCGAACCTTATCTGCATGGTGGTGCTTACCCCCGTCATTCTGGCAGAAACCCGCGCTTACCTGTGGGCCAATAAACTCCATGTGATTGACAGGACTCTTGTGCAGCCCGCTCCCTTGGAGGTCGACGAGGAAGGTATCGCCACTGAATCTCCGGATGAATGGGATCTGGAACCCAGAAAAAAGAAGGAAGAGTCTGCGGCTGATGAAAACAATTTCATGAAATTTTGAACGCATGCACCAGGAGGTGCGTCACTACTGCATCAGTTCCCCCGGCTTACGGTGAAGGAGAGAGCGCCGGAAGCCAATAATGGGGAGGACTGAGTTTCATAGGTAGTAAGTTGGGCGGGCCGGTGCTGATTGAAAAAGCGCCGGCTCGCTTGCTGCCGGGGGGGGCGCACCAGGGCGTGTATTTCCTGTTGCGATAGGGGAAGGTAAATGGGGGAGCCTCTTATTCTTCCCACGCCGGAAGATGCGGGTTGAGGCGCATGCCCGCCATGCTACCCGTCTTGCAGAACAGATATAGCCCGGCCAGGTATTCGGTAGACGCACACACATGCGTCCGATAGAAAAATTATGGAAAAATAATCGCTTGACCCACGGGGAGGGAGTGTAGTATCCTTTTGGCTCAAATCATGTTAGAAACAATAGACAAACTCTTGGAGAGCGCCAGCGGGTTTCTGTGGGGATATGTCCTCATTTTTGCGCTGCTGGGAACGCATTTGTACCTGACCTGCCTGCTGCGGTTTCCGCAGCGCCATTTCCTGACTGGTTTGCGCCTGTATTTCGGTGGCAAGGGAGAGGGGCAGATATCGCAGTTTTCCTCGCTTATGGTATCGCTGGCGGCCAATGTGGGCACCGGCAATATTGTGGGTGTGGCGGTGGCGGTGACCACGGGTGGCCCCGGTGCCGTGTTCTGGTGCATGGTGACCGGTGTGTTCGGCATGGCTACGCGCTATGCAGAAAGCCTGCTGGCTATCCGTTACCGTGTGCGCGATGAGAAAGGCAATATCATCGGCGGCCCCATGTATGCCATTGAGCATGGTCTCAAGTGCAAGTGGCTGGCGGTTGTCTTTGCAGTGGTGACGGCTATTGCCGCGTTCGGTATCGGCAACCTGACGCAGGCCAATGCGGTATCGCAGGTGCTGGCCAGCAGTTCGCTGCAGGTACCCACCTGGGTGACTGGTGTGGCCATGGTGCTGCTGGTGGGGGCTGTTCTGCTGGGGGGGCTGCAGAGTATTTCGCGTGTATGTACCGCGCTGGTGCCCACCATGGCCGTGGTCTATGTAGTGGGCTGTGTGGTCATTCTCTGCACGAATGCCGGGTTTGTGTGGCCGGCAGTGTGCCACATTGTGGATAGCGCCTTTAACCCGCAGGCTGCGGCTGGCGGCTTTATCGGCTCCACCATCATGCTGGCTATGCAGCAGGGTGTGCGCCGCGGTCTGTTCTCCAACGAGGCGGGCCTGGGTTCCTCCCCCATTGTCTCTGCTCCCTCTCAGACCCCGAACACCGTGCAGCATGCACTGGTGGCCTCTACCGGTCCCTTCTGGGATACTGTGGTCATCTGCTCCCTCACGGGTATTACGCTGACCACCTGCATCATGGCACACGACCACATCACGACCAACGATGGTGAGCTGCTCACTTATGTTTCCTTTGCCTCGCTGGGGGGCTTCGGCAGCTGGATGCTCACCATCAGTCTGGCAGCCTTTGTCATTTCCACCGTGCTGGGCTGGTCGTATTTCGGTGAGCGCTCCCTCGAATACCTGGGTGGTCGCCGCCTGGTGTATCCTTACCGCGTGCTGTGGATTATCGTGGCCTTTGTCGGGTGTGTGATTCCCAAAAGCAGCATTGTGTGGAACTTTGCAGACCTTGCCAACGGTCTCATGGCTATACCGAACCTCATCTGCATGGTGGGCCTTTCCGGTGTACTGGTGGCCGAAACCCGCAAATACCTGTGGGAAAAGCGCTTGTATGATATAGATGAGACTCTCATTTCAGAAAAAAAAGAGAAATAATCTGAGAAATTCAAATTTTAATGATAGAAAGCTGCCTGTAAGCTCGTATCCCTTATAACAGTCCACCGGTGGCGGTGAAGGAGAGAGCGCCGTTGCCAATTAAAGGGAGGACTGAGTTTCATAGGTAGTAAGTTGGGCGGGCCGGTGCTGAAAAAGTGCCGGCCCGCTTACTTTATGCGTGCAGGGGAGACTTGCAGCGGAGTATGATGTGTGCTAGACTTTCAGGCATGGGGAAGCAGATGCTTATTTTTGGAGCAAGCGGGCGCACGGGGCAGGTGCTGAGGTCGGCAGCTGTTGCAGCCGGATACGAGGTGCTGGCGCCGGCGCATGCTGAGTGCCCTCTGGAGGATGCAGAGGGTGTGAGCGACCTGGTGCTGGGCTGTGGGGCGCAGCTGGTGGTGAATTGCGCGGCTATCAGTGGCCTGGAGGCTTGTGCGGATGATCCGCTGCAGGCGCATCTGGTGAATGCGGTGGCTCCGGCGGCTATGGCGCTGGCTTGCCGCCATACCGGTGCTCGCTTTGTGCATCTTTCTACTGATTATGTGCTGGATGGCCGCCGCCCGGGGCTGAAGGAGGAGAGCACGAAGTGCCGCCCGCTCAGCTGGTATGCCGAAAGTAAGCGCGAGGGCGAGCTGCAGGTGCTGGAGGCGCTGCCCGGGGCTGTGGTGGCACGCGTTTCCTGGGTTTGCGGCAACCCGCACAAGATTTCGTTTATAGAGGGAACGGTGGCACGGGCGCTGGCGGGGCAGCCGCTGGCGGCGGTTGCGGATAAGGAATCGCTGCCGACGGATGCGGCGGATATTGCCCGGGCGGTGCTCGCGCTGGGGGCAGGGGAATACAGCGGGGTGGTGCATGTGTGCAGCAGCGGAGAACCGCTGAGCTGGTGGCATTGTGGCATACTGGCACTGCAGGCAGCGGCAGAGCAGGGCGCGCTGGGCGAGGTGCCGGTCATGGAGCAACAGAAGCTGGATGAGGTGCCTTTTTTCCGTGAACCCCGCCCGCGCTATACCGCTATGAACAATGCGCGCCTGGTGCAGCATCTGGGCATTCCCATGCCTACTGCTGCTGAAACGGTGGTGGCGGTGGTGCGGCGGTATCTGGCTGCGCGGTGAAGATGATTGAAAGAAACGGCTTCACGCGCGCGTATATAGGGGTATGAAGTTGAGGTTTCTTTCATTCACAACTGCTGCGCTGGCTGTGGTATGCAGCATGGCTGAACTGCAGGCGCAGCAGCAGACAGCTGCACCCGGGGTGGTTCCCGCGGTAGAAGAGCATCCCTTCCTGGTGTGGCAGGGGGAGTACCCCCGATGGTCCAGGTTGACTCCTCAGCAAGGAGTGCAGGATGTGAAGCTGGCTATTCAGATTGCACGGCAGCGTATGGAGGAGATCTGCGCAGTGAAACCGGAGGAAGCCACCTGGGAGAATACTTTTGCGGTGTTTGAGCGCATGGATAATGAGCTGAATACAGCAGAGGCGCTGCTGTACAACCTGTTCTGCCTGATGGATTCCCCGGAGGTGCGCGCGGCCCAGGCTGAGGTAACTCCGCTGGTGGCAGAGTATACTGCCGGTATCAGTTCCAATGAGCGCCTGTGGGCGGTGATTCGCCATGCCTCCACTTGTCCCTGGGTGCGCACGCTTTCTCCCGCCCGCCAGCGCTACGTGCAGCAGGTGGTTGATTCGTTCAAGGACAGCGGTGCTGACCTGCCGGCTGCTAAAAAGGCCCGTAAGCTGGAAATTCAGAAAGAGCTGGCGGAGCTTGGGCTTCAGTTTGACAAGAATTGCAAGGATTCAGCCAGTGCGTGGAAGCTGGTGGTGGATGATAGGAGCCGCCTGGCTGGTCTGAGTGAGGACTGGCTGGCACGCGCTGCTGCCAAGGCTGCTGAGCGTGGCTTCGGCACGCCTGAGAAGCCCTGCTGGCTGGTGACCCTGGATTACGCCAGCGTGGGTGATGTACTGCGCTATTGCGATGTGGAAGAGATCCGCCGTTTGTGCTGGGAAGGCCGCTGCATTGAGGGTAACACGCCGGAGTTTGATAATGAGCCGGTGGTGCAGCGCGTAATGGAGCTGCGCAGTGAATTGGCCAGGTTACTTGGTTTTGGCACATATGCTGATTTGGTGACGGCGCGCCGCATGGTGGGCAGCGGTGAGGCAGCTCTGGCTTTTGTGGATGATATGATGCGGCGGATCAAGCCTGAGTTTGACCGCGAGGGCAGCCGGTTGATGGAGTTTGTCTCTCAGCGTACCGGTAAACGTGTGAGCCAGGTGAATCCGTGGGATGTTTCGTATTATCTGAACCTGTTGAAAGAGGAAAACTGCAAGTTTGAGGAGGATGCCCTGCGTCCCTACCACAAAAAGGAAAATGTGATTTCCGGTATGTTTTCCATCTATGAGGGCTTGTATGGTATCCGCATCAGCGAGTTGCCCACCACTTGTCTGCAGCCCGGCCAGGAATTACCCGCCGGCACACATGAGGTGTGGCACCCGGAGGTGAAACTTTATGCGATTCATGATAATGCCACCGGTCGCCATATGGGCTCATTCTATATGGATTTGCACCCGCGCAGTACCAAGCAAGACGGTGCCTGGGTCATGAGAACGCGCCAGCATGCCTGCGTGAATGGAGATCGCCCGCCGCATCTGGTGGTGCTGGTGGCGAACCTGAAAGCTCCCACGGCTGATAAGCCAGCCCTGTTCACGCATCTGGATGTGCTGACCCTTTTCCACGAGTTCGGCCATGCGCTGCATGCTCTGCTGAGTGATGCCGAGCTGCTGGCGCATAGCGGCACCAGCGTGGCTCGCGATTTCGTGGAGCTACCCAGCCAGATTAACGAGAACTGGCCGTGGATTCCTGAAGGTGTGATGGCGTATGCCCGGCACTGGCAAACGGATGAGCCGCTGCCGGCAGAGATGCTGCGCAAGCTGCAGGAAAGCCGCTTGTTTATGCCTGCCTTTGAGGTGATGAGCCAGTTGCGTATGGCTAAGCTCGATTTGGAAATGCACATGAATTACGATAACAAGTTCCGCGGCCGCGGGCTGGATGAGGCTTCACGTGAACTGCTGGAGCCCTGGACCTTGCCGCTGAGCAGGAGCGCCCCCTCGGTGATGCGTTGTCTCCCTCATTGTATCTCCTCCGGCTATGCCGCTGGTTATTATTCCTATAAATGGGCGGACGTGCTGGCGGCAGATGCCTTTACCCGCTTTGAGAAGGAAGGACCCACCAATGCGCAGACAGGGGCGGATTTCCGCCGCGAGGTGCTTTCCACCGGTGGCAGCCGCGCAGAGGCGGAATCGTTCCGGGCCTTCATGGGGCGCGACCCGAACCCCGATGCCTACCTGCAGCAGCAGGGACTTTTGCGCTGAGTTGCAGAAAGAATGTAAAAAAATCCTTGTGCAGCGGTTGCATGCGCAGGGATTTTCTACTTTATTGTTGCTTTAGGGTGAAAAACTGGTAAAGTATGAGCATGTCCGCAAAACGCTTTATTCTGAATGAGACGAGCTACCACGGCCATGGTGCTGTGGAGGCTATTGTGACCGAAGTGAAAGGCCGTGGCTTTACCAAGGCTCTTGTGGTGACCGATGCCGACCTGGTGAAGTTCGGTGTGGTGGCCAAGGTGACTACGCTGCTGGATGCCGCCGGTTGCGCCTATGAGATTTACGACAAGGTGAAGGCTAATCCGAGTGTGGATGTGGTGAATGGCGGTGTGGCCGCATTCAAGGCGGCCGGCGCTGATTATATGATTGCCATTGGTGGTGGCTCCCCGCAGGATACTGCCAAGGCAATCGGCATCATCATTAACAACCCCGAGTTCTCCGATGTGGTGAGCCTGGAGGGCCTGGCCCCCACCAAGAACAAGTGCGTGCCTGTTATTGCTGTGGCTACTACCGCCGGCACAGCTGCTGAAACCACCATCAACTATGTGATTACCGATGAGGCCAAGCGTCGCAAGTTCGTGTGCGTTGACCCGCACGATATTCCCGTGGTGGCCGTAGTTGACCCCGATATGATGAGCTCCATGCCCAAGGGCCTGACGGCTGCCACCGGTATGGATGCCCTCACCCACGCTATCGAGGGCTACACTACCCTGGCTGCCTGGGAACTGGCTGATACCCTCAACATCAAGGCTGTGGAGCTTATCGCCAAGAGTCTGCGCAAGGCTGTGGAGAACGACCCCGACGGCCGCGAAGGCATGGCCCTGGGCCAGTATATGACCGGTATGGCATTCTCCAACGTGGGCCTGGGCGTGGTGCACGGCATGGCTCACCCGCTGAGCGCTTTCTACAACACCCCGCACGGTGTGGCCAATGCTGTGCTTCTGCCCTACGTGATGGAGTATAATGCTCCCTACACCGGTGAGAAGTTCCGCGAGATTGCCCGCGCCATGGGCGTGCAGGGTGTGGATTCCATGACCCAGGAGGAATACCGCAAGGCCGCCATTGATGCGGTGAAGCAGCTTTCCATGGATGTGAATATTCCCCAGACTCTGGCCGAAATCGGCGTGAAGGAGGAGGACCTCGAGGCGCTTACCGACGCCGCCATGGCCGATGTATGCACCGGCGGCAATCCCCGCCCCTGTACCTGGGAGGAAGTGCTCGCTGTTTACAAGACCGCTTTTGGTAAGTAATTCTCTGCATTATATCGCTTGAAAACAAAAATCCACCGGCCTTGGCGGTCGGTGGATTTTTTTTTTTATATTATGTGTGCTGATGAACAATTTTTGTGTTGCCATCTGAAAAAAAATCGTGTAGTGTACCGTGGTGGTTGTGCTAATCGTTAGCATGTATTCCTGACCACAAAATACAAACGCTATCAATACATATACTCAAATGAAAAGCAAGCTCGTTCTGACTCTCCTTGCCGCTGCTGCCGTTGTGCTGAGCAGCTGTGGTGCTCCCCGCGTAGGCGCTCTCTACACCGACGTTAAGGCTCCTCTGGGTGCTGGCACCGGCTCCGGTTCCCGCGTGGGTACCGCTACTTCCCAGACCATCCTGGGCCTCGTAGCTATGGGTGACGCTTCCGTTGCTACCGCCAAGCGCAATGGTGGTATCTCCTCCGTGAGCTCCGTTGACGAACACATCCAGTCCATCCTGGGTATCGTCACCACCTACACCACCACCGTGCGTGGCAACTAATATTCTTTAACAGAATACATATGAAAAACCCCGGAGGAATGCTCCTCCGGGGCTTTTTTGTACGGTTGTGTTTCGGAATCAGAATTTAAATACACCCTGCACCTGCATGACGAAGGCGCCGTCATCACCATCGGTGGCGTGTATGGGGTTGAAGATATACTGCAGATCCGGCTGCAGGTAGAAGGTCGGGGTCACCTGCATGACCATGCTCAGCTCCAGCCCGTACTCATCCTTGTGCACCACGGGTTCCTGGTTGGAGGCCGCACGCTGCCAGAGGAATCCGAAAGAGATGTTCTCATGGTTGCTGCGACTGCCCCAGCCGCTCCGGGTGAAGGGGGCCTGCAGCATGAAGCCGGTGGAGGCGCAGACTTTGGTGCCGGTAAAGGCTGCGGCGTCCTGATCCATGAAGGCGGCGCGGGCAAAGAAGCCCAGCGGGGAGTTCTTGCCGAGCTGCTGCTGGATGTTGATACCGCCGCCCAGACCGCAGTCGCCGCCATTATCCAGCATGGTATACTGCAGGCGGTAGATACCGGCGCCCAGCCCCATGACATCGTCCAGGATGAAACCGGCTTCGACCATGTGCATCCAGTAATTGGCACTCAGGTCGCTGAACGGGTTGTGGTTCACCTCGGTATTGGTGCTGGTGGTGGCGTACATGGCATAGAAATTATGGCAGGGCTGCCAGGCGGTCAGAAAACCCAGATTACCCCAGGTGAGGGGCAGGGCGGGGTTGTTGCCAAAGCTCTGGTTGAGCAGACCGCCGCCGCTCCAGCCGGGGGTGTAGGCGTTCTGGTCCATGTAGTTGCTCACATCAAGCGTGCCGAGCATGGCTACCCATTTGCCATCGAATCCGCTGTAGCCCAGCGCTACCTGGGGTACAAACACACCCTTGCTGCCGCGCAGGGCGGCCTGGGGATTGCTCAGCGAACCGAGGGTGCGGCGGGCGCTGCGGTGGCGTTCGCTGAAGTTGGTACCTTGCCCCCAGTCTGCTTCAAAGGTGAGGAACACACCCTGGCTATTGTCGCAGTCCTTGGCGAGGAACCAGGTGCCGGTGAGTGAGTGGTTGAATGAGGAGAACTCTCCCTGCTGGCCGCGGGGACGCGGGTGCACCGCCGCATAGTTGTATGACATGGTGAGGTCATACTGCAGACCATATTCGCCCAGCGCAGTCTTGATGCGTTGTGCGCCATTGGAAACCGGGCAGTAGTCTACCCAGCCACCGGGTTCCACACAGGTATTACCGGGTACAAAGAGGCTGTCCAGATACGGCATGAATTTCTGCGGTGTAGCTGGCAGGAAGCGCCAGCCGTGGCAGCGTGTCTTGCTCTGGTCCTCATCGCGGTTGCGGCTTTGCTGCAGCACCGGTTGTGAGGTAGGTACGCCGGCATAGCGGCGTGCCTGCTGGGTCTGTGGCTCAATGGGCCCCACAGCAATCAGTTCAATGAACTCCGGCTGCCAGCCGAAAGATGTATCCAGGTATTGTGAGGCGCTTTGCGCCCCGGCTGTACCGGCCACACTTGTGGCCGCCAACATGTAGCAGAGGGTTGATGCTTTCATGGTTGCCGTGTTGACGGGCTAACCCATGGAAAACGTTACAAAACAAGTAGATATGTTAGTTTCCTTAATGTGACCAGAGTTGCATGAGCTCTGCCGGTATGGTAGTGAGAAAGCGCGAGGGCGGGCAGAACTGCGCATCGTAGCTGCGGCCGTTGTAGCGCGGGAAGGAGAGGTAGAGTTGGTCCTGCGCGCGTGTGACCGCCACATAGAACAGGCGGGTTTCCTCTTCAATCTCCGCGGTGTTGCCGCTTTCGATAACCCGGCGGTGGGGGAACTGCCCCTCACCCAGAAAGATGATGAAGACCACTTTCCACTCCAACCCCTTAGCCTGGTGAATGGTGCTCAGTGTTACGCAGTCATCATCATCCACCGCAGGGGTATCTACCTCGCTCAGCAGGGCTATCTGCGCCAGAAATTCCTCCAGATTCTCCTCTTGCCCCACGTTACGCGCCAGCTGGGCCAGGTCTTCTGCGCGTTCCTCGTAGTTATCATACGCATGGCTCAGGTAGGGCACCAGATAGGCGTGCACGGCATGCACCAGCTCGGCGGGCAGAAGGTTGTGATCTGCGGGGTGCAGGCTGTCCATGAGGCTCAGGAAGGCCAGCCAGCCGGGGCGTATGGCAGGGGTGACCTTGACGGCTGGCTCCATGACCTTGCTGTGCGGCTCGGTAAGTTCCACCTGGCCAGGGTGAGCAGCGGCCCAGGCTTCATAGGCCGCGAGCCACTGGACCCACATGCGGCCGGCGGTGGCATCGCCCACGCGCGGGAAGGTGCTCACGATGCGGCGGAAAGCGATTTCATCGCGCGGGTTGCAGAGCAGGCGCAGGAAGGCGACCACATCCTTGACGTGTGCCTGTTCAAAGAATCGCAGGCCGCTGGTGATGCGGAAGGGGATGTGGTTGCGGGTGAGTTCCATCTGCACATCCATGCTGTGGAAGTGCGCGCGGTAGAGAATGGCGATATCCTTGCCGGCAATGCCACCGGCCATGAGCTCATCAATGCGCTGCGCCACAAAGGCAGCCTCGGTGCGGTTATCGGGGGCGGGAACCACAGCGGGTTTGAAGCTGCTGCCGCTGCGGGCGGGTTGCAGTTCTTTGAGAATCTGGTTTTCGTTGAGCGCAATGGCGGCGTTGGAAAGAGCCAGAATGGGGGGCAGACTGCGGTAGTTGGTGGTGATGCGGTGCACCTCTGCCTGGGGGTATTGCTCGGTGAAGCGGAGGATATGCTGCACATCTGCCCCGCGCCAGGAATAGATGCTCTGGGCATCATCCCCCACGGCCATGAGGCTGCTGCCGGGGCCGCTTGCCAGCAGGCGCACAATTTCATCCTGCGGGGTGTTGGTGTCCTGGTATTCATCTACCAGTACATGGCGGAAGCGTTCCTGCAGCTCGCGGCGGATATCGGCGTGCTCCTGCAGCAGGCGCAGCAGGTTGGTGAGCAGATCATCAAAATCCATCACGTTGAGTGCGCGTTTGCGGGCTGCGTATTCGGTGTAGATTTTGCCGATGGTGTCCTCGTGGGCTTCCAGATAGGGGTATTCGGTGCTCAGCACGCGGTGCCAGTCTGTAGCGGTGTTCACGGCCAGGCTGTGCAGCGAGAGCAGCAGCTCCGGCTTCGGAAAGCGGTCTGCCTTGGTCATTTTGCCCGCAAATTGCTTCACCAGCGCTTTCATGAGCGCGCGCTGGTCATCGGAATCAAAGATGGTGAATCCGGGTAGGTAGCCCAGGCGTGCTGCATGGCGGCGCAACAGGCGGTTTGCAATGGAGTGGAACGTGCCGCTCCAGAGTTGTCCTGCGTCTGCCCCGGTGAGTGAGGTCACGCGCTCCAGCATCTCGCGGGCGGCCTTGTTGGTGAAAGTGAGCAGCAGAATGCGCCAGGGGGCCACTCCTTGCTCCAGAAGCCAGGCTACGCGGTAGGTGAGGGTGCGGGTCTTGCCGCTGCCGGCGCCGGCTATCACCAGCGCCTGAGCCGCCGTGGTGGTCACAGCGGCGTATTGCTCGGGGTTGAGTTCAGCGGCATAATCGTGCGCCGGGGGGGTGGGGCGCCGCGGGGACATCATGACTCGAAGTCGAGGTAGATTTCAGCGCGGCGGTTTTCACCGCGGATGTAGTCAATCTGTTCGGTGGAGTCCTCGGTGGTGTAGAAGCGGCGGGGCTGGCTCTTGCCCATGCCTTCCGTGGAAATCTGCTGTTCATCCACACCGAAGGAGACCAGGGCCTTCTTTACGGTTTCAGCGCGGCGGAGGGAGAGCTCCATGTTGTATTTCTCGGAGCCTACGTCATCAGTGTGGCCGCTGATGTTGAGCTTGCCCTTGCTGGCCTTGAGCAGCTCTGCCACAATCTGCAGCTGGCGCATGGAACGCGGGGTGAGCTCGAATTCATCGAATCCGAAGAAGAGGGCCAGAGAATCGCCACCCTTGGGGTTTTTGACGATGGGGAAGTAGTGGCCGCCTTCATCGGTGGCGATGCTTTCGTAGCTGCTCAGCAGGGCATCGAGCGCCACGGCCTTGACGCGCCAGGTGCCGTTTTCAGTACGGGTGAGTTCCATGCCCACGTTTGCGGGGCGTGTACTTACGGGGGAGAGCACGTACACCAGGTAACCGGCGTTGTTTTCGGTGGTGAAAGTGTTGCGGATGGGGGCCTGCTCGCGCAGTTTGAACTCGCCTTCTTCAAAAATCATGCAGAGGCCGGCTACAGTGGCATCAGATACATCTGCTCCGGTTACCATGGTGCGGGCTATGGCCATATCGCCGCGGCGCACGGCTTCCACAAAGCCTTCCGCCACGGTGATGGAGTCTGCCGTGGGGGCCAGTTTTGTCTTGTCGGAGGATGAGGGCTTGGCGGCTTCAATGAAGGTCTTGCCTCCTTTTTCGCGCACAACGTCAATGAGGAGGTCCTCACCGCCGTTTTCGGAAACCAGGCGGTAGCGGGTGACGCGGTCGCCGTTCGGGCGGCGGCTGTTGCCTACTTCCTCTACGGCTTTTACTTTATTCTGTGCACCCCAGGCAGCCAGGTGGTCTGCTGCTTCCTGGGTGATTTCACCTTTTTCCAGCAGGTTCTTGAGGGCGGCGGCGGGGTCCTGGGCACCCAGCACGGCGGCGGCGGTCAGGGCTGATTTGTGCTCGGCGTTGCGGGGCTGCTCTGCCAGTTTGAGTTCCTCCGGCTGCGGAGCGGGTGCCGGTGCGGGCTCTTCCACAGGAGCGGGTGCCGGTTCTTCCACAGGAGCCGGTTCTACCACAGGTGCGGGTTCTACCACAGGTGCAGGTTCTTCTGCCGGAGTCGGAGCGGGGGCCGGTTCTTCTGCCTGAGCCGGTGTGGGTGCCGGTGCGGGTTCTTCTGCCGGGGTTGTGGTGGCAGCGGCGGTGGCAGCTGCCTGCCGGGCTGCTTCATCTGCCTGGGTATCGGCTTGCTGCTTCATGAGCATAAAAACACCGGCACATACACCAAGCGTGGCCAGGAAAGCGCAGAGGAAAAGGAGAATGTTTCGTTTCATAACAAAAAGGGGGTGTTAAAGGAATTGTGTGGGTTTTACGGGTATGGAACCGGCCGGCATTTCGGCAGCCGGGGCTGCAGGTTGCTGCATGGCTGCTTCACGCACTCTCAGGCGGCGGATGGTATCGTAGGGATCCGGCACAGCGGGTGCCGGATAACTGGAAAGAAGTTTCTGCGGATCCAGGCGGTTCATGGTGCCGTTCTCCATGTAGGCGGGCTGGCCGGCTTCTGTGCAGACGGAGGCAATGGCTTCAAAGTGCAGGTGGGCCTTGTAATTGCCGTTGGCGGTGCCGATGGTGCCGATGGGTTCGCCGCGGCTAATCAGCTGCCCCAGGCGGACGATGCTTTTATCCAGGTGAGCATACAGGGTCTGGATGATGCGTTTGTCATTGGGCAGGCGGTGCGCCAGTATCACTACCTTGCCCCAGGCGGGGGAGGGTTCGCCGGTGTAGACCACCAGTCCGCGGGCTGCAGCGTTCACCGGCAGCCCCAGGTCTGTATCTGCCCCTCCAATGCCATTGATATCACTCCCGGTGTGGTGCCCGCCGCGGGTCTGGTTGGGCGTGTTGAAAGGTTGGGCATCATATACAAAACCGCCCTTCGCTGTGCCGCAGGGGCTCTGGAATCCATCTGCCAGGGGAATGAGCGCCAGCTGGTGCGGGCTGAGCAGTACCAGCCCGGGCAGCAGCTTTTCCGGTATGGTGGCCGGGGGAACATCCTGCCCGTAAATGCCTGCACCGGCTGGGTTTACCGGGCCTTCTGTGCCATCATTATTCAGATACGCAATAACCCCGACCGCTATGGCTCCTATGCCCAGGAGCCCCAGCGTGAACAAGCGCAGCGGGGTAAATATGCGTTTCATTGGCATGCTCGGGTAGATTATACTGTCAATACCCCCTGCTGACAAGCAAAATAAGCGGCTTGCGCTGCCCCCGCGAAGCCCTGAGGCCCGGGCTGACACAAAAAATCCGCGCGGCTGCATGCAGCCACGCGGATTCATGAAATGGAATCGTTAATCCTCAATAGGTAATCACTTCATGGCCTTGACGTGGGCGATGATGTTTTCCACGTTCATGCCCAGGTCATGCAGGACAACATCGCCCGGTGCGGAGAAACCGAAGGTGTCGATGCCGATGATGGTTCCCTCAGTGCCCACGTAGCGGTACCAGAGGTCGGTCTTGCCGGCTTCGATGGCGAGGCGGCGTGTGCAGGCTGCAGGCAGGATGCTTTCGCGGTAGGCGGGGTCCTGCTTGTTGAAACGGAACATGGAGGGCATGGAAACCACGCGTACATCCGGGCCCAGTTCCTTGGCCGCCTGCAGCGCCAGAATGAGTTCGGAGCCGGAGGAGATGATGATGGTGCCGGGCTGCTCGGTCTGCTCCTTGAGGGCAATGTAGGCGCCCTTCATGGTGCCCATGCGGCGTGTTTCGGCATCAATGTCCACCACGCTGGTCAGGCTGGGCACATTCTGGCGGGTCAGGATGAGGGCGGTGGGGCCATCGTTGCGCTCCATGGCGCACATCCAGGCACCGGCGGCTTCTTCTTCATCTGCCGGGCGTACGACATCCAGATTCGGGATGACGCGCAGACCGCTCACGGTTTCCACCGGCTGGTGGGTGGGGCCGTCCTCGCCCACGGCTACGGAGTCGTGCGTGAGGACGTAGGTGACGGGGAGCTCAGAGAGGGCTGCCACGCGGATGCTGGCGCGCATGTAGTCCACGAATACACAGAAGGTGCCGGCGGAAACGCGGAAGATGCCATCGTATGCCATGCCGTTGCAGATGGCGGCCATGGCGTGCTCGCGGATGCCGAACCAGAAGTTGCGGCCGGTGTAGTCGGCTGCGGAGAAATCACCTGCGCCCTTGAGGTAGTTCTTGTTGGAGGAGAACAGGTCAGCGCTGGTGGAGAGCAGACCGGTGCAGGTGGAGCCGATGGCGTTCTGGGCTACTGCGCCGGAGGAGCGGGTGGCTTCCTTGGCACCGGCTGCCCAAGTGGGGATGAGTTCGTTGCTGGCTTCGGCGCTCAGGCCGTTGACTGCCAGATCCATGCAGAGGGCAAGTTCTGCGGCCTTTTCGGGATTGGCGTTGGTCCAGGCATCGAAGGTGGCTTTCCATTCGGCGTAGGTGGCTTCGCGCCGGGTCTTGAGCTCAGCCATGTAGGCGCGCACATCATCAGACACGTAGTACTGCTGGTCGGTGGGCAGACCCCAGTTGGCGTGGGCTTCGGCCCAGAGCTTGGCGCCGCCTTCGCCGTGGCCCTTGGTGGTGCCTTCAAATCCGGGCACACCCTTGGCAATGGTGGTCTTGGCGATAATGAGTTTCGGACGGCCGTTCTTTTCCAGTCGGCAGACACGGAGAGTCTTTTCTACTTCGGCCATGTCGTGGCCGTCAATGGTGAAGGCATCCCAGCCCTGGGCGGTGAAGCAGGCTGCAATATCATCCACCTGGGTCACTTCGATGGGGGCATCGAGCGTGATGCCGTTGGCATCGTAGATGAGGATGAGGTTATCCAGCTTGAGGGTGCCGGCAATGGCAGCGGCCTCGCGGGAAATGCCTTCTTCGATGCAGCCGTCGCCGGCAAGGCAGTAGACGTTGTGGTTGAAAATCTCGTGTTCCGGGGTGTTGAAGCGGGCGGCGGCGTGCTTGCCGGAAATGGCAAACCCAACAGCATTGGCAATACCCTGACCCAGCGGCCCCGTGGTGCATTCCACACCGGGGCAGCAGCCGAATTCCGGGTGGCCGGGGGTGTTGGAGCCCTTGGCGCGGAAAGCCTTTACATCATCCATGCTTACACCGAAACCGCTGAGGTGCAGCCAGCTGTAGAGGAACATGGAACCGTGACCACCGGAAAGGATGAAGCGGTCGCGGTTGAGCCAGCGCGGCTCTGCGGGGTTCACATTGAGCAGTTCGCCATAGAGAACAGCGCCGATTTCTGCGCAGCCCAGGGGCAGACCCATGTGGCCGGATGCTTTGTCGAAAATGGCGTCGATGGCAAGACCTCTGGCTTGATTTGCAGCCTTTTGAAGGATTTCCGTGTTCATGCGAATTTGAGTATAACAGATGCCGTTTCTTTGTAAAGCCAAAATGAATAATTATCAAGGCTTACGCATGTGCCCCAATGTTTTGGGACACATCGATTTACAATTGACGAATGACGATTGACGATTTGGAAGTTAGCGGCTTACGCCGATTAGTCGGCAAACGAGAACTTACTGCCGGTGGTGGGGTAGGCGGTACCACCTGCACATATTTTTATTCCGGGGATTGTATTTATACGTTGTTAAGGAGCAGTTTTCTGTAATCTCTGCGGCACGTGGTACACCAAGGACGAGATTTTTGCCGGTAATTTTGAACTATCGACAACGTTCTGGAAGCAAAATCTGGTGTGAGGGGGCAGAGGGAACACCTCAACAAGCAAGAGGGAGGAAGCAAAACTCCGATACAGGAGAGTTATCGGCGGCCCGGTTGTTGCTTCAATCAACACTCGGGCTTTCCTGCCTGCCACTGGCCATCATTGAGTGGCACCGGCTTCGCGTAGAAGCCTGATGCATTCATGGTGGGGGCCACCCGCTCCTGATTCGGCGCATTGCAGAGGAGTACGCTTACTACCAAATTTATTAACTTCGCCGTTCACATCAATACCGGGCAACGCCAGCAGAAGTTTGACGAACTCCGGTTGATTAGCTTCACAAGCCATATTCAACAAAACTTGCTTTTTTTCTCCTCCTCTGGGTGAATGCAGCATACACTTGAACGCGTCCAGGTTTTCCATATCAAGTGCTATTTCCATCGGAGTCTTGTACTTGAATTCAGCATTGACATCTGCCCCGGCCTTCACCTGAGCCTGTATCTGCTCAAGGTCATTTTTAAGCACGGCAACAACAAATGGCGGCAGTTTGGAGGTGTCGAACTTCGGGTGATTGACCAAGGCGCGGAGCCTTTTTGCACTGGCCCATCTAGATATGACATACGTTTCCTTCGCATCCGGCTCTGTATAATTCGGATCGACACCAGCAGCAAGCAATGCCTCGAAAATGCGATCATCTATTCTGTCATCATTCAAGGTTGTGGTAAACAGCTTCGGGTCAGACACATCTGGCTTGGCATCAAGTATCATGCGGACACACTCATAATCATTCGCCCATATGGCATATTGCAAGACCGTTTCAAATTGCAAACGGCTGTATGGCGAGGACTTGGTGTTCGTCGCTGACTCCGGAGAACATGCTTGAGGGCGGGCATTGATATCTGCGCCTTTTTTCAATAGCATACGAACCTCCTCTGTATTGCCGGAAATCACCGCTTTATGCAGTGGAGGCAACGGCCCCGGTGAATACTTAAGGAGACAATGAATCTTGCTATTCCAGTAGGGGCTTTTCCTAAACCGATCACCCCACACCAGATCCCCGACTATGCTCACACGCACGTTTTCCTCAAAATCAGTTTCTTCTGGTTCCACAAAAGATTCATCCAGATTCAGTCCCGGTGCCGCCAGGGAAAGGTTAAACTCTGTGATGCTACCCGCGAGTGTTGAACTTCCTATCAGGGTTTTACCATGCCCCCCCCCTCGCTTCTGAAAATTTTCGCCGGTAGCCGCACGCAATGCTAATTGGTGAGTTCGCGAAGTCTTGTCCGTTTCCGGAGCCTTCAGCAATGCTTCTGCTTTTTCTTTTATTTCCGGGGCACGCAGCATAGCTTCCACGCATTTGAGATGCCAGGCCGCAGCCGCCAGATGAACGGCAGAAAACCCGCTCTTACCGATTTCGAAGATATCGGCGCCCTGCTTCACCAGTTTCAGCACTTTCTTGGTATTCCCTGTAACCGCGGCGCGTTCCAGCGGGTTCCATTCATCCACCTTTGCTACTTTGGACTGGATAAACAACCTGATGGCAGGAGCATTACCCACATCCAGCGCTATGGACAGGGGTGTTTCGCCTTCCTGATTTGCTTTAGTTGTGTCGGCCCCTACGGCAAGCAAAGCCGCCAGCACCTGCACCTTATCCGGTTCGCCGGCTACTTGCAGCAGGGTTTCCTGGTATTTTTCCGGCGCAATGTTCAGTTTCTCCAGTAATTCACGACCCTCCGTCTCTGTCAGCAGCTTGGTTTTCTGTATTTTCCCGTTCTTCTTCTTAGTCGTAGTCTTCGTTCTGGCTTTCTTCTTCGTTGCCGATGTTATGCCAGAAGAATCACCCTTGGCTTCCACCGGCAGCACAGTAGTCAGAGTGAAGGTAGTAATCAAGGCGAGAAAGGCACACAGTTTCATATATCTTTCAGGTTGAAGAGATGCAGGAATCAAATTACGGCATCAGTGTATCGCATTCCCTATGCGGTGTAAAGCCAAATAGGGCTTTTGTTACATTAGCTCGCATGCCTTGTTTTCTGGCGCGAGATATAAATCAACAATAAAGAAGAGCGGCTTAGATACTTGCGCATTATCGCATCGGCAATGCGATACTTACTCTGCAATCCTGGGGCTCGCAGCATTTGCAAATTGTCCTTAGTCCATCTGCTTTTTATCCCAGCTTGATTTTGAGCATGCGGCAGGCTCCCAGGAAGCAGGTCTGGTAGTCCAGTTTGCCGTTGGGCAGGGTGGGAATGTATTTTACCGGGATGATGTGCCTGGGGGCCCAGCTGCTGGGCAGGTGCAGGTTGGTCACTCCGTAGCGCAGGGTGAGGTAGTCGGAGGGAATGACCTCCTTATGCAGCGTGGAGAGCATGACGAGTTCCTCGCCTCCGGTGCGGCTGGGTACGCTTACTACTGCGAGTTTGCGTTCATTTTCCTCTGGCGTTACGTTGAATATCTTGTAGAGAATTTCCTCCAGCTGCACGTGCGGAATCATTTCGCTGCCCATCTGGGTGAAACGCACCTTGCGGCCCAGAATGGTCAGCAGACCATCCGGGGTCATGTAGCCTACGTCACCGGTGCAGAACCAGTTGCCGTGCATGCGGGGAGAGTCCTCGTTGCTGATGCCCAGGTAACTGCGGGTTACCCCGGGCCCGCGGAGCCAGACCAGCCCGGGGTTGGAGGGTGTGGGTGAAGCTTCCGGGGTGTAGAGACCGGTAATGCGCACGGCTACCCCTGGCAGAGGTGCGCCGATGCCGCCTTTGCGGGTGGTGGGCAGCATGGGGCGTGTGGAATCCGGGTCGGCAGCCGGGGCAGGCATGGCTGCTGCGGCAAAGGGGAGTACCTCGGCTGTACTGTAGCACTCCAGCAGTTGCAGACCGAAGCGCTGCCGGGCTTGTTCTGTCAGCCCGCCGGGGAGTTTGGCTCCGCAGCTCAGGCAGTATTGCAGCTGGGCAAAGGCGGTGGGTTCGGTGCCGGCCTTGAGCATGGCTCGTATACCGGCAGGTGTGTTGGCGGCCAGGGCAATGTGGTATTGGTGAATCAGCGTACAGAGGCGTTTGCCGGCGGTGGGTGTGGGGTAGGTTACCATGTTATACCCGCCCAGCAGGGGAAGCAGCAGACCGGTAATCAACCCGACGGCGGTGTAGGCCGGCAGCACGCTCAGTAGAACATCGTGCCCGGGATTCAGCTCCAGCCGGCTGCGCAGGCTGATGGCTCCAGCCAGCAGCATGCGGTGGGAAATGGGTACCCCCATGGGTTGAGCATCTGTGCCGCCGGTGAAGATGATGGCAGCTTCTGTTTCCGGGGAGGAGGCTGCCACTCTGGCGTGCTGCATGAGCTGCTGCGGCGTGCGGAGTTTGCTGATGGTGCTCCAGGCTTTCAGTTTCCAGGCGCCTTGCTCGGCCAGTTCATCGTCCAGGTAAATGAGGTCGCGGCTGTGTGGCCAGGAGAACTGGCGTTGTTTATTGACAAAGCGGGTTTCGGTGATAAAGCGGGTGAGACCGGCTTGTTTCACCATGTGT
This sequence comes from Akkermansia sp., assembly GCA_045538275.1. Taxonomy (GTDB): domain Bacteria; phylum Verrucomicrobiota; class Verrucomicrobiia; order Verrucomicrobiales; family Akkermansiaceae; genus Akkermansia. Next base: position 5,827 of record JAZSRB010000033.1, on the reverse strand, counting down.
TCAAATTGTTCTTTCGAGGCGGTGTAGTTGATGTTGACCGCGGTGATGCCGGCCAGCAGACAGGCCAGGTTGGCAATGGTGCTCAGCTTGCCGGGAGGCAGGATGATGCCCATGCGGGTGGTGCTGCCGTGCTTTTCCAGCACGCTGGTGGTCATGACTGCGGCAGAAAGAATATCCCGGTAGGGCAGGATGGAATCATCGATGCCATCAATCAGCTGCCCTTTGGGGTTGCGCAGCATGGCCTCCACCAGCATTTCAGGCAGGTTAGCATGCTCCAGCATGGGTAGTTGTTCCAGCTGGGCCACCTGGGCGCTCATCCACGCTGCCTGCACGCGGACTCCCAGCTGGCTGCCGGCGCGCACCGGCGGGCAGAAGCTGATGTGCAGGCGGTCGTATGGCTCACGGGTGGTGATGGCGGCATCAAAATAGTTGTTGTACATGCCCACGTATACGGGCATGGCGTGCAGCGGGGTGGTATCAAAGAGGGAGAGCAGGTGGGCCGGTACATCTGCCAATGTACCCGGGGCTTGCAGCGGTCGCCCGGGCAGCAGCACCACATGGCGCCCGCGCTCCAGCTGCTGCCGTGCTTTCTGGACCACTGCCTCGCGCCCCTGCTGGTTCACAGCACATGAAAATCCGGGGGGGCGGGTTTCGTGCAGGTGGTTCATGACGGCTTCTCCCGGCATGAGGGTGTTCTCTACCATCCACGCAATGCGACCGTGGCCGCCCAGCGCTTTCTCCAGCTCCAGCATGGTGGGTAAATCCACACGGTTGGGCAGCACCAGCATGGGTTGTGCTGGTATGCTGTCTGCTCCATCTATGCGAATTTCACTCATGGCTTCGTCTGCGCGCCCAGTTTATCATATTGCTGCCAGCCATGCCAGCATATTTATCGGCATGAAATGCCGATACATCATCCGCCGCAATCCATACCGCAGGAACTGCGGTATTTCATACACGCTTTTGCGTGTGTGAAATACCTCGCTCCGCTCAGGTACGACGAAAAATCCCCCGCCCGGCAGTACCGGGCGGGGGATGCGGAAATAAGTGCTTCTGCGCGGTTTATTTGATGAGGCCGAGTTCCTTGCCGGCTGTTGCAAAGGCAGCGATGGCGCGGTCGAGCTGCTCGGTGGTGTGGGCCGCGGAAATCTGGGTGCGGATACGGGCCTGTTCCTTGGGAACCACCGGGTAGAAGAAGCCCATGGCGTATACGCCCAGCTCCAGCAGACGGTTGCTCATGCGCTGGGAGAGGGCGGCATCGCCAATCATCACCGGCACAATGGCGTGTCCGGCACCGGCGAGGGTGAAACCGCACTGCTCCATGCCTTTGCGGAAGTAGGCGGCGTTGCTCTGCACGCGCTCTACCAGCTCGGTGGATTCTTCAAGCATATCGAGCACCTTGATGGTGGTGGCGGCAATGGCGGGCATCACGCTGTTGGAGAACAGGTACGGGCGGGCTTTCTGGCGCAGCATGTCCACGATTTCCTTTCTGGCGGATACATAGCCGCCGGACGCTCCACCCAGAGCCTTACCGAAAGTACCGGTGGTGATGTCAATCTTGCCGAAGAGACCGCAGTGTTCATGCGTGCCACGGCCGCGCTTGCCCAGCACGCCGGTGGCGTGGGATTCATCGAAATGCACCAGCGCACCATACTTTTCAGCCAGCTCGTGAATCTTGTCCAGACTGGCTACAATGCCGTCCATGGAGAACACACCGTCCGTGGAAATCAGGATGGTGCGGGCACCGGCGGCCTTGGCTTCCTGGAGCTTGGCTTCCAGGTCGGCCATGTCGTTGTTGGCGTAGCGGTAGCGGGCTGCCTTGCACAGGCGCACGCCGTCGATGATGGAGGCGTGGTTCAGGGAGTCGGAGATGATGGCATCTTCCTTGCTCAGCAGACCTTCGAAGAGACCGCCGTTGGCATCAAAGCAGGAACCGAAGAGGATGGTGTCCTCCGTGCCGAGGAAGGCGCTGAGGCGTTCTTCCAGCTGCTGGTGCAGGGTCTGGGTGCCGCAGATGAAGCGCACAGAGGCCATGCCATAGCCCCAGCGGTCGATGGCGTCCTTGGCTGCCTGCATGAGCACCGGGCTGTTGGCCAGGCCCAGGTAGTTGTTGGCGCACATGTTGATAACCTGGCTGCCATCCTTCAGACCCACTTCAGAGTACTGCTGGGTGTCGATGTAACGCTCCTGCTTGAACAGACCGGCGGCCTTGAGGGCCTCCAGATCGCTCACCAGACGATTTTTGAATTCGGGATTGTACATGTAAATTCAGGGGTAAAATTTGAAAAGTCGTGAGATTCTACTCTTACGCCAAAGTATTGTCAATGCCGTATTCCGGTCTATTTTGCTTGTATGGGGTGTTGTTTCCGGAATACGAGTTTTCTTGACAAGGTATATTGACTTGGGTTTTCTCTGGTGTTAGAATAAAGCACATGAAGAAAAGCACTATGAGGGTTCTGGCACTCTGCTTATCTGCGGTTGCGCTGGCGGGGTGTGGACATGGCAAGTTTGACATGTCGGATGTTTCTCATGCTCAATATGCAAGCGACCCTGAACATGGTAAGTTGATACTTCCGCAGGGCACAGCTGTTCATGCCTGTTTCAGGTGCGATAATCCGCCGATGCTCCGCCGGGATACTACGGATCTGTACACGCTGCTGATGCGTGGGGATGTGTTGCATTTTACGCATTCGGAATATGTGCGTCTGCTGGAGTGGATTAAGCGCGGTGAGCTGATTCACGCTGAGCGCAGTCGCGAACCTTCCTCCCGCTCGTATTACACGCTGCAGTTCATGGATGCTGATGACCAGGTGCTCATGGAACTTGACCCCATGCAGGATATTGCCACCTCATTTGCGGCCCCTGGCAATCGTACACGCCTGAAACTGCAACCTCATGACCTGGAGCAGCTCAGGATGCTGCCGGTGTACTCCGAGTTCCTGCGCCACGAAAAAGGTTTCCACCGCTGATTCCCGGTGTCTTCTCTCCCCTGAACTGCCCGGCAAATCGGAATTTGAAGTGCGAGGTACGGAGCCCGAAGTTCCCCGGGCGTTCGCCCGCAAATATTTACTTCGAACCTCCCACCTCGTACTACCTTTGGCGGCTTGCCAGAACCCGGTTCAGCATGCTGAATGGTATTTACTGGATTTCTCCCGGGGTGTAAGGATTGCTTACATTATCCATATCTGTTCCTCTGGAGGATATTGTAATCAAAAGTACCAAACTTTCTCATGTATATATGCATATAATGCACTATAACTTTTTATAAGTTACAAGGCATTGGCATCATGCGAGGCTCTCTTGTTATATGGCAGCTGTCAGAAAAAGCCGCCCGCAGGCGCGGGGTGGGCGCGTGCGGGCGGGGAAAGGTGTACAAAGTGTGAGCTTTATTCTGCGGAGCCAATCTCCTTGAGGGCTTCGTTGATTTTGCCCATGGTTTCTACAATCTGTTTGTTCACGTTGTTTTCGTGGAGCTCGCAGGCCATGCGGATGGCGTTGAGGATGGCCACGCCGGTGGCGGAGCCGTGAGCAATGATGGAGAGGCCGTTTACGCCGATGAGGGGACTGCCGCCCACGGCATCAGCGCTCATGCGCTTTTTGAGGGTCTTGAAGACGCTGCTCATGCCCAGTGCGCCAATCATGGCCATGACGCTGCTCTTGATGGCGGCTTTCATGGTGTGGGCAAAGAATTTGGCGGTGCTTTCCACGCATTTAAGGAGGATGTTGCCGGTGAAGCCATCGGTCACGGCTACATCGAGCCCGTGTTCAAAGAGGTCGTGCCCCTCGGTGTTGCCCACGAATTCAAAGGGAAGCAGGCCTTTTTTGTTCAGCGCGTCGAGCAGGGCATAGGTGGCCAGGGAGGTTTCGCTGCCTTTGCAGTCCTCGGTGCCGTTGCTCATTACGCCCACGCGGGGCTGCGGGCGGTTGTACACGTAGCGGGACATGAGCGCGGCCATCACGGCGTAGCCCACCATGTGGCTGGGCTTGGCGTCCGGGTTGGCGCCGGTGTCGCTCACCAGCACGTTGCCATGCGCAGCGGGCAGGGGGGAGATGATGCCGGCTCGTTCCACACCGGGCAGCAGGCGCAGCTTGATGGTGCTGGCAGCCACGGCGGCACCGGTGTTGCCGGCGGAGAGCACGGCATCTGCCACGCCGCTCTTCACCAGGTCCACGGCAATGCTCATGGAGGATTTCTTCTTCTGGCGTACGGCCATGATGCCGCTTTCCTCCATGGTCACGACCTCCGGGGCATGGACGAATTCGATTTTCGGGTGGTCGGCAATGCCGGCGGCTTCGCAGGCGGCTTTCACGGTATCACCATCGCCCACCATGTAGATTTTTTCCAGATTTGGGATTTGTGCCAGCGCGAGTTTAGCGCCATCCACGTTGATTTGCGGTGCATTATCACCGCCCATGGCATCGAGTGCAAGCTTCATGAAAATGGGGGAATGGTTGTTAAAAAAAACTTAACCCTACTCTAGCAGATAATGTTATCTTGTCAACACAAAAACAGCCCATACTCGAAAGTACGGGCTGTTGCTGAAAATTGTCAGTTGTATTGAATGTCAGCGGAATTAGTCCACCAGCTTCACCACGACCTCAGCACCACTCTGGGTCTTGTAGGTGCCGCACTGCGGGCAGGCGGTGTGACCGGGGACGGCTGCGCCACACTTCGGGCACTTGCCGAGCTTGGGAGCCTTCCAGGCCTGGGCGGCCAGGCGGGAGCGCTGCTTCATCTTGGACGTTCTGCGTTTCGGAGCTGCCATAGTTCTATATCTGGTTTAAGATTTTCTCGAGATGTGATACATTGAGTGGAACTCCGGCGCTTATTCTTTGGGAAGCGAATCCAGGGCATCCCAGACGCTTTCGCCACTCGGGGTGGCAGAGTTTACACCGGGTTGGGGGTCTTTGTCCAGCCTAAAATCACCAAAAGTGTCATTTATTTCACATTCAAGGTCTGAAATTTCGCATTTTGGGTAGCTGGGCAGGGCTAAAACGACCTCTTCGCGCAAATCATCGGTGATATCCAGCGCCAGTTTTCCTTTCACGTCATACGAGTAGGCCAGGTCTTCAAGCTCCACTGTGTAGGGGAAATAAGCCAGGCAGCGGTCGCAGCGCAGCTCGAAGGGGGCAGAGAGTCTGCCGCGCACCATGAGTTCGGTCTCGAATAGCTGGACCTCCAGTTCATAGCTCAGCGGCCCGGTGCTGCGCAGCGCGGCACTGTCGATACCGAATACGGCGGCATCGAGCTCTCCGCTCAGGTAGCGGCCTTCCTCGGGGAATTCCTCCAGCGGGATAATGAGTTGCGTCTGCATGCCACTACCTTACCGCGTGCGCGCCCAAGTATCAAGTCTATATTGCTCCATATGCCGCAGGCGCATTCGGACCGCATTGCCTCAAAAAAAATCGAACCCAACGAGGAATAGCCGTTTCGCCTGCGGTGATGAAGTTTTATGGTTGCCTCAAAATTAGAAGCACTATAATACTTACATGCACTTAATGATGAGCGGAAAAGAAAAAGAAAGGTTCGTTTTGAGGTCAATGCTTCTCTATGGTAAATGCACCTCTCGCAGTCAGAAATCAGCAATCATAGATGACTTAATGCAATATGTTGGCTATAAGTCAAGAAAACATGCCATCACAGTGTTGACTCAGGGACTGCATAAACAAAAGCGCAAAAATAGGGGGCGCCGAAAGATTCTTGATGCCAAACAGGTGGATTTTCTGCGTGAAATATGGGCAGGAATGGGTTATCCCTGTGCTAAGTTGATGCACCCCATGCTTCAGGACTGGGTTGAGGCACGAAAGAAATCACAAGAACGCCCCG
>JAZSRB010000034.1:0-18224 GCA_045538275.1 Akkermansia sp. | reverse complement strand
TTGAAAGCCATACAACACGATACCTGTGCGTAACACCTGCCGAGTACAAAATGCTATGCCAGGGTTCCACTCAGTCGGCACTTGCTTCCTGAGGGTATTCGCATACACCATACCCAGAATGATACCGACAATCAGAGGGCTCAGTCTCAGTATCTTCACCCACTCAAATCCTGCCACAAGCGTGGCCGTGCATGCAAACAGCACGATGAGCAGAATCCCTGAAAAAAAGGCGGCTTTCTTTGTTTTATCCATGAAATTGCGGCGCCTTATATCACAAACAATTAACAAATTCAACCCTTATTTGTACTCGCAACATAGCAAACAAACTCGGTATTTTGAAAGGATTTTGAAAGGAACGCGCACGGCAGGTGGCCGCCCACCGTGCGGAGCCTTACATGCTCATCGGATGAAGTTCATCACAAACAGGATTACCTGCAAAATGGGCATTATCAGCTCTATCATGATGCGGATGTTCATGAATGTCTTTTTCCACCAGCCATGGTTAGCTGCTGTTCCGTATCCTTGCGGCTACGTTACCATCAGCGCTAAGGACAGGCTTACTTCCCGCTGACGGTGCGCGTAGACACCCGCCATGCGGCATGTCGGCGGAAAAGCGGAGAGATTCTACCAGATAGGTGTGGCTCTTTCAATTGCTGAGAATAATCATCTTTGACATATTGCTTGGTGTAAGCCTACAACATCTGTTTCATCCTGAATAGACAGCGTTTTTAGGTCTCTCTGTACGTTGTTGCCTGGCAAATAAGCGTATACACCGGCACATACGCCCCCGGATGAGTGAAAATTGGCGCTTTTACGGGTTATATATGCCTGAGCGGGATGGTTATCCCACTCCGCGCGCATTGAGCGTGTGTTTTTTATCAAAATTAACCCACTAATCGCCAACAATGAGTACACGATCAAACATCGGTATCCAGAATGAGGATGGAAGTCTGGATGTCATTTATTGTCACTGGGATGGTTATCCGTCGCATAACGGAGCTATCCTTCTCCATCCTTATCAAAGCTGATAGCGACTATGCCTATTCCAGAAACCGGAACGAGACGCTGGATATGTTGAATCGCCTGCGGCTGCTGGCTCAGCTTCACGGCACACCCAAATCGCTGCTTAGCCGGTTGGATAAAAGATCAGCCGCAGAGACGCTTCTACAACGTCTTCCTTACCCTGAAAGGGATAGGGAAGACGCTAAATCAGTATACTCATCTAAGATCAGCTTATCACTCCCTCATAATTAGAAGATTAGCAACTCCCGGCTAATTTCGGGATCATCTCTTCATTTCGCACTTGCTTCCACCAGCATTAAAGGCTCATTCCGTCAAATAATCCTCTCATCTTTATTATATCCCCAGTTAAGAATCGGGAAATCACATCGTGAAAACAAACTGCTTTATGGCTTAAGCACCGAATTGTAGCCAGCAGCATGCTCAAAGGCTCCTGCCATTTCCTCCTGCTGAGCAACCGGGATTCCCATATTCGTTGCAATGCTTCGCCAGCCTGATACAGCCCGGGCTATGGGGATGAGTAGCTCCTTAGCCTCTCTGGGGCGTATGTAGAAAATATCAGCACATGCGCAAAGCAGGTTGAGTGAAGCGGTATTGTCGCCTTCCACGATATCCATGGACAAAGTATGTCCCTTGACATGTTCCGGGGTTGGGTTGACGTCGAACAGCGGTGCCAGTTGCCACCCCTTTCGTTCCAGACGAAGGAAACCATGATTCCGAGAATGATCATCTACATTGGTCACCATGATGCTCAGCGCTATGCGGCACCACAGTTCTTTCAGGTCTGCCCGGGGATTTGCTGTATACTGGCTCATATATTCTGCCAGCTCTGTGTAGGAGCGAACCTCCCCGTCCTGAGCTTGCAGCATCGTCATCGCGGAAATGTAAGGCAGACGCGTACCACTGGGGCTGCGATCAAATCGACGACTCAGAAACACACTCTTACCACGTGCCGGGCGTTTGAGACTGAACTCCGGAACTCTAATCCCGGCTTTGGCTGCGATTGTCGTGGCCACCGCCTCCCATGCTACTACATCGTATTCCTGCTGGGAGTTGCTGAACTTGGCCATATAGAGATTGCCTTGCTCATCCTTTACGCTAGCCTTGGGCCATGCACCACCCAGGGAAGAACCGGGATTCAACAGCATGCGTAATTCCGCCGGTGTTGCGGTGTCGCGGCAGAGGTGTTCCGCTGCATGATGCAAGGGAAGTAGATCAATAATCGGCGGAATGCTTGCTCCCTCTTCCGTGTGCAGGAAAGTAGCACCTCCATCGGTAGAATAACGCAGGGCACCCATGCGGGCCATATCATTTACCCCAAGCAGATAGTGCTGCTCCCCCAATGCTCCGCTCACCGTCGGATATCCCGGCAGACCTTTGCGATGTGCTTGCTGTATCAGTCGGCGCCCCCATCTATCCGGTGCACTATCGCTCATACTTCCAAAAAGCACTTGTCCCGGGGCGGTATGGTATTTTCCTCGTCCCAGCGGTAGCATAGGCTCCAACTCGTAGCTGTGTGGGTGGTTCAGCCACTCCTGGCTGTATTCAAAACTGGCAGAGCCCTGACGGCGGTGGTGTATCCACAATGTCCCGACCCGGATGCAGTCTGCACCAGGTTGCAATAAATCGGTATACACCCCTATCTCTGTATCATTGGTCATAGCGCTTATTCACTATATTCTTTGGCATCTGTTCTGCTTCCAGACCTAATCCTACGGCATCGTGACGCGCATCAAAGGCATCGCTCAGGCGCTCAACAAGGCCCAGAGCAAAGATAACCGCTGCGTAGCTGCTCATGGATACCCCGGCATCTCCCTTTTCGATGCGGTACAGCGTTGCCCGCGATATACGCGCACGCTCCGCAAGCGTCGTCGTTGATATACGCCGCCGGCGCCGGGCATCCCGCAAATCATTTCCCAGCTTCTTCAGGGCTTTTGCAGCTTGCGGATAGAGTGGCCATCTCTCGTTCATGATGCCTGATTATGTCTCATATCTGAGTAAAAAGCAAGAGTTTTTAATCAGATGTGAAACAAATTATTGATTCTTCTACTAATCAGAAGGAAGAAGCGGCCCATGTTACTCTATGAAAAAAAGCAGAACATCGGACAAGGAGAAAAAGGCTCGGGGCGACAGGATTCGAACCTGCGACATCCAGCTCCCAAAGCTGGCGCTCTACCAGGCTGAGCTACGCCCCGGTGGGAAGAGCAATTTTTCGCGCTGTACGGGCACAAAAAAAATGGCTCGGGACGGGATCGAACCGCCGACACGCGGATTTTCAATCCGCTGCTCTACCAACTGAGCTACCGAGCCATTCTGCAAGCCCGTCCTGGACGGGGTGCGGCAAGAGTTTACACCAATCCCGGCACAAAAGCAAGCCAAAATTTATATTTTTTTATTCTTTTTATGACGCTACTCCCGAGCTGCTTGATTATCAAAGGCTGCGAAGAGTCAAGAGTAAGGAGCGTAGCGAAGTACTGCGATAGGCGGCGCGGGAGAAATCGGAGTGCGCCGTCATGCGATTCGGGATGGCTACACAGGGGATGCCGGCATTCTGCGCGGCGATGGTGCCGTTTTCCGAGTCTTCGATAATGAGGCATTCGTTTTTCTGCAAGCCGAGGCATTGCTGCGCGGCTTCAAAAAGGGCTGGGTTGGGTTTCACCGGGTAGCCGTCTGTGCGGGTGAATACGCCGGCAAAGCGGTTGTAGATGCTGAGGCGTTCCAGCCAGCCTTGCACCCAGCGGCGGGAGGAGGAGGAGGCGACTGTTATTCCGACGCCCTGCTCCGCGCACCAATCGAGAAGTTCGGCGGCGCCTTCCATAAGGCCGGAGCGCGCTAAATCGGCCTCCAGCACGGCCTGGCGGGCGGGCGTTTCTTTCTCCCAGTTGTATTTTTTGCCGGTGAGGGATTCAAGGTGTGAGGCCGGGTCCCAATGCGAATATCCTGCTCCCAGACATGGTGCGTAGGTCTCAATGGTGATTTCCTGCCCCTCCCGGGCATAGAGCTTCACCCAGGATTGGTAGATGGCCCATTCGGTATCGACCAGAACGCCGTCGAAATCGAAAATGATTCCTTTGGGACGCTGCATAGGTGAAATTCATCAGGGGTTGCCGTTGAGGCGGTCTCGCAGCCATTCCAGCACGGAGCGATGCGCAAGGTTCTTCACATACAGATATACCGCAATGACGATATAGAGCATGTTGGGGATCCAGGCGCTCAGCCAGGGTTTCACCACGCCGGCTTCACCGAGGGAGGGGAATACGCGGTAGAAGAAGAGCATGAGCGCGGCCAGCAGCACGGCTATACCTATGCCTTTCATGGTAGCGCGGCGCTGGAAAGTTACCGCGCTGGGAATGGCGAGCAGCACGAGTACCATGCAGGAGAAGATGCGGGCAATGCGTACATGCCACTCGGTGCGCAGTTTGCGGCGGTCTTCCTTGGAGCCGGCTCCGGAATCCAGATATTCGTACATGCTTGAGGTGCTCATGGCATCTGCCCGGTCATTGTGACCAGGGCTGATAATCTGGTAAGGCTTTTCCTCGAACGGCAGAGTGATGGTGGCCACGTGCTCATCGTCCTTGGGGCGTATACCGGGGGCGGCCATTTCACGGATGTAGACATTCTCCAGCGTCCAGGTAGATTCCTCCTTGTTCCAGGTGGCGCGGTCTGCGCGGTATTGTTTGAGCTGGCGGCCGCGCACATCTTTATCAAACTGGTCGATAGTCACCCCCACCATGGGGTCGCCCGGGCTGGTCACAAGCGCCGGAGTCACGATGCGCCAGATGCGGGCGGTGGCATCGCTCCGATAAACGATGGAACGAGGCGAGCCGTCCGGGTTGGTGTTGCGCTTCATCACCATTTCGCGGTAAAGAGTGCCGCTGGGAGCCCAGTGGAAACCGCAGATACCGTATGCAAGAGAGATGAGCGTCCCCATCAAAAAGATGGGCATGCAGAGGCGAAGCAGAGAACGCCCGGATTGGAGCATGCCGGTGATTTCGCTTCCGCCGCACAGCTTGCTAAGGCACCACAGGGTACCCATGAGCAGCGTGTAAGGCAGAATCTGGTACAGGAACATGGGCAGCTGTGTACCATAGAAGTGCAGCGCCTGGAGCACGGGGTCCTCAAAGCGGGTGCGGAAGCGCTCCATGTTGTCCGTGAAGTCTGCCAGGATGTAGATGAGCAGCAGAATCATCGTACACATCAGGAAGTACGAGATGAAATTGCGGGTCATGTAGCGGTCCATTGTGCCCATGAAGCCGTAGATGACAGCCCCGACAAACGGCAGAAAACACAGTATGGTCAGCAGGACAGGGCGAAATACTTGCTCAATGGGGTAGTCCTCCGGTCTGCCGGGAACCTCCCACTTCATCTGTTCCAGTTCAATCGGCACCAGGTACATGGCCAGCAAGGCCCCCAGAACCAACAGAGCAAGAGCAGGAAATGTGCGACTGATGAACGACATGGGGAGAGAAAAGAGCGTGTAAATTAGTTAGAAAGCTTATTGACCGTTTCCAAGACGTTCGGCGAGGTATTCCGGCAGTCCGACAGCAAGCACCGCCTGCTGAGCAGCAGCTACGTCGTATTCCACGCGGCGGAGTGTTACCGTTGCGGCGTCTGAATCGTAAATGGCATAGCAGGCGCGGGGGTCGCCATCGCGCGGCTGCCCCACGGAACCCACGTTAATAAAATATTTCAGACCGGGCTGCAGCTGCACGATGGCCTCGCCCTCCTGGAGGAGCTGCTGCCAGTATTCCGCCATCTCGATGGAGTGGCGGCCATCCCACGCAAACACCCGAGGCTGGTGAGTGTGCCCATGGAAACAAACCGGCAGGAACTGGCGGTTGAAATTACCCGCGGCATCATTGGCGTTCAGAATATAGTTCCATGCCATGGGTTGATCCAGACTGGAATGAACCATCACAAACCGGGAACGCTCAATGCGCTGCAGCGGAAGCCGCCGCAACCATGTGAGACTTTCCTCATTCAGGCGGGAGCGGGTCCACTCCATTGCCTGCCGGGCAATGGGGTTCATGCGGGTCTGGTCCTCGCGGCAAACCTCCTCGTCATGATTTCCCTTTACCACAGGGCACCCGATAGCACGGATTTCATTCACACACTCCTGAGGATAAGCGTTATACCCCACCACATCTCCCAGGCACACAACATCCGTACACTGCTCGCACTGGTAATCTGCCATAACGGCGTAAAGTGCGTGCAGGTTGGCGTGAATATCGCTGATGACCGCAGTTCTCGGCATAGGTAACTGATACTTTATACCACAATCAGCACTTCTCTGCAAGCCCCGAATTTGCGCTTTTGCCCCCATTTTCGCACTTCAAACCGGTAAATATTGGTTTTAAAGGTAAAAAATCAGGATTTCCGAAAGAAAACACGTGTAAGGCAGCAGAATTGAAGAATCTTGACTAAGAGCGGAGAGATGAGATACAATGCGGGCAGATGTTACCCATTGAGCAGATACGCAGCGAAATACTGGAAGCCGTACGGCAGCCGGGATTCTGCGTATTGCTGAGTGCGCCGACCGGCAGCGGCAAATCAACCCGCGTACCCGGCATGCTGCTGGAGGCTGGCTGGGGAGGCAAAGGCACTATCATCGTGGTGCAACCGCGGCGTCTGGCGGCACGGCTGCTGGCGGGTTATGTGGCGCGGCAATATCCCTGCCGGCTGGGTCAGGAAGTGGGCTATACCGTGCGTTTTGATTCTCAGCGTAGTGCTGCCACCCGCATTCTTTTTGTGACGGATGGTATTCTGGAGCGCCGGCTCACCGAAGACCCGGAATTGCGCGGGGTTTCGGCCGTCGTTTTCGATGAAGTACATGAGCGCCGGCTGAGCGGGGATTTATGCCTGGCCCGGGTGCTGGAACTGCAGCGCAGCAGCCGCCCGGAAATCGGCGTATTTGTCATGTCGGCCACGCTGGAACTGGACAAACTGCAGGACTACCTGCCTCAGGCCACGGTGCTGCGGGCAGAAGGGAGGCTCTACCCGGTGGAAGTCAGCTACATGCCCCCCGTTCCGGTGCGCAACAAATTCGGCTACGTACAGGCACCCCCGGTGTGGGAGCAATGCGTCGCAGCCGTGCGCGAGCTGGTGGAACAGCCGGATTGCGGCGATGTGCTCGTATTCCTGCCCGGTGCGTACGAAATCCGCCGCACGGTGGAGATTCTGGAGAATGTGGGCTGGATGCGCGGGCGCGATGTCTTTGCCCTGCACGGGCAGCTCACCCCGGAAGCACAGGCACTCGCAGTGGAATGCGGCAGCAGGCCACGGGTGATTGTTTCCACCAATATTGCCGAAACATCGCTCACCATTGAGGGCGTACGCTCGGTAGTAGACAGCGGAACCGCCCGCGAATCCCGATGGGATCCGCTGCGCGGCATCTCCACCCTGCATATTGTCCCCATTTCCCAGGCGCAGGCCGAGCAACGCGCCGGACGCGCCGGGCGACTGGGCCCGGGCCGCTGCATACGCCTGTGGAGCGAAGCCGAGCACCGCCGCCGCGCCCCCTTCCCCGCGCCGGAAGTACACCGGGCAGACATCTCGCAAGCATTCCTGAATCTGCTGGCCTGGGGGTGTAAGGGGCTGGGCGACATCCGCCGATTCCCCTGGCCGGATGCCCCCACCGAGGCCGAAACCGCCCGAGCCTGGCAGTTGCTGGTGGATTTAGGTGCGGCAAGCGAAGCCGGGCTTACCCCCATTGGGCGCAAGATGCTGCAATACCCCCTGCCCCCGGTGCTGGCGCGGCTGCTGGTGGCGGGCGATGAATCCGGCTGCCGCACCGAAATGGCCGCCATTGCAGCCCTGCTGCAGGGGGAGGATATTGCGCTGAACACCGGGCTGCACCCCAGTCTGCGGCTGGAAGATGATTTCTCTGATTTCCAGGCCGAATGGCGCGCGGTGGAAGCGGCCGCACGACTCAATTTCAACACGCAGGAATGCGGCAGACTGGGCATCATGGCACGCGCGGCGCGCGAAATTATCCAGAGTTTCCGGCAGATGCTCCCCGGTCGTCCCGAAATGCCCGATTTCGCCGCGCACCGCGCGGGCATCGTGGCCGGACTGCTGGGCAGTTTCCCGGCGCATGTGGCTGCCCGCAACAACACAGCCACCAGCACAGCACGACTCTGCCAGCGAAGAGGTGGCAGTACACCCAGTGATTCCGTGGCCAGAAACGCAGCTGTATTCTTGGCTGCAGAAATCACAGAGATAGGCGGTAAGGGCGTAGAAACACGCCTGAGCAAATGCACCATTCTCACCCCGGAGGCGCTACCCACAACAGAAGATGACATTGCCGTGTATGACCCGGCACGCAAACGTGTATTTAGTCACCACCGCATCCTCTACCGGGATTTAGTCATTGCCGAAAAAGAAACCGGAGACGCAGCACCGGATGATGCCGCGCCCCTGCTGGCAGAACAAGTTGTGCGCGGGAACCTGCGACTGGAAGGCTGGGATGGCCACGTGCTGCAGTGGATTAACCGCCTCACCTGCCTGCGCCAGGCCATGCCTGAACTGGAGCTGCCGGAATTCGGCGAAGAAGACCGGCTCGTAGCCATCACCATGATTTGTGAAGGAGCGGTCAGTTACAAGGAAATCCAGAACCGCCCGGTACTGCCCATCCTGGGAGAATGGCTCTCGCCCTGGCAGCGCGAATGCCTGAACCGCTATGCGCCGAAAGCCATTAAACTGGCAAACGGGCGGGAAGTCAGGCTGCTGTACCGCGAGGACGGCACCCCCACCTTCGGGCTCAAATGCCAGTTACTCTTCGGAGTACCGCAGACCCCTACCATAGCCGAAGGGCGAGTCAGATGCCTGGTGGAAATTCTGGCACCCAACCAGCGGCCCTACCAGATTACCAGCGATTTAAGCTCATTCTGGCGCAATGGCTACCCGCAGATGAAGAAAGACCTGGCCGGGCGCTACCCCCGCCACGACTGGCCGGACACCGCACCGGATGCCTGAACTTTGCCCGGGTTATTTTTCTGCCATAATCGCGATTCCGCTTGAAATGGCGCGCGCGCATGTGTAGAATGGCGGCGAACCTATGTCTGAGCCACAAGAAGCATCTAAAGAGCGTCCACCCTATTTTGGAGAAGGAGCCCGTTTCCTGCTCACCGCTGCAGCGTTTGTCATCGTGATTCTGGGGCTGCAGGCAGCCCGCAGCGTGCTGTTACCCATTCTCATGGCCAGTTTCCTGGCCATCATCAGCTACTCCATCACCAAGCTACTCAGCAGATACCTGCGTTTCCCGCACTGGCTGGCAGTAGCCTTTACTGTGCTGGCAGATGGCGGCATCCTGTTCGGCGTAGCCAGCATCATCAATTTCCTGGCGGCAGATATGAAAGCCACCCTTCAGGGAGAATTCACCCGCCGCATGGTGGAAAAATACAATGAACTCATGAACTGGCTGGGCAATTTCGGGCTGGAGGAGCAGGCACGTGCCCTGGTACACTCCCCGCAGGATCTGTTTGATACCCAGCAGCTGGTCAGCCTGATACAGGCTATCTCCGGGCAGGCCATCTCCTTCATCACCACCTGCACCCTGGTACTCGTGCTCATGACCTTCATGCTCGGCGAAGCCAAGCTCTTCAAGAAGAACCTGCACAAACTGCCCAGCAGCTCCAAGGGCAAGGAAGACTTCACCGTTGCCCTGAGTGGCATTCAGCGTTACCTGCTCATCAAGACTATCGCCAGTGCCTGCACCGGCGCCCTGGCCTGGTGGGCCTGCGCGGCCATGGAAGTTCCCTTCGCTTTCCTGTGGGGCGTAGTGGCCTTTGTGCTTAACTACATACCCACCATCGGCTCCATTGTGGCCGCCATTCCCCCCATCATCATGGCGCTGCTCATGGGCGGCTGGGGAGATGCCGCCATCATCACCCTCTGCTATATCGCCATCAACTTTGCCATTGGTAATGGCATTGAGCCCATCTTCCTGGGCAAGCAATTCGGCATTGCCACCTCAGTGGTGCTGCTGGCCGTGCTGTTCTGGGGCTGGGTATGGGGGCCCTGCGGCATGCTGCTAGCCGTGCCCATCATGGTGCTCATCAAGCTGGCTCTGGAAAACTCCCGCGACCTTTCCTGGGTAGCCACCATCATCTCTGACGAACTGCCACCCCACGTCACCAAGCTCAAGAACAAAGCCCAGAATTAAATCATGCACACCTTTGCCTACAAGAATGGATCCCTCTACTGCGAGGATGTCAACCTAGCAGACATTGCCGCCGCAGTCGGCACCCCGGTCTTTGTGTACAGCAGAAAGACTATTACGGATGACCTGGAGGAATTCCGCAGAGCCTTAGCCCCGATTGATGCCCACGTGGCCTATGCCGTGAAGGCATGCTCCAACAAAGCCATCCTCAATCTCATGGCGCAGCAGGGCGCGGGATTCGATATCGTCTCCGCTGGCGAACTCTGGCGCGTCATCAACGCCGGGGGCGACCCCACCCTCTGCACCTATGCAGGAGTGGCCAAAACCGAACCGGAAATCCGCTATGCGCTGGAGCAGAAGATTTACTGCTTCAACTGCGAGAGTGAAAACGAGCTGCGCGAAATCAACCGCATTGCCGGGGAAATGGGAGTGAAAGCCCCGGTTGCGGTACGCGTGAACCCGCATGTGGATGCCCACACGCACAAATACATCACCACCGGCAACGCCGAGAACAAATTCGGCGTGGATATCACCCGCATCGAGGAAGTGTACGCCACCATCGCCGCCGAAATGCCCAACCTGCACATCAAGGGGCTGCAGATGCACATCGGCTCGCAGCTCACGGAAGTGAAGCCGTTCACCGATGCCATCGAGAAGGTCATGCCCATCGTCAGGAAATTCAAGGAGCTCTACAACATCGAGTTCTGGTCCATCGGCGGCGGCATCGGCATTGTATACGATGAATGCCTGGCCTCAGGACAGCCGGAGTGGTGGGCCGCCCACCCGGAGCAGATTACCATCCAGAGCTATGCGGATGCCATCATTCCCCTGCTGCAGCCGCTGGGTATCAAAATTCTGATTGAACCCGGCCGGCGTCTGGTAGGCAACGCCGCCGTCATGCTCACTACCTGTGTGTATGAAAAGAAAGGTGAGGCCAAAACTTTCAAGATGATTGATGCCGGCATGAACGATATCATCCGCCCCGCTCTGTACGAGGGATACCATGAAATATGGCCGGTGCAGGAACACAGCGGAGATGACATCGTGGCCGACATCGTAGGGCCTGTCTGCGAATCCGGCGATTTCCAGGCCCAGAACCGCCGCATTGCTGATGTGAAGCCCGGTGAGGTACTGGCCGAGATGAGCGCCGGCGCCTACGGAGCCAGCATGTCCTCCACCTACAACTCCCGTCCGCTGGCCGCTGAGGTACTGGTGGATGGTAATAAATGGAACATCATCCGCCGCCGCCAGACCCTGGAACAAATGGTGGAAAATGAATATCTGCCGCAGTAACCCCCTTCTGCCTCCGCATTTCCAAAAGCCGCTGGATTCTCTCCAGCGGCTTTTTGCCGTAAGCAAGCGAAATTATCATATACAACGCGGCGTTTTACCTTGACGAACCGGCGCATTTTGCCTAAAATACTCAGGTCATGAAAGTAATGGCTATCATTTTCCGCGTGCTGTTCAGCTGTCTCATTGTGCTGGCGCTCGCTTGCTACCTCCAGGTCTCTCCCACCCTTTCTCTGAACGATTTCTACACCACATTTACCCCCGACAAGCTGGTAGGAATTCTGCAGGGTGTGAACGCATTCACTATATCTCTGGTTATCATACTGCTGCTGGGCGTCTTCTCCTTTACCCGAGTACTGGAAGCGGCCTGGAATGTGCTGTTCTGTGCCTCCATCCTGGTATTACTTGCAGCCGGCACCTATGGTTTCTTCGGGCCGGGGATAGCCCTGCCCCATGCCATATACAACAACGAAGCCATACGCCAGCTCTGCGAAACAGCCCTGAGCTATCAGATTCCACTGGCCATTACCGGTCTCATCTTTGCCGCCGGCTGGCTGTGTGCCTCTGCCTGCGGCCGCGTGGCCATCACCTCCGTCATCAGCTACGGCTTGTGGTATGGCATCAGCGAATTCTTCTCCTATCTCGTTCATATCTGGAGCAGCAGCTCTGAACCTGCAGCGCCGGAGGCCCTCAGCATGGTTCTGGGCACCCCCTGGGTAGTTGCAGCGGTTCCCGGCGCTTTCTTCCTGATATATGCTCTGCTCATGTCTTTCTTTGAAACCTTCATCACCCACACTCCCGCCAAACCTAAAGCCAACAAGGATACCGATAAAAAAGAGGAGAAGAAAGAGGCCGCCACTCCCGGTGAAAAACTGGGGGATGTGTCTGATTCCAAAGCCAAATCTACTGAAAAACCTGTTGAGCCCAGGCAGAAAACCATGCCGCTTTCTGTTACCAGGCCCAAAACTACAGGCGATTCTCCTGCTCCCAAAAAACTGAAGACCGCCGCCGAAACCAACGCCAAGGCTGAAGAAAAAACAGCTGAAGCCCCCAAAGCCGATACCCCCAAGGCTGAAGAAAAACCGTCTGAGGAAGCCAAAGCCGATACCCCCAAGGCTGAAGAAAAGCCGTCTGACGAAGCCAAAGCCGATGCCCCCAAGGCTGAAGAAAAGCCGTCTGAGGAAGCCAAAGCCGACACCCCCAAGGCCTGATAAAGAATCCCCATACTCCACCACCCTGCGCAATGAAAGATTACGCCAATCCTTTCCTTCTGCTGATTATCATCGCACTGCTTTCCTGGAAAGTAAGCGTTGGTATCGAAACCCCCTCAGCTGTAGAGATATGGCTCCTTACTCTCTGCGTCACAGGCTTCATTGTCAATGGTCTGCTGGCCATAGCACGAGCCATGGCCCAGCGCAAGCCGCTTATGTCTGTGGTATGGAGCGCTGTGTACCTGGTGGTCTGCAGCGGCGCCTGGGTCACGCTGCGCCAGGAAAAAGACTACCGCTCAGAAATTGCAGCCTATAACGAATTGAATATCCAATGGCAGGACCAGGGCAAGAACCCCTTTACCCTCTTTGATGAAGAGGGCCGCTCCCTGCTCGAACTCGCTGCCATTCTCGGCAAAAAAGTAGCCGTGCGAGGACTACTGGCCCAGCCGGAAGCAGCCCAGGCTCCCGAGGTTATTCTCCGCTCTGCTCTGAGCGCTGCCGAAAACGGGCGTCATGAGTTGCTCCGCATCCTTGCCCAGCAGAAGGAGGGGTTTGATTTCAACCGCCTCTGCGAAGGGCGCTCCGCCCTGATTGCTGCGGTGCTGAACGACAAGACAAAATGCGTTGAGGTACTGCTGCAGCTAGGGGCCGACCCCAATCTCTGCGACGAAAACAACGTTTCTCCACTCATGCACGCCGTTATTGACAACAAACGGGCCATGGCTCATTTGTTGGTTCGCAATGGAGCCAATCCCTACCTCAAAGACCGTACCGGCCGGGATGCCATGAGTTGCTCCCGCTCCGAAGAAATGGATGAAATCCTGCAGCAGCTCCGCTGATTTTTTCCAATCCGGTTTCCTGCAGGTGCCTGGACAGCCCTTTCCCCAATAGGGAAAGGAGGGGGTAAACACCCGCAATATGCGACGTTGAGACAAGGTGGCATGACACCCAGTTCCCGCAGCAACGAGAAAAAAGCCTAATCTACTGATACAGAGGCATCATGATTCCTCATAATCACGAATAAGCTCCACAAAGGAACGGAGGCCGTGGGAGCGCAGCCAGGGGCCAACACCCTTAAGTCTCTCAGCAGCCTCCATGGTGGTAGGCTTCACAGTAGCCAGAGCGCGCAGCGTCTCGTTATTCATGATTCGGAACACCGGCATATGGTACTCCTCTGCCAAATCACGACGCAGTTCAGCCAGGTGAGCGTAAAGCTCCTTATCCAAACGCCCCAGGCCCATGCTCCGCAGCAGTTCACGGGTTTTACCCTTGCGGACAGATAGTTGACCAGGTGTACTGGCACCAGAGCCCCACACACGGCGGGACATGCGCGGCACAGCGCGGCTCTGCATCACATCCTCGCCCAGCGGGGTGAGTGTGATAAGCGGCATATCCCCACCCGTGCTTTGAAGCAGCCCAGCCTCCAGCATCGCGCGGAAAAGAGCCTTCATCTTTGCATCCGTCAGCTCCTTCAGGATACCATATGTAGAAAGGCCGGTCAAATACTGGTGCATGGAGGCATTTCTCGCCCCACGCAGCATATCCATCACCTTGCCACGCCCGTAAATAGCCACCCATTCCCCCGCGGCACCGCGTTTCGAAGCTCTCGCCACTCCCGCCAGAGCCTTACGCACCACCAGCAGCTCATCGCCACTCACCTCCTCGCGCTCCTCACTATCGGAAGCCGCACAGATATCGCAATGCCCGCAAGCCGCTGCTCCCACCTCCCCGAAGTAGTCGAGAATCCACCGCTGCCGGCAACCCACGGAATAGGCAAAGCGGGTCATGGCCTCAATCTTCAGATGGTCACGGCGCGCTTTCTCCTCCAACGCAGCGAGGTCAATCCCCAGACTCTCGAAATTCACCTCCGGTTTCAGCAGACGAGTGCCTTTGGTCAGCTGCCCCGGCACATCGAAGCGCTGCACAGCCCCCGCATGCACCAGACACGACAATGCCGAACTCACCGCCATGGGGTTCACCTCTTTTCCCAGGCGCTCCGCCATAGCATCCACCGTGATATGGAGTTCATGAGTACCAGGCTCACACTCGAAGCGGAGCATGTTGTACAACGAGCGGATGATTGCAACAGGCGGGTTGCTTCCTTCAAAGAAGAACTCCTGAGTCTTCAAATCTGCATGGTTGAACAGCAGTTCACACACCGCCACCTCTCCATCACGCCCGGCGCGCCCAGCTTCCTGATAATAAGCCTCTACGCTTCCGGGTATCTCAAAATGCACCACGAAGCGAACATCCGAACGGTCAATCCCCATACCGAACGCATTAGTTGCCACCACCACATCTGCCCGGCCGGAAACAAAGGCATCCTGCGAGAACTCCCGCTCCTCATCAGTCATACCGGCGTGGTATGCCACCACATTCACATGCTGTGAGGAAAGCTCCTCAAACACCAGCATCACATTCTTGCGGGTCGAGCAATATATAATCCCTTTCTTCCAACGGGCTATCACCTTGCTGATACGCTCAAACTTTGCCTTGCGGCTCTCGCAATGCGTGATACCGAAATCCAGATTATCACGGCCAAAGCCACTGATAACCACCGCGGGGTCCCGCAGCTGCAGCGTGCTCAGTATATCATCTCGCACAAATGCTGTGGCGGTTGCGGTAAGCGCCACCGTCTGCGGATACCCCAGCGTCTCGCGCACACGCCCCAGACGCAGATAATCCGGGCGGAAATCGTGTCCCCACTGGCTCAGGCAATGAGCCTCATCCACCGCCAGCAGAGAAATCTGCATTCCCTGCAGCAGACTCATGAATCCCTCCTGCGCAAAACGCTCCGGCGCCACGTAAAGAATCTTCAACTCCCCGCGACGGAGAGCCAGCAGCACCTGCCGGTATTCCTCTGCCCCCAGAGATGAGTTGACCGCAGCAGCCGGAATACCACGCGACTGGAGCGCATCCACCTGGTCCTTCATGAGCGCGATGAGCGGAGATACCACGACCGTAAGCCCCGGGCGACACAGCGCCGGCAGCTGGTAACAAAGTGATTTACCACCACCGGTAGGCATGATGCCCATGGCATCGCGCCCGGACAGAATGGCCTGTACCACTTCCTCCTGGCCGGGGCGGAGCCTCTCAAAACCAAAAAAGGTTCTGAGCGCCTCCTGGGCATCCGGTATCTCGCAAAAACCTGCCATGCGTGAGGCTATTCTACCGAATCAGGCACAATCACGCAAGCAGGAATTACGCCCGGCTCAATATCAGAGCAAGCACCAACGGCAGCACACCCTGCAACACATGGTGGCTGCGCTGCACCGGCTCCTGCGGCAGCAGTTCATTCAAGCGGTCATTGCGCCTGAATCTCCATGTGCGACGGCGAAACGCCAGGTGCAGATTACGACGCAGAGTGGTAACGACAGTACTCTTGTTTTCTTCAATTTCGGGTATCATAGGGTATGAGGTAGGGTTAGTTTTCCTGCTGAACACCTGCCCCGACTCCTTTTACCTCGCCACTATGAGACGACAATGCTGCCGCTTGCGTTGGCTCGGTCATATAGGGTAGTCAGGGAGCTTCAACACTTACAAACTAACATATTCACCGCCCCTGCGCAAGCCCATTCTTTAACCTTTCCTGATTTTTTCCGCAGCTCATGGCATCGCTTCCCTCCCGGGCAGACAGGTAATTACCAGAGCCACTACAGATGACACCACAGCCATGCCCAATGCACCGCACGCCACCGCTGCCGGTTCTATACAATCCTCCGCCATATCCTGCACCTCCTTCGCAACTATCAGCGGCGTCTGCTCAGCCGGATTGCCATATAAGCTGTGGTTAAGCAGACATAATTCTCCCACCTCCAGCACCAGGCAGACCACAGCCCCGACTCCAGCCAACACACACGCTATCGTCAGTAGCTGGCAGAGTATATTCACACGCTTTCGAGTCACTATTTTACTTTCCATATGTTTATTCCGATTCTTATTCGACAGTATTTAACACCAAATCATACCATTTTACCAGTAAATTCCACCCAGAAATAGCAGAACAGATAAATTTTGTTAGAATGATTCCAACATTTTTCTTAATTCGACAAGTCTGTGCTTGCGTCGCAGAGGAGAATCGGATACAATACGCGCGCAGCGGTCGGGCATACGCCACCGCGCCTCATTAACAACGCCAGCCAACAAACTCTGTAAGATGATTAAGGTAGCCATCGTAGGATACGGAAATATCGGCAAATACTCAGTAGACGCTCTGCGCGCCGCGCCTGATATGGAATTAGTAGGCATCGTACGCCGCGCCGGCAGCGCCCCGGTGCACGGCATCAAGACCGTGAGCGATATCACCGAACTCGGTCAGGTGGATGTAGCCCTGCTCTGCACCCCGACCCGCAGCGTGGAGGCAACCGCCCTGCCTCTGCTGGCCAAAGGCATCAACACTGTAGACAGCTACGATATTCACGGCGGCATCGTTGAGCTGCGCCGCACCCTCGGCAAAGCAGCACAGGCCAATAACGCCGTGGCCGTTATCTCCGCCGGCTGGGATCCCGGATCCGACTCTGTGATGCGCACCATGATGCTCGCCATGGCGCCCAAGGGCATCACCTACACCAACTTCGGCCCCGGCATGAGCATGGGCCACAGCGTAGTGGCCCGCTCCAAGGCAGGCGTTAAAGATGCGCTTTCCCTCACCATTCCCACCGGTTCCGGTGTGCACCGCCGCATGGTCTACGTGCAGCTCGAGGAAGGCGCCAGCTTTGCAGAAGCAGAAGCCGCCATCAAGGCCGATGACTATTTCTGCCACGATGAAACCCATGTGAAGCAGGTCGATGACATCGATTCCCTCAAGGATATGGGACATGGAGTCTACATGGAACGCAAAGGTGTATCCGGCACCACGCAGAACCAGATTTTCAAGTTCGAGATGCGCATCAACAACCCTGCCCTCACCGCACAGGTCATGGTATGCGCCGCCCGTGCCAGCATGCGCCTGGCCGCCGGCTGCTACACCCTGCCGGAAATTCCGCCCATGGATTTCTGCCCCGGCGACCGCGAAACCCTCATCGCCCAGCTCGTCTGAAGCATCCCGCTTTTTACCATTCAACAACCAGAAGCCGCAGCTCCCCATAGAGCTGCGGCCTTTTCGGCATTAACAGGCAACAAAAAGCAAGAAAACACAAAACCTTATCTATAAATATTTTATAAAATCGACAATAGGGTTCATGATGGATCTTTTTGCGTTTTCTCAGTCTCTGTCCCTTGACAAAATCCGTACTACATGTATAATGAGTGCAGATAACCTCCCCCGCTTAGGGTTGGAATCCGTTGATTCCTTCAACTGCGCACATGGGGAGGGTTTTTATTTTGCATGGAATACCTTAAGCCGCATCTCTCCATTCAACAGCAGGTCGCACAATCTCTTTGACCGCAAGCAGAGTTTCCTAGTTATGGTTGCCATCGAGCGTATTGTAATAGACCTCTTTGCATACCACCACACGGCAAAACAACACTCTACTTGTTTTGCCTGATTTTCAAATACCGCTTCAGCAGGAAGGCACAGAACCAGGGGATGGTCAGGAAGGCTT
>JAZSRB010000003.1:0-4920 GCA_045538275.1 Akkermansia sp. | reverse complement strand
GCCCCTGCTATCGATAATATATTGTCTGGAGCCCGTGAAACGGGTGACAGAGGCTTTGGTTTCAACGTGTAGCGAACATTCTGTCGCCCGTTCCACGGGCTCCATTTAATTTTTTTGTGCGGACCAGGGGCTGCGCCCGCTACGCGGGCTTCCCCCTGTCTTTCATCTTTCACCCGCTTTCGCGGGCTCAGAATTCGGCGGGCATTCGCCCGCGGATTAGGGAACTAAACAACAATTTATCGCACTGCAAAATCTTTGGGACACGTATGCACGAGCCGCGAAACGTGCTGGGCATGATATCACCAGGGTAGTATATCCTGTCAGCAGCTTAAAATCTCGCGCGGATTTCCCCTCTCACTCCATATTCAGGCTTTCGGTTTTTCTCTATCTTCACCGCCCCCACCTGCATCTGATAATAATAGCCTTGGATACCACGTTTCAGCCTTCTGCATATCCGCGGGAACGCCCTCGCCATAGTGGTACATTTCCGCCATATAGGAGTATGCCTCAGAATCCCCTGACGCAACAGCCTTCTGCATGTACTCAGCAGCCAGAGACGCATCTGTCTGACAACGAGGCGCATTCGGCAGCATACTCTGCGCCACGCCCTTCGCCTCCAGAGCAGAAGCCACCCCCGCCCCCATCACCAACACTAGTAAAAGACGAGTCCATTTCATTACACTCCCAGCATACTACCATCTTCATTCACCGTCAAAATGATATTATGAATCCACGCACATGTATCCCAAGGATTGCATAACTGGTTAAAGCGTGTGTTCCACCATGAAAGACGCCCCCGGGCGCACGAAAAACAGAAGTGTAATTTAACGGTGAGCGCAGCAAGCGGAATTTGAGCCCGCCGCCCAATACCAATTGCTGATGCAGGATGGCATCAGCAATTCGAGGGCAATCACTCTAACACGTTGAACTTGATATTATCTCAGTCCCCCGGGAAGATATCGCGCATATCATTGTACCCCAGCGAGGAATGGCGGGGAATAGAACGCGGGGCCGGCTGAGTCTTGAAAGAGTCCTCATCATCGGCATCGTCCTCAAACATGCTGCGCACGCGGGCAGATAGCGCCTCCTCGGCCTCCACCTCGGCCTTCTTGGGGAACACGTTTATCTTGCCGGCCGTGCGCGAAGGAGATGAGGTGTGGCTGGCCATCATGCGCTCCAGGTCATCATCGACTCCGAACATATCAACCACTCGCTCCATGGAGTCTGCCGGGGTCTCATCCTCGGCCGTGCCGAAAGCCATATCAAGGTTGAATTCACTCTGGCGGGCTTCGCGTAGCATTGCAACCGGCTGCTGCGGAGCAGAAGCCGGGACAGGGAGCGGAACCGGTTCCCAGGAGGGCAATGGCTCTGGCTCGGAAACAGGCGCTGGTTCCGGGGTGTAATGCGGGGGCTCCGGTTCATCATCCGGCTCCAGGAAAGGTTCGCCACTCTCAGGTTCTTCGCCGGGAAGGTTCTCCTCTTCCTCTGCCACCTCAAGGGGAGCTTCCTCTGCTACAGGTTCGTCCTCCTCAGAAACCGCCTCTGCGGGTTCTTCCACCGGTGCCACAGCGGCAGCCATGGCATCAGCCTCTGCCTCGGCGGCAATAGCAGTCTGCATCTCATGGAAATCAACAGAGGCAATAATGCTCACGCGCAGCTCCTCACCCAGGTGGGCTTTTACTGCAGCTCCAAAGAAGATATTCACATCATCCCCGGCAAGCCCGGCGCGCACGGTTTCCATGGCCACGCGCAGCTCAGCCAGCGACATGTTATTACCACCAGCAATGTGCACCACTACGGTGCGGGCATGGCGGAGGGCGCCGTGGTATGCCACCAGCGGAGATTCCAGCGCTGCGCGGGCGGCATCTTCTGCGCGGTTGGGGCCATAGCCCTTGCCTGCGCCATAAATGCAGCGGGAATCATTGTTATCCAGGGCTGTTACTAACTCATCCAGTCCTATGTTGATGATACCGGGGGAATTGGCCAGCAGAGGCACGGATGCCGTAGCCTGGGAAAGCAGGGCGTTGGCCTCCTCAAACACGGCCTGTGCGCCGGTACGGCTGCGGAACAAATCCTCCATGTAATCATTTTCAAAACAGAACACGATATCGGAGATGGCGGTGATATCCTCCAGCGCCTTATCGGCCTGCCGGCGGCGGCGCGCTCCTTCGAAGCTGAACGGCATCACCACCACAGATACCAGGAAAATACCGGCTTCCTGAGCCTTGCGGGCCAGCACCGGCGCCACGCCGGAACCAGTACCGCCACCCAGGCCTACCACCATGACCAACAGGCGGGCGCCGCGCAGCAGCTCATCAATCTGGCCGCAGCTTTCCTCAATAGCCATGCGCGCAACCTCGGGGTCACCGCCGGAGCCCAGACCATGATTCAGGCCCGCGCCCAGCTGCACGAACTCAACGTTGCCGCTTTCACGCCCAAGCCGCTCATCCAGCGACATGATGCAGAGGCGCACATTCTCAGCGCTGGAACCGCTGAAACGCTGCAGAATACTGGCACCGGCACCGCCAAGGCCAACGATGACAATACCATCTTCTTTTCGGGAGGATGTCTGGTAGGGAAGCATGGTGAGAGTTTTTTTCTGGTATGTAATGATAAGGTTAACGGCGGCCACGCAGCATGTTCAGAAAGCGGGCCAGCATGTTCTCGCGGCGCGGATTGATGGCATCGTCATCATACCGCTGGGCGTAGCGGATAAGGCCGATTGCCGTGCAATAGCGCGGATCTGCCAGGTAGGAGTGGTGATGCCCGGGGGGAAGCGGTGCAGGCTGGTGCACCGGCATACCACCGAAAATGTAGTGGCAGAGGCCATCCAGACCTCGCATGAAGCTGGTACCACCGCTCAGGTAGATACCCATGCCAGGGTTGAGCAGCTCAGAGGGGATGCGGTCGCGCACCTGCAGCAGCATGGCCGCCAGGCTGTTGCGGATGATGCGGTTAAGCTGGCCGCGCTCAATGGAAACATCATGCATGCCCAGCTCACTCTTGTACTGAGCCAGAGAGTGGTCCTTAATATCTCCGAAAGCGTTACCCTCTGTACGCTTGAGCACCTCCGCCGCCTTGGAGCTGACACGCTGGTCTGTTAGGCGCACAATTTCCTGGTTTATGTTGTTACCACCCATGGGAATACACCCGGAGGCCACAACATCGCCACCCTTGTAGCAGATGAAATCCGTGGTGCCACCGCCTATATCGATAAGCAATGCCCCGCTGTCCTTCTGCTGGCGGGTCAGGACCATCTGGGCTGTAGCAAGCGGTGCAAACACAAGGTCTTCCACCTCCAGAGGCACCTTACGCACACACAGCAGCGAATTCTGCAGGCGCGTGCGGATGCCGTGCATGATGTGGCAGTTCACATCCAGCGTGCGGCCATTCAATCCGGCAGGGTGGCGGGTCGGCTCGCCCCCGTCAATGGAGAAGCCACCCAACTCACGATTCACACAGAAACGATCTGCGGCAAGCTCGAGTTTTTCCGCTTTTTCCTTGGCGGCGTATGCGTGTTCATCCTCGATGATATCCTCGTTATCCTGCAGACGGAAATAGCCGACGTTATTCTCGCCCACAATGTGCTCCCCAGTCACAGAAAGGAACACGTTGAGAATATCCACATCCGCATGGTCCTGGGCCAGCTGCCAGGCATCGCACACGCACTGGCGGGCCATGCTCAGCTCCACCACCTCCCCCTTGCGCACACCGGCACTTTTCACCTCACCAATACCGATGATGGTGGCGGTGGCATCCGGGCGGATTTCGCCCACCACCATACAGGTCTTAGTGGTACCTATTTCAAGGCCTACGAGAATTTTGGATTGCGCCATATGTAAATTGAAAAGTTACGAAGTAAAACGAAAAAATCAGCTTGATGCAGAGTATATCACAACACCTGCGCGCTTGCGCGGGAAATGCGCGTCATAAGCGCTCACGGCTTCGCCAGCTCGCGTTCGCAGGCCTCAGGCCTGGGCATGATAGCCGGACGCAGACTCACAAAATCCTCGCTATACTCCTCTGACGGCACAAACAGGAAACCCGGTTCATTGTTACGCACCGCATACGAAGTGGCCCGGAACACGGGTAGCACCTGGTCCGTGCTGGGGTCATACGCTTTGCGCCCGGTATATTTTCCTCTCACGATGTATTCCACATTCTGGTCCTTGCCAAACACCGCACCAGGCAGAGGCTCCTCCGGCCCGCGGTCCGGTGTATGCACCACGGATTCATCCATCATGACCAGTCTGGCCTCACGCCAACTCTGCCCGGGCTCACGCAGATACCCCCAGAAACGGCACAGCGGAATGTAGTACCGACGCCCCACAAAATACTCACCTCTCACCTCCTGCGCAATGGCTGCCTCTCGCTCGCGGAGTTTCTCACAATCAGACCTCAGACTATGGCATTGGGTCAACACCAGACAGGCTACCAGGGCGATGATGAATTTCTTGCTCATGAACACCCATGTTCTACCCCATTGCCCCTGCCGGGTCAAGTCTAATCTGCATCCACCCAGGGCAGACGAATTTTGTGAGCTCTCCCCCCACAACGCACCCGGGCGCTGCCCGGGTATTTCATGCAGGAGCGTATTGCCCTTGCTCCGTTTCAAAAAAGCAAGTTTACGAAGCTGCTTTTTATCGTCCTTTTTGGCGCGTTTTAGATTCAGTTGTTCAGGCATGAATGCATTCATACCACAGCCATCTATATTTGCCAAGCTACTAAAATATACCCGTCACACAGCTATATTTTAGTGAAGAGACATTGTTTGCGCGTTATGCTCAATTCGTATGGCATCAAAACACATCACACGCTGCGACAAGGAATTCGGCGCATTCAGCGGCTGGCGCTTCTGCATTACGCGAGGCAAACAACGCCTCGTACGCTACTTCTCCGACCTTGAATACGGCAGCAGCC
>JAZSRB010000043.1:0-6333 GCA_045538275.1 Akkermansia sp. | reverse complement strand
CCTGCCCAGGGCACGGGCGCTCCAATCTCCAGGAAGAATGGGTAGCTACCCCATTCTTCCGTCTCCGTGAGTCCGATTATACATCGGACGAGGGAAATATACCACAACAATACAATAGAGCCCGGGGCGTAAGCCCCGGGTACCTGGAATAAAAACCACCCGGAACCCCGAGCGCCAGCGAGCGGGTGGCAGAAATGGGAGCTTTGGTAAAAAGCCGCGCGCCATAGAGCAGTCGACCGCTGCGCTCCCTCAATGAAATACTCGCCTGGCGGGCAGGACGGGGCGCATTTGCTTTTCCTGGGGTCTATTTCAGCACGCTTACCTTCGTCTTGACTTCCCCGGGCATTCCCGATAAAATAGGGCACATGAATCAACACCCCGACACCACACCCGCCCTCACCGGGACCGGCAGCGCAGACCTCGCCAAAGCTTTCCTCAACAAAGTATACATGTGGCTGGCATTCAGCATGCTGCTCACCGCCGGCATAGCCGCCTACACCGCGCAGGATGTCAGCTGCCTGTACTGGGTAGCAGACCACCAGCTGCTGCTCTGCCTGGGCACCCTTGGGCTCGTCATCATCATGAGCTTTGCAGCACACCGCCTCACCGCCGGAGCGCTCACAGCCCTTCTGCTCATCTTCTCTGCCGTAGAAGGCCTCCTCTTCGGCCCCCTTCTCATCTGCTACGGGCTCAACTCCGTTGGCAAAGCCTTTGGCTGCACCGCCGTCATGTTCGGAGCCATGTCCATTTACGGAGCACTCACCAAGCGCAACCTGAGCACCATGGGCCGCACCCTCTTCATGCTCCTCATCGGGCTCCTCGTTGCCATCATCATCAACATCTTCTGGGCCAACGAACCCCTTGACCTCATCATCTGCTGCGCCGGCGTAGTCATCTTCTCCATCTTCACCGCATACGACACCCAGAACCTCCTCAGAATCGGCCTCAGCAGCGACCCCGAAATCCGCCAGAAAGGTGCCATACTCGGCGCCCTCTCCCTCTACCTCGACTTCATCAACCTCTTCATCTTCCTGCTCCGCCTCCTCGGCCGCGACGAATAACCCCCTTAACCCGTACTTCGTACTTCAAACGCCCTCTACCATGTCCGACAAGCTCACCGCCCTGGCCACCGATGCAGCCACCGCCCTGCTCACCCCGCTCGGCTTCGATTTTACCCTCAACACCGAACCATACGAGGACGGCATCACCCTGCTCATCGAAAGCGCAGACGCCCGCTTCCTCATCGGCGAAGAAGGAGACCGCCTCGATGACCTGCAGTACATGATAAACCGCCTGGTGCAGGCCAGGTGGGCAGATGCACCGCGCATACGGGTCGATTGCGACAACTACCGCGCCCGCACCGAAGCCAAACTCCTGCGGCGCGCCCGCTCCCGCGCAGAACGCGTACTCAAAACCGGCAAACCCCTTCTCATGGAAAAACTCAATGCCTACCAGCGCCGCCTCGTCCACAACGACCTGGCCACCATCCCCGGCATTATCACCAGCTCCGAGGAAACCGACTCGCGCTTCAAGCGCATCACCATCAGCCGCGCAGAATAAGCCCTTCCACCCTCCCCCACCATGAAATCCCTCATCCCCCTGCTTATACTGCTCAGTAGCTTCACCCCCGCCGGGGCTGAGGAATACACCGTCTACTTCCGCCAGGGAACCAACACCGCCGCACTCGTCAGAATGCTCACCCCGCTCCGCAAAGCAGAACCACAGAGCGAATGCCGCTACGTTGTCCTCTCCGATAAAGCAGACATCATGGCAGAAGCCATCAACTCCGCCAACGCCATCAAAGCCGGGGTAGACGAACTCCCCTGCCTCGTACTCGCAGACAGCTCCGGCCCCTATGCCACCCTCCCCCTGCACAAACTCAGCGCCGAATCCCTGCAAGCCGCCAAAGCCAGTGCCCGCGCCGCAAACCGCGCCGAAACCGCCGAACGCCGCAACTTTACCGCCCAGCAATACCTCCTCCTGGCCCGCATGTGCATGACCACCCCCCTGCAAGGCGAAACACTCGAAAAATGCCTCTCCACCTGCCGCGCCCTCATGGCTCACCCACTCGCCACCCCGGCAGATAAACAACGCCTGGGCTTCGAATGCCTCTACCCCCTCCTCCTCCGCCAGTACACCAACATGTACAACGGCGCCCACACCCCAGCCTCCGAAGCCAGATTCCTCGAGGCCATTGCCGCACTCGAAACCGCGCGCGACATCGATCGCAACTCCCCCACCGGCCGCAAAGCTCACGACGAACGCGAACGCCTCCGCAAAGCCCGCCGCCAGGCCAGAACCATGGAATAAATTCCACCATTCGCCGTTCCACCTCGTTTTGCACCCCGTGCAAAGTATCATTGTGGCATAACCACAATATCGTTGGCCGGCAGACCAATAGCGCGTTACCCTGTCGCGCCATGCACAACCTGCCCCCACCTGCGGGAAACATCCCCCCGTGCGTGCCGGGTATTATTGCTTGAACCGCAATGCGCATATCGCGTCGGTCCCATACAGCAAGAACCCGCGCAGCTTCAATAACTGCGCGGGTCTTGTGTTATATGTGTTCGGGGATTATAAGTCGCAGCGCGCCCTTACTTGCGGCGGCGGCGGGCGGCCAGACCGGCCAGCGCCAGCAGACTCAGCGTAGCCGTGGCGGGCTCAGGGATGTTGTCGCTCGGAGCAGCAGCAGTCCAGGTCAGAGCAAGACCATTGAGCGGAGTGCGGTTACCATTATTGGATGCACCATCAATCGTCACCGTCAGGTTACCATCGGTCACCAGGATGTTGCTCACATCGAAAGTGTAACCTTCCGTGGTAGGAGCAGAATTGTTTGCGGTAGTCTGTTGGAGGGTCGCCACACCGGTCGCGCTGCCGGTAGAAGTGCTGCCAAGGTCAACAGAAGACCACGTGGTCTCCGAAACGTCAGCACCACCCAGCGTAAGCGTGATGGCGGTGGTCATACTATCTACGCCCACGTAGCCACCCAGAACGCTCAGGTCATAATAGCCGGATTCAAGACCGGTAAAAGTCATGGTATAAGTGTCACCATTGGCTTGCTGGCACTGAGAGGTAAGCCCATCCACGAAAGTATCACCCCAACCAGTCGGTGTAGATTCCATCATGCAAAGCCATGCTTGATTCCAACCTGCCTCCGTATAGTTGGATGTGGTCCACTTGACAGAGGTATTGTTCATACCACCAGTTGTTCCTTCCTGGTAGAATGAATAGGAGCCGGTCAGGCCTTTCAGTTCGCCGGTGGTAGTGTAATCATCTTTGTAGTCCCCAGTCTTGTTGATGTTGATTACGTTCGCGGCATCGGAGTATGTATAACCGAAGTCGAACACAACGGACTTCTCAGCGCCCATAGCCACGCCGGCGAGGGCGAGGAGGGTAATGAATGTCTTTTTCATATTTGATTGATTATTTTAGGTTTAAGTTGTGCAGCGGGGGAGTGCTACTTCCTTGCGCAATGGAATGGTTGGCACCCGGGGCTGCAGGGGCAGTATATCGCATTTTCTATGCAGCTCAAACTAATATAAACATAACTCGTTAAACCTGATATATTTGTATATTTTTGCAAAAGGCAGTAGAATATTCTATACGCTCTCAATATGTGAAAAATGATGGCTGCGACAGAAAGAAAAAGCTTGACCTTGTAACGGAAATAGCGTTATATAACGACGGAGTTACCGTTGTAACGCTAAAACACGAGTCAGAGCAATCCGAAGTATGAAGATTTTTGATGAGGGAAAGTTGAACGAAGCATTGCAGATGCTTGATGAACAACTGCAACTACGGCAGTTCCCTAAAACAGAGCTTGTTGTCTGCGGAGGTTCAGCGCTGATAGCATCCCACTTAGTGAGTAGAACGACTCAGGACGTGGATGTAGTTGCATTGGTTCAACATGGTAGCCTGGTGTCGGCTGAACCCCTGCCGGATTATTTGCTCAACGCAGTAGAACGAGTTGCCAATATGCTTCATCTGCCTGCCGATTGGTTGAATAATGGTCCGGCTTCGCAATTTCGACTGGGGTTGCCACCAGGATTTTCCTCGCGATTGCAACGAGTGACGGTAGGCAAACTCCTGATTATCGATTATATAAGCCGCATTGACCAAATCTATTTCAAAACCTTTGCCGCGGCCGATAGAGGTGGTTATCATATAAGCGATTTGAAAGCTCTGCGTCCATCAGACGCAGAAATTCTCGCAGCTGCAGAATGGTGTACTTCACAGGATGTTTCAGAGGGGTTCAGATTCATTCTCAAAGAAATGTTAACGCAAAATGGATGGGAACAAGTCAGTAAGAATATATAAAGAAGTATTACGCCAGGCCATGCTGAATCTTGTATGGCGTCAATGGTCAGCTTTGGGGATAATGGGACACCAGACTCCGGTTCACGATATCGGTGCTGTTGACCCGGAATCCTTGCTGGTGGCTTCATCTGTTTTCTGCCGCTACGATCAACGGTTGTACGATTTAATTCTAAGCTGGCTGATAAAGTATGGAGAACTGTTGTCGCCGAACCGGATCAGGGCGTTTGTCAAACTTGTACCCCAGCTGGATTGTTCTTCCTTAGGATATATTGCTGAGCATTGCGCCGGGCATGGAGACTCCCGCTGGCGCAATCTCGCTCGTGAATTTGCCAAAACTGAGCATAATCTTCAAGCTCTGTTTTTTGATGCAGAAGAAAAGCCGGTTACCTATTGCAGGGAAACGGACAGACTTGCCGAAAAATGCGGGTTTATACGGAATCGCTTCATCCCACAGAATAAGCAATTCCGGAAACTTCCAGACAGTAAGGCCAGCCTTTCCCTCCATGTGCGCGGCTTGTTCGGGGTATCTGCTAAAGCAGAAGTCATCCTGCAACTCATGTCGCGGCCGTGCAATATCAACGAGCTTGTAAAATATAGCGGCTACGCCAGAAGTTCCATCAAAGACGAGCTTATTGAACTCGAATTATGTGATGCCGTCACGACGGTGGGGCGAGGTGCTCGTAATGTTACCTATGCGTTGAAGTACTCTGCCCAACTTTGCCAGATGCTGAAAGCAGAAAACTGCATGCCCATATACTGGGTGGGCGTATACGCTTCTATGTTACTTCTCTGGCAGCATCTATCATGGCTGTACAAGGCTGACATTTCCGATGCTACTATCAACGGTGAACTCGCCATGTTGTTCCGGGAAACATTGCAACCACTTCTTGTGAAATGCGGCATCTCAGCTTTGGAAAATGTAAATGAAGCTAATCCGCTTGAAATTGCGAACGCTTTGGATTCCATATAAACCCAGGAAAAGAGGGGACATTTTATTGTTCTCATTACCCCTTAATTGATTTTCAACAACCCTATTTCCTAAAAAGCAAATCAGGCACCCTGCAAAGCAGAGTGCCTGATTGTTTGAGGAATATTCCTGTTCTCTTTACTTGCGGCGACGACGTGCAGCCAGACCAGCAAGGGCAAGCAGAGAAAGCGTAGCCGTAGCGGGCTCAGGAACAGCGTTTGTGCTTATAGTGAGCTGCATATTGCTATACGCAGGCTGTGAATTCTTCCACGTATCAGCTTCTGAAACAACCGATATCTTGTTCAAAACATAGGAATCGCCCATGATTTGTGTACCGGCCTCAGCTCCATCAATGTAAATGGTAGCGACAAATTTCTGCTCAGCATCGCTCCAAGTGATGGTTTCTTTGATAGTGTGGCTTACTGTAGTATGTATTTCTTTGTTGTCTTCATCCTTTTGCTCTATAAGACCGACCGTCTCAGAAGTCTCAGTATATGAAGTTAATTTGTAGTAGTTAGCGTGGCCCTCAGTAAACGTAATAGCATTGGCATTGATAGCGTCGGCATTTGTGCTGTAACCGATACAGAAAGGAGCATCATTATCAGAGCCATTGTAGGTCTTAGCACCGAAGGCAAGCACATCGCTGCTGCTGTGCAGCGTAACGGTACCGCCAACATCGGATGCCGTCTCGAAGCTCATGGTGTAACTCAATTCCAATGAAGTATTAGAATTGAGGGTAATAGGTGTACCAAGCGTGTAATAAGCATAGGGACCACCCCAGTGTCCGGTGGCTTTCAGGACGCCATCATTAAGACTGATCGAGGAACTACTAAATGTCCAGTCAGTACTGCTAGCCAGCAAATCAGTAGTTTCACCCATGGCCACGCCAGCCAGAGCGAGGAGTGTAATAAATGTCTTTTTCATAATGTATTGATTATTTTAGGTTTAAGTTGTGCAGCGGGATGCTACTTCCTTGCGCAATGGAATGGTTGGCACCCGGGGCTGCAGGGGCAGTATATCGCATTTTCTATGCTTTTTTGTCTTTTGCT
>JAZSRB010000026.1:0-11138 GCA_045538275.1 Akkermansia sp. | reverse complement strand
CCACTACTTCACCCACATCGCGGGACTCAGCGAGAGACCCACCCCTGTACAACTCCACGAGCACCTCGACGAACTCGAAGCCCAGGCCATGGCCGTTGGTCTCCCCTCCTTCGCCGCCCTCATGACCAGCGATCCCGCCACTAGATACCAGGGGGAATACCCAACCATAGAGGATACCTCCTTAATGGCAGCAGAAGAAGACGACGAAACCTGATTGCCGCCCACCATACCAGCCCGGCACCCAGCCCACCCCGTTCCACAACGCGGGGCAGGCTGGGGTGCCCGCCGCGATGCTGCGCCCCTCGGGCTTGGCTTACGATACAAGGCCCCGCAGCGGCATATGCTTTCTCTGCCGTGCCGCATTGATTTTACAACTCGCAATCCCTGTCAGCTTACCATTATTTCCTTGACACCCACCACCGCCATATCTATACTCCGCGTGGGTGCGTTATAGCGAGTCTATGCCCGATGCCCGCCTGATTCCGGAGCAGATGAATGGTTCATTCCCCTGAAAAGGAGGACCAGCCGAGGGGTCAGAACGGCGCGCACCATATCACCAGTATCCCACAATTCACTTTTTCACATGATTCAAATTTTTAAGAAAATCGCCCGTCTTTTCTCGTACGATATCGGGATTGACCTGGGCACAGCCAACACCCTGGTGTACATTAAAGACCAGGGTATTGTGCTGCGCGAGCCTTCGGTTGTCGCCATGAAAGGCGACAAGGTGAAGGCCGTGGGCGAGGAAGCCAAGCGCATGGTGGGCCGCACGCCCGGCAGCGTGGTGGCCATCCGCCCGCTTAAAGAAGGCGTTATTGCCGATTTCGAGGTAGCACACAACATGCTGCGCTACTTTATCAAACGCGCCTGCCAGAGCCGCAGCATCCGCGGGCCGCGTATTCTCATTGCGCACCCCTCCGGCATTACTGAGGTGGAGCGCCACGCCATTGAGGAATCCGCCTACGAGGCAGGCGCCATCAAGGTGCAGCTCATTGAGGAGCCCATGGCCGCAGCCATCGGCGTGGGGCTTCCTGTAACCGAGCCGGTTGGCAGCATGATTGTTGACATCGGCGGTGGTACCACTGAGGTGGCAATTATTTCCCTTTCGGGTATCGTTTACAGCCAATCTGAAAAGTGCGGCGGCGATGCTCTGGATGAAACCATCACCCGCCACATGCTGGCCGCCCACAACCTGTTGGTCGGCCCCCGCACGGCGGAGGATATCAAAATACGCGTCGGGTCTGCCCACCCGCTGCAGCAGGAGCTGCAGATGGAGGTGAAGGGCCGCGACCGCGGCACCGGTCTGCCCAAGACCGTCACCGTGCGCTCCGAGGAAATTCGCGAAGCGCTGCAGGATAAACTGGATGTCATCGTAAGCGCCATCCGCCAGACGCTGGATCACTGCCCTCCTGAGCTGGCCAGCGACCTGTATGACCGCGGTATCACCGTGGCCGGCGGCGGCGCTTTGCTGCGAGGGCTGAGCGACCTGCTGCATGAGCAGACCGGCCTGCCAATCATGATTTCTGAAGACCCGCTGAGCGCTGTGGCAGAAGGCACAGGCAAGTATCTTCAGGAAAATGATGACGTCTTTGAAGAGGAGTAAGCTTAAGCACAAAAAACGGCTTAGCTGCTCCGCCTTTCCAGCACACCCCCGACCGGCCCGGCACCGCACCACTTGCGGGGCCACCGCATGATTTGCTGGAATAGTCCACGAAGGCAGCGGGCTCCCTCCCATGTTTTACCAGGTGAAAACAACTCCAACCGCAACCTAAAACTTTGTCTTTTATTTCCAAAATGATTAGTTCAGTAAAAAACTTCTTCGGGTTTGGCCAGTGCAACCCGAGGGAGGGTACGACCATCGTCATCAACTCTGAAAAACTGGAACGCCGCGTAGCTCTGCTTGAGGACGGCGTTCTGGAGGAATACAGCATTGAGCGTGAGGGCGAGGATAACATCGTCGGTGGCATCTTTAAAGGCCGCGTCAAGAACATCGAACCGGGGTTGAAGGCCATGTTCGTAGACATCGGCTACGAGAAGAATGCCTTCCTGCACTTCTGGGATGCCCTGCCCCTGGCGCTTGACTCCTCGCTGGAAGAAATCCAGAAGGAG
The DNA here is from genome assembly GCA_045538275.1 of Akkermansia sp. GTDB lineage: Bacteria > Verrucomicrobiota > Verrucomicrobiia > Verrucomicrobiales > Akkermansiaceae > Akkermansia. Next base: position 9,029 of record JAZSRB010000026.1, on the reverse strand, counting down.
GGACGCCCCCGCAAGAAGCAAAAGAAGATTACCAGCAAGGATATTCCGGACATCTACCCCATCGGTTCCGAGATTATGGTGCAAGTGACCAAGGGCCCCATCTCTTCCAAGGGCCCTCGCGTGACCACCAATATCTCCCTGGCCGGGCGGTATATCGTGCTCATGCCCTTCACCGACCAGTTCGGCATCTCCCGCAAGATTGACGACCCCAAGGAACGCCAGCGTCTGCGCCAGATTGTGCAGAAGCTCAACGTGCCCGAGGGCATGGGCATCATCATGCGCACGGTGGCCCAAGGCCAGCGATTCCGCCATTTTGTGCGAGATCTGGCCATGCTGCTCACCCAATGGCGAGAGGTGGAGGAAAAATTTGCCACTAACCCGGCACCGATGTGTGTATACCGCGAACCGGATCTGATTGAACGCACCGCCCGCGACTTCCTGACGGATAATGTGGACAACATCGTGTGCGACAACCTGGAAACCACCCAGCGCATGCAGGAGATTGCCGGCAAGATTTCCCGCCGCTCCAAGCGCCACATCCAGTACCACCAGTACCGCCAGCCGATTTTCGAGGAGCTGGGTATTGAGAAACAGATTAACGAGGCTTTCCAGCGCCAGGTGCTGCTGCCCTGCGGCGGCTATCTGGTAATTGATGAGACGGAAGCCCTCATTGCCATCGACATCAATACCGGCCGCAACAAGGGAAACAAGGACCTCGACAAGACCATTCTGGAAACCAACCTGGAATCCGCCCGAGAAATCGCCCGCCAGCTGCGTCTGCGCAACATTGGCGGCCTGGTGGTGGTGGACTTCATCGACATGCGCCACCGCAAGGACCAGCTCGCCGTGTACAAAGCCATGAAGGATGCACTGAAGCGAGATAAAGCCAAAACCCAGGTGATGCAGATTACCCCCATCGGCCTCATGGAAATGACCCGACAGCGCATCAATGAGTCGCTGCTGGACTACGTGAACGACCACTGCCCGTATTGCCACGGCCGAGGCCGCGTGAAGAGCGTGATGACCATGAGCGTGGAAATCCAGCGCCAGCTGAAAGCCACCATCATGCGCTACCGCGACAATGTGGGTGATATGATTGTGGTGGTGAACAGCGATGTACTCAGCCGCTTCAAGAATGAAGACGCCGCCCTGCTCATGGAGCTGGAGCGCCAGTGCGCCGGCCGCCTCATCTTCCGCAGCGACCCCTCCATCCACCGCGAAGCTTTCGCCATCCTGAACCCGGCCAACAACAACAAGCCGCTGTTCCAGATTAATATGTAAACCTCTCATCAGCGGCGCACCCCTCCGGTGCGCCCCTCTTACCTTGGCACACCATGAAAAAAAAGATTCTCTTCATCATGCATCTTCCACCCCCCGTGCATGGACAGAGCATGGTGTGCAACCAGATTCGCCACAGCGAAGCCATCAACGCTGAGTTTGAGTGCCGGCATGTAAATTTATCGGCCTCACGCAATGCTCAGGAAGTCAGCCAATACGGCCTGGGGCAAATCATCCGGAAACTGTGGCGTTTCGGCGGAGCGCTTCTGGCCACACTCTGGCACCTGCTTATCTTCCGCCCGGAAACATGCTACCTGACCATCACCTGCCACGGCATCCCCTTCCTGAAAGATGCCCCCTTCGTACTGCTCTGCAAGCTGTTCGGTCGCAAAATTGTTCTCCACCAGCATAACAAGGGCATGAAATCATGCTCATCCCGTCCCCTTTATCGCCAACTGATGCCGCTGGTATACCGCAACACCACCGTTGTGCTGCTCTCCTGGCAATTGTATGAAGATGTCGCCGACATCGTGAAACGCGAGCAAATCCGCATCTGCCCCAATGGAATCTGACCCCATGATTCAATTTATCTATCTGGGTAACCTTCTGGCCGAAAAAGGGCCGCTGGTACTTCTGGATGCCTGCCGTATTCTGCAGGGGCGCAACGTGCCTTTCCACTGCCACCTGGTAGGCGCAGCCACGGCCGAAATAAGCATACAGGATGTAGAATGCATCGTGAAGGAATACGGACTGTCAGGCAAGGTCAGTATCCATGGTCCCCGCTATGGAGAAGAAAAAGAAAACCTGTTACAACAGGCTGACGCCATGGTGTTTCCCACCTTCTACCACAATGAATGCTTCCCGCTGGTACTGCTGGAAGGTATGAAGCACTCCCTGGCGCTGATTTCAACCCCTGAGGGAGCAATCCCGGATATCATTGAGGAAAACATCACAGGATTCCTGATAAAAAAACAGAATTCTGAATCCTTGGCAGGAGCCATGCAGAAACTGGCAGAAGAACCCACCCTTGCAAAAAAAATGGGTGCAGCCGGCAGGGAGCGTTACGTGCGCCTGTTCTCAAAAGAACGATTCATCGAATGCATTTCAGACATCCTGCGCAAGGCCTGACGGCTGTTTTTTCTCTTGATTTGCCCCCGGGCATCAGGTAGAATAACAGCACTATGAACAGACTTGCAGGTAAAACCGCTATTGTGACCGGAGCCGGCCGTGGCATTGGCCAGGCCATTGCCCGCAGCTTTGCTGCAGAGGGTGCCAAGGTCATCCTTATTTCCCGCAACCCCGCCTCCTGCGGCAGCGCGGCAGAGGCCATCAATGCCGAATTCCCCGATAGCTGCAAGGCATTCCCCTGCGATGTGGCCGATGCCGCCGCCGTTGAAACCTGCGTGAAGGACATCCTGGCAGAATACCCCGCCATCGATATCCTGGTGAACAACGCCGGTATCACCAAGGACGGCCTGCTCATGCGCATGAAAGAAAGCGACTGGGATGCCGTGCTCACCACCAACCTCAAGAGCGTATTCCTCTTTGTGAAAGCCCTGCAGCGCACCCTCATGAAGAGCCCGGCAGGTCGCATCATCAACATTTCCTCCATTGTGGGCATCACCGGCAACGTGGGCCAGAGCAACTACTCTGCCTCCAAGGCCGGTGTCATCGGCTTCACCAAGTCCATGGCTCAGGAAATCGCCAGCCGCAAGGTGACGGTCAACGCCATTGCCCCCGGTTTCATCGCCACCGATATGACCGACGCCATTCCCGAGAAAGCCCGCGAAGCCCTGCTCTCCCGCATTCCCCTGGCAGACCTCGGCCAGCCGGAGGACATCGCCAACGCCGCCACCTTCCTCGCCTCTGATGAAGCCCGCTACATCACCGGCCAGGTCATCGTGGTTGACGGCGGCATGACGATGTAAATCGCATAAAAGATTACCCGCAAGCCTGTTGAAGCCAAATTGTATCGTTGTATAAAACAGCTGTACAACCGTATAGCATATAGGCTATCCCTGCACATAGCCTAAATCTTTCCAGTACTTGATAATTATCTGTTTTTCAAAGCGAATATACACTAGCTAATTTCAGCAACAATGACTGCAAAGCGCTTAAAAATTCTTCTTGGATGCTACGCCTGCAATCCTAACTTCGGTTCTGAGCCCGGAACAGGTTGGAATTTTGTTCGCAATATAGCAAAGTATCATGACGTGCATGCAATTGTGGAAGAAGGTGAGTTTAAAGAAAATATTTTGCAGTACGCACAAAAGCACCCTGCAGAAGTACGCCACATCACTTTCTACTTTATTCCAAGAACCCACCATGAGCTTCTAAGAAAAATTTGGCCGCCAAGCTACTACTGGTTTTACCGCAGATGGAACAGAAAAGCATATGAATTGGCTGTAGAGCTAGATAAAAAAGAACATTTTGATATTATTCACCAGGTCACATTGACGGGATTCCGTGAGCCAGGCTTTCTCTGGAAATTGAACAAACCCTTCGTATGGGGACCTATTGGCGGTTTTTCCCAAACTGCCTGGTGTCTGTTAAAAGGGACAGGATTACACAGTAAGTTATATTTCAGCATGCGTAATCTGCATAACTTTTTGCAAAAACATTTTGGCTATGCTGGCAAAAAGGTTGCGCCCAAAGCAAATGCTATTCTTGTTTCAGACTTGCAAGGACTGCACCACGTATCAACATACTGGAACCGCCATCCTGAACTTATGGCAGAAGTGGGAACATACCCGCTTTCAACGCCATACACGCCATCTCGACGTGCCCCGGAAGAGCCCTTTCGCATATGTTGGGCTGGCCAGTTAATCCCTCTCAAATCACTCGAAATACTGTTACACGCTATCTCGTTAAGTCGCACAGCAAATCTTCAGCTTGACGTGCTGGGTAGAGGGCCGTGTTTGCAGAAATGGAAAGCACTAACTTCCAAACTTGGAATTGAAGATAAGGTCACATTTCACGGATACATGGAACACAATACAATCATAGATTTGATGCGCAGGTGTCATGTACTCTGCCACACAAGTATCAAGGAAGGAGGAACAGCAACCGTTATTTTGGAAGCGTTACAAAGCGGCCTTCCTGTTATTGCGTTGGATCACTGCGGGCAAGCGGCCGTTATTAATGAATCCTGTGGTTACAAGGTACCCATTCGTTCACGTCGTCAAATTATTAAAGACATTACCGAACAAATAGATTTCCTTGCCAACAATGAAGACATCCGTCATTCTCTCGCCATAGGGGCAATTCAACGTAGCAAGGAATTTTCGTGGGATGCCAAAATGCAACAACTGAATCGTATATACGAGTCGGCGGCTTCATCAACCTCTCACTAAATCGGTATTCGCATATCATCTTACTTAGGAGAAAAGAGACTTTTCATCTCTTCATTTCTATGAAATTTTATATCGTCACACCGGCATATAATGCATTATCATGGCTGCAGCGCTGCATCTATTCCGTTGCAGACCAGGTAGCAGAAGGAGTAGAAGTACACCACCATATTCAGGACGGAGGCTCATCAGATGGAACCCCTGAGTGGCTGGAGAACTGGCAACAAGAACACGCCTCCAGCCCCGGGTATACGTTTACATATGAAAGCGGCAAAGATGCCGGCATGTATGATGCCTTGAACAAGGCATGGGAGAAAACGCCCTCAGATGCGGCTGTAACGGCACATCTCAATAGTGATGAACAGTACCTTCCCGGTGCCCTTAAAACCGTCTCAGAGGCGGTTCTGACGCACGCAGATGCAGATATCCTGCTCACTTCCTATATTGTGATAGATGCCAATGGTCGCTACATCTGCCACAGACGCCCGGCAACACCTCGCAAATGGATAAGCCGCATATCGTGTGAAATCTTCACCTGCGCCTGTTTCCACAAGGTTGATACCTTCCTGAAGCACGGTGTACGTTTCGATACCCGATTCCGTTCCATTGCCGATATGGTCATGTATCGCGACCTTGTTAATTTAAATTTGAACTTCAGACCACTACCCGGGGTAGTGACCACATTGTTTACGGTAACCGGTAGCAATCTTGCCTGGACGGAAGCCACACAGATTGATCAGGATATCCTACTGAAAGAGAATCCCCACATGGGCAGCTGGTTCAACAGAAACATCCCTTACCGCGTCAGCGGTCTGCTGCGTACTCTCAAGGATATATTGTACCCGGCGCCGCGCCAATATGCGGTATACACTGTTACCGGGACAGAGCGTGTGACATTCCCCATCATGAATCCTACATGTCGATGGGGAAAGAAACGAACATCGGCAGAATCGTAACGTAAGCACACAACCAAAAGCCTTGTATAAGACTGTGCGATAATGTGAATCTATGTTTACATTACCGCACAATACCATAGCATATCTATACAAGGAAGCCATCGACATGCGTCTGGGGATGTTCCGGCTGCAGGGTGTCATTGCAGAACAACTCAGTCAGCCCATGGTCAGAGGCAGCTTCTTTTTATTCATCAACAAACCACATACTTTGCTTAAAGCTGTCTGGTTTGATGGAACAGGGCTTTGTCTGTTCTGCAAACGTCTTGAGCAGGGGCAGTTCAGCTGGCCACAGGCAGCAGCAATAACTGAGGGAAAGTGGCTGCAGATTCAGCCTTCGGCATTAGCGCTTCTGCTGGATGGAATTGAGCTGAAAAGCTGCATGAGAAAAGTATGGTATGAAGCATAATATGTTGGAAAATAAGGAGTTTTTGTGATACAATCGCGCGCGTGAGCGCAACCGAACTCCAGCAGATGGAATTACCCTTCTCTCAAGCAGACAAGGTCCAGATGCTCGTGGATTCCAACCGCCATCTGGAGGAGGAAAATGAGGCGTTGAGAGAAGAGGTAGCCATGCTGCGGCGTATGCTCTTCGGTAAAAAAAGCGAGAAGCTGATTCACGAAAAGATTGCTCTGGAGGAACCGGAAGGACAAGATAAGGCAACCGCAGAATTACCGGCTACAGACCAGGCAGAAGCCCGGAACCCTGTTCAACCGAAAAGAAAACGGCGACTCTCAGCAACCGTAACCAAAGAGATAGAGCATCTCGTCATTCCGGATGAAGTGCTGCAGAACCCGCTTGCCTATACACGTCTGCCGGAAAGCAGCGACCGCGTTTCCCGGCGTCTGGAATTATGTGCAAGGTCATTTCGAGTTGCACATCTACCGCATGCCCAGCTTCGTCAAAAACGGAAAGCGGAGCAAAGCCGGGAAGGATGCTCCCATTTACGCTGACGCGCCGCAGGGGATACTTCCGGGCTCTAATATGGGGGCAAGCATCATTGCACTGGCACTTCACAATAAATACACTTGCATCTCCCCCTCTACCGCCAGATAAAGGAGCTCGAACGCATCGGGCTGCAAGGCGTGAGCGAAGGTGTGCTCTGCAACTGGGTGAGAGCCGCCGCAGATGCGCTGGAACCCATCTGGAAAGCACAGCATGAGCTCATGCTTGATGCCGCCGCCTTGCATATAGATGAAACTCCCATCCGCTGTCTCAAATCAGACAAGACCAATGGCTATATGTGGGCCATGAACAGTGCAGATACGGGAGCAACACTCTACTATTGGCAGAACAGCCGCAGTGGAGAAGTGCTTGACCACATGCTGCGCCACGGTATGCAGAAAAACGGAAATGTCTATGAAGGCGCCATTCTGAGCGATGGTTATGGTGGATATAAAAGATGGATGAAAAGTCTGCCAGCAGATCAGAAACCCCAATGGCAAGTCTGCTGGGCGCACGTACGGCGCAAGTTTGTAGAAGCGTCATGCAGCAGCAATGACCCGGCATGGAGCAGGAAGATAGTGGAACTCATCAGACCTCTCTACGATATAGAGAGAACACTAAGGGAAAGCAAGGCTCCGCCAGAAGAAGTAAAGAAGAAACGCGAAGAAGAATCCAGCCCCATCGCAGAAGAATTTTTCAAAGCGCTGGTCAAACGTAACCAAGACACCCAGAATCCTCCACGCAACAAGTTGAAGGATGCGATAGACTACGCTCTCACAAGACAGCAGCATCTGAGCAGCTGGCTGCAGAATCCATATCTGCCTATCGATAATAACCAGGTTGAACGAGCCATTCGCCCCGTTACGGTAGGGAGAAAGAACTGTTTGTTTATTGGCGCCCCGGAAGCCGGCCAGAGAGCGGCTATTATCTATTCCATGGTGGAGGAATGCAAACGCACAGGAACAGATTTTTATCTCTGGCTCACGGAAGTACTGCGAAAGCTGCCGACTTACCGGGTTTCAGACAGATATCTGAACCTGCTTCCCGGAATGCTGAAACTTGAGTCACCAGCTCAGTCTCGACGAAATGTCACGCTTTGAGCTGGGTGTTAACAAGGCTTTTGGTTGAGTGCTTACGATTTTCTGTATGAACATGAAGAAATCCGCCAGAGCATGGCTCGAGCCAGCATTGCTCGCAGCAGGGAATTCAGCAGGGATTCCAAGTTGGCGATTCTCGACAAATTATACCACAATTCTACACCGGTATAAGCATCAATCAGCCTTAGGAAGTTCTGACAACCAATGCACTGTCGGCTTCAAGATAGGAAGAGCCACCCTGTCTCTGGATGTCCCGGAGTAAATGCTGTATGTGCGAGGCGCCTGATAAAACAACTCCATAATGCGTCGTAGTAATCCACTGTAGCGGTACGGCACATTCCGATTGAACCAACTGTCAGAGGATGGGTGCTCTTCATTAAACATTTCATGATCCCTCTGAGTAGCTTCCGTCCATGCCAGATTGGCTCCCGTCATGGTAAACGTAGAAACAAACAACTCCGGCAGTTCGGCAAACATTAAACCAGCCCTCACCATTGCACGATACATCACCATATCCGCAATGGAACGGAAACGTGCATTAAAGCGGATTCCGTGTCTCATAAAGGTCTCCACCTTGTGGAAACATGCGCAGGTCGCAATCTGACATGACACCCGGCTCACCCACCATACCGGATGAATCGGCCGTCGGTGACATACATACCGTCCCTCTTCATCCACAACAATGAATCCGGCTATCAATACATCTGCCTGCAGACGCTTCTGAAAGCTCTCAGCAACGCCTTTCAAAGCCCCGGGCAGGTACTGCTCATCGCTATTCAAGTGCGCTGTTATAGCGGCATCTGAGGGCAATTTTGACCAAGCAATGTTAAGTGCATCATACATACCGGCATCTTTGCCGCTCTCATAAGTAAAAGTATAACCGGGAACAGCTGCATGCTCAGTCTGCCACTGCTGCAACCACGCGGAAGTACCATCCGCTGAGCCGCCATCCTGCACATGGTGATGCACCGCCACCCCGTCTGTCATCTGATCGGCTACAGAGCGAATGCAACGTTGCAGCCACCCGGGTGCATTCTGACAGAAAACTGATATTTTGCAAGTCTTTTTCCCCTCCCTATGAAACTTGGAGAATTGTAAAATCAATGCGGCACGGCAGAGAAACATATGCCGCTGCGGGGCTTTGTATCGTAAGCCAAGCCCGAGGGGCGCAGCATCGCGGCGGGCACCCCAGCCTCCCCGCGTTGTGGAACGGGGTGGGCTGGGGTGCCGGGCTGGTATGGTGGGCGGCAATCAGGTTTCGTCTTCTTCTTCTGCTGCCATTAAGGAGGTATCCTCTATGGTTGGGTATTCCCCCTGGTATCTGGTGGCGGGATCGCTGGTCATGAGGGCGGCGAAGGAGGGGAGACCAACGGCCATGGCCTGGGCTTCGAGTTCGTCGAGGTGC
>JAZSRB010000021.1:0-132208 GCA_045538275.1 Akkermansia sp. | reverse complement strand
GAGCCTCGCTGTTCAGCGGCACGCACCAGGGACATGCAGAAGTAATCCGCAACAACAGCTTTGATGCCGCGCTGGAAAACAGCCATACGCTGGCCAGCGTGCTGCGCGAGGCGGGCTATGCCACCGCCCTCATCGGCAAATGGGGCATTGGCGGCGGCATGGAAAGCGGCGGCACCCCCGCCACCGCAGCTGCCTGGCCCACCCGCCGGGGCTTCGATTACTTTTTCGGGTATAATAACCACCTGGCCGGGCACCGCCACTATGCCAAGGAAGAACACAACGCCGACCCCGAAACCGGCATGAACGCCGTGTGGGATGGAGATAAAATCATCACCCCGGAACTGGACACTTGCTACAGCACGGACTTATACACCGCCCGCAGCAAGAAGTGGATTACCGACCACGTGAAGGCACACCCGGAAAAACCATTCTTCCTGGCGCTCACGCTGATAGCGCCGCATGCGCGGCTGGCCATACCGAGTGCCCCATACCCGGCAGGCGGTGGTATGAAAGGTGGAGTGCAGTGGCTGGGTACTCCCGGCAGGATGATTAACACCGCCACCGGTAAGTGGGATACGTACATTTACCCGCAATACCGCAACAACGCTGCCTGGAAAAAATATGCCGAGCAGAGGTATGGCGGTGGCGCCCAGCGTGCGCTTGCTGCCGCCCAGCGCCACGCCACCATGATTACCCGTGTGGACGACGCCATGGGCGATCTGCTGCAGCTGCTCAAAGAGCTCAACATTGATAAGAATACCTTTGTAGTGTTCACCAGCGATAACGGCCCTCACAATGAGCCCGGCGCGGTCTGGGGCAGCAATGAGCACCCCGCCCCGGCGCAGAACCCCGCATTCTTCCGCAGCTATGGGCCCATGGACGGCATCAAGCGCGACCTGTGGGAAGGCGGGCTGCGCGTACCCTGCCTGGTATATGCCCCCGGTTATGTGAAAAAGAACCACAACAGCGATTTCCCGAGCCAGTTCCACGACTGGATGGCCACCTTTGCCGAGCTGGCCGGCATACCCAAACCGATGCGCTGCGACGGCGTTTCGCTGCTTCCCACGCTGCAAGGTAATGATGCCGCACAGAAAGATGGCATAGTGTATTCTGAATACAACTTCGGCGGCAGCATGGTCCAATACCGGGACTACGCTGCAAACAAGCGCGGACGCCACCGCGGCGAGCAGCAGACCATTGTCTTCCGCGATGAAAACGGGCGCTACCTGAAGGGAATCCGCACCAATATCAAGAGCGAAAGCGATGACTTCGAGGTGTATGATGTGGAAACCGACACTCACGAAACCACCAACATTGCCGCCCAGTTACCCGGTATTCAGGAAAAACTGAAAGCCGCCGTGCTGCACACCCGCCGCGCATACGACTATGCCCGCGACCCGCAAGCCGGCCGCCGCAACAATGGCTGTGGCGGGTTTCGCAACTACGATATGGCACTTGTTCCCGCCAACACACCGGGGAAAACCATGCCCGGCCTGACCATGCGCCGGGTGCAGGCCACCTGCCCCTGGGTGCCGGAATTTAATACCCTGCCCGGCGCGGTCTCCGCCTCCACCAGCACCGTGCCAGACCCCGCAGCAGTAGAACTGCCCGCCGGCAGCATTACCGAATTCAAAGGCTTCATTGATGTACCCCGGCAAGGCCACCACTGGCATTTCTACCTGACACTCAGCAATGTGCCCGGCACCAAGGCCTATATCAAGATGCATAACTTCCAGCTGGTAGATGCTGATTTCAACTACACTCCCGGCAGCACGGTCAACGAATCCGCAGCCATCAATGCTGATGAGGCTCTTGCCGGACAAACCGGCAAAAAAGGCATTCCGCTGAAAGCTGGCAAACACGCCATCACCATTACCGTCGTGCAAGGCCCTGGTGCCCCCGGCAAGTTGAAACTGGAATGGAACCGCGGTCCGCAAGGCGGCACTCAGACGCCCGTCTCCTCCATACCGGCAGCGGCCTATTCGCACTAAGCCTTCATCCGAAATCCTACCTCCCTACCCGAGACGCTTCTCAAAATCAGCGTAGGAGAAGCGTTTGACGACCTCGATGCTGCCGTCTGCACGCAACACGGCGATATCCGGGTGCGGCACACCATTGAAATGCGTCGTCTTCACGATGGTGTAGTGACTCATATCATCGAGCACAATCACATCATCCACCTGCAGCGGTGAATCAAAAGAAAAATCGCCAATCACATCGCCCGCAAGGCAGGTAGGCGCCCCCAGGCGGCAGGTGTACGCCTTTTCACCGGCTTCACCAGCCGGGGCATAGGATTCGCCCGGTAACTGCACCGCAGGAGCCCCGCAGCCCCCCGGATGCACAGCAAAGACATCCGGTCTGTATGGCATCTCGAGCACATCCGGCATATGGGCACTGGCGCTCACATCGAGAATGGCGTGCCGGTAGCCCAGAGACTCGAATACATCCAGCACACGCGCACGCAGCACCCCGGTGTGAATGGCCCATGCCTCACCGGGTTCCAGAAACACCTCTACATGGTACATGCTGCGGATTTCGCGCAGCAACTCAATGAGTGCGGCGCAATCATATCCCGGCTTGGTAATCCAATGTCCACCACCAAGGTTGAGGTACCGGATTTGCGGGCTGGCCAGGAGGCCGCCGAACTGTTTTTCAAAAGCGCGGAAGGTATCAATAAGCTCCCGGGCCCCTTGCTCACAGAGAGTGTGGAAATGCAACCCGCTGATGCCGCTGAGGTCTGCCCCGGCGAGCTGCTCAGCCGGAATCCCCAGGCGGGAGCCCGGCACACAGGGGTCGTACAGCGGAGTATGCCCGGTGGAAAAACAGGGGTTGATGCGCAGCCCGAACTGCAGCTCCCCGCTCTGCACGCGTGGATGAGCCAGGCAGGTGGCGCGCCAGCGTTGCCACTGAGGCACGCTGTTAAAATCAATATGGTGAGCAAACTCCAGCAGCTCAGCAAGCTCCGCCTCCCGGTACGCAGGGGAATATACGGCCACGTGCCCCCCAAGATGCCGTCTCCCCAGCCGCGCCTCATACAGGCCGGAGGCACAGCACCCCGCAGCATACGGCTTGAGCACCGATAATCCGGCCGTGGTGGAAAACGCCTTGAGCGCCACCAGAATACGCGCACCGGAGGCCTGCGCCACCTTCTGCAGGATGCGGGCGTTGCGCTCCAGCGCCTCCAGCGAAATCAGAAACTGAGCCACGTGGAATGAGTATAAGGTTAGCGCTTCCGCTTACGGCGAACGCGGTTATTGGTTGACTCCTGGGATGCCGGGGCTGGAGCCGGAGCCTCTGCGGCAGCAGCTTCTGCCTGGGCAGCCTGCTCTGCAGCCAGTCGCTCAGCAGCAGCCTTCTCAGCAGCGGCCAGCTCTGCAGCGGCCTTTTCAGCAGCGGCTTTTTCCTCCGCTGCCTTGGCAGCCACCTCTGCCTGTTCAGCCTGCAGTTTCTGGCTGACTGCCTGAATTGCCGGCAGCAGGGCATCGAAACAACGCTTGGTCTCCGCCTTTACATCCAACCGCGGACTACTGGCATTCACACTATGGCAGATGCGGGCAGCCACAATCCAGGACTTCAGCGCCTCCTGCGGCTTGCTGAGTGCATTATCCAGATTCCCCAGAGAGGTGAGCAGTTTCACATAAGCCACAGACATCTCAGGTGACAGACGCTTGAGACGCTGCACCAGCTGGCTGCCGGCCGTGTAGGTGCCCCGGGCCTCCTCAGGGTCACCCGCCGCGCGCTGGCAGTCACCCAGGCAGCGGTAGGAATCTAATAAATCTGCCGCAGCGCGGGAAATAGCAGGGTCTACATCGCCCTCCGGCAACTCCTCGCCCTCCTTCGGGCCAACAGCGTTGAACAACGCCTCATCCACCACAAAAGCTGCCTCATACAAGGGCAGAGCCTCCGCGGCCTTGTTCTGGGCCAGCAGGCAGACTCCCTTGCCATTCAGACAAGCGCTGAGCAACCGTTGGCATTCCGGGGTATTGCGTGCCTCCTCAGGCAGAGATTCCACCTCCAGTTTTGCGCTGTCATAAGCCCCGAGAGCCTTACTGAAAGCACCGAGGTCACGCGTGGTGGTAGCAATCTGCACCGCCAGACGGGCGCGTTCCTGGCCGGGTTCACCCTTCTGCAACTCTGCATAGTAAGCATGCATCATCTCCAGCATATCTTTCACCATGCCATTGAGCTCCGGGAACTTATCCTGGTTGGTCACCTTGGCTGCCACCGAATAAAGCGCATAATTATACAACGCATCGCGGGTTTCCTCCAGGCGGTTCACCTCCGGCTCTGGTGCAGGGGTAGCCTCTTCAGCTGCTGCCGGGGTTTCCGGCGTTGCCTCTGCCGCCTTCTCTTCACATGAGCTTAACAGAACAGCAGCACCCATGCCTACTGTTGCGACACAACGCCCCGCTACGCGCGATACTTCACCTGGAAATTTCATATGTCTCAACATTGTGCCTGTGCATCCCTGCTTCGTCAAGCTCATTCTGAGCCTGAACTCCAAAAATACGAGGTATCACCCCCGGCTCGTGGCTGGAAAATTCACTTTTTTGCAAAAAAAGCAAATTTTTGCTTGTCTTTTCCATTGAAAATTGGCTAATATGAGGAGCAACGAAACGCCATGAAACACTTTCATCTCTTCAAACGCATTGCCTTAACCTGCGGTATGGCAGCCGCAGCTGTGCTGGTTACCTCCTGCACCATCACCACCACCCAGCCTTCCTCCATGCGTGCTGAGCAGCTGCGCACAGGCACTAACGTGACCATGTTCAGCTATAACGACGCCGCTTCTCCCAAGAACCGCCTCTGCACTGAGGCCGGCCCGATGCCGGACAACGTGCGCCGGGCCGTGGATACCTGGCTGCGCAATTCCACCATCAAGAACTTCACCTACGCCTACCCGCAATACTACATTGCCATGACCTCTCCGGAGGGCAAGCAGCGCGTGTGGGGCCTCTGCACCGACGGCAAGGCCAACCTTGTGGGCATCCTTATCCCCCGCGATGGCGTAGCCGCCTGGGATCTTCCTTTCATCGGCGCATACAAGATGTATGTATGCGACGGCAAGCAGCGCCAGGACCTTTCCGAAGCCATCATGACCTACCTGTATGAGGCCGGGTACGACAAGTACCGCATTGATGCCCGCAAGGCCACCGGTCTGACCGATGCCAAGTACCTCATGTCCAAGCCGAAGACCCGCGCAGAAATCGCTGCCGAGCGCGCCGCTAAGGAAGCCCAGCGTGCTGCCATGATTGCAGACGGTACACCCTCTGCCGAGACCGCCGGCGCTGAAAGCGACGAGGACGAGGAAGACATTGAGGAGGAAGAAGAATCCGAAGATGAGGAAGAATCTGAAGACGAAGAGTCCGATGAGGAAGAGTCTGAAGAAGAAGAATCCGAGGATGACTTCGAGGAAGAAGAGGAAGAAGAATAAAGCTCCCGCCACCTCACAAGACTACTTTTGCTCCCTCTGCCGCAAGCCAGCAGAGGGAGCTCTCTTTATATTTGTAAACGCAAAAGCCCCCCCCCAGGCGTACGAAAAAGAGAAGTGTACTTTATCGGCGAGCGCAGCGGGGGGAACTGGGAGCCCGGTAGGGCGGCACATTCAGTAGCCCAGGGCTCCGCCGCTGCGCGGCTCCACCCTGGGGTAAATCGAAATGAGAATCCGAACCCCGAACGCCGTGAGCGGGTGGCAGAAACCTGCCGATGGATGTAAGTCTGGTTGGACAAACGCGCAGCGTTTGCCTCGCCAGGGGCGAGCCACCTGTGCGGCGGCGGCGAATCAAAGAGCCGTAACATATTGAAACTTCGTATTCTGCCGCCCACTCGCCAGGCTCGGGGCTCTGGCGGTTTCTCATTCTTGTACCCGGGCTATTAAAAGTGCCGCCCTGCCGGGCTCCCAGTTCCGCTTGCTACGCTCGCCAAATAGCGAGATCAAGGTCAATTCAGTGCACAAACTGTGGGAAACATGCGGCAAAAATTACACACTTACAGCCAACATAAAGGGGAGCACGATAACCGTTATACTAATGGGCAGACTTATCTCGGATGCTGATTTTCAATACCACACCACGCTATCAGCATTGCTGATGCTGTCCCCTTATCTTTGTATTGAAACTCTGTCTGTTAGGTATGATTAGGCATCTCTCGCTCACTCTGCTTGTCATCTTTGATGATACCCTAACTCGTAAAATTCTAATCTTTTACGACATTTAGGCTTGCATCAGCATCAGCAATGCTGTATTGTAGGTTGGTTGGATTGTAGCAAGTCTGCTCTCTTCTCAATGCGCAAGAGATTGAACGACTTATGCAATTCAATCTAAACTTCTAATAATCAATTCTTACTAACATGAAGAAAACACTTATCACACTCCTCGCTCTGGCTGGTGTAGCAGCAGCTGCTACTGATCTGACCTATTTGGGGGGAAACAATAATAAAGACCTTACCTCAATTGAGGACTCTAACTTTCCTTACTTGGGGCTTGGGAATACCTATGCCAACAGCAACATACTTGAATCCATCACCACAGTTGGAAATAAAGATTACAATTTGACATTCGATGATACAGGAGCTGTAAGTTTCATTGTCAACGAGAGTCTGTACTTCAATCAAATTTACACAACGGGAGCAGTAACCAGCTATACCATTACTTTCGGAGCAAATGGTTCCCTGAACGCAGCAACTAAGAAAGACCAGACCTGGGGTGGTTCAATCCAATTTACCCAAAACGCTACAGTAACCCTGAATATTGGAGTTTCTGAAGAGCAGTTGGCAAATACAACGGCAGGGGAGATTTTCAAACGAACCGTAATCAACTCTACAGATACATTAAAAAACGCAATTTGGAATGTAACCGATAAGTTGACAGTAAACGCCATAGGCTTGAATGGCTATGAGAACGTTGGTCTTGTAGCAGATGTAACAACTCTTCAGGCTGGCCAATACGGCTACATGAAAGTACTTAGCGGCGACGAGAATAGCGGAGGGGCAGACGGCATTTCGCTTGTATTCAAAGCAATTCCTGAGCCCACCACTGCCACACTTTCCCTGCTGGCTCTCGCAGGTCTGGCTGCACGCCGCCGCCGCAAGTAATCATTTCCTCATTGATTAAAAACCAAGGGTCGCTATCCAACGAAGGGTAGCGGCTCTTTTGTTATCTACGCAGCACTCAATACAAGCATGATACTCGTAGGATTATCCAAGTTATTGAAGAACGGTAAGATAGACCGCACAGCCTCTCGCTCCTCACAATTCCTCCAACTCGTAGATACCGTATTTGATGAAGCAGGCTTTCCGGGGCAACCCAGACCTTAGCCTGCCCCAGAAAAAAAATCCTCCTGAATGCCTTATTGCCGACAATCAGGAGAATTGCGTTACTAGTCTCGCCAGGATTTAGTTAGTGAACAATTTCACCTCAAATCATCACAACTCACTAACAAAAGCATGTTTACATAAGAACAAACGAGGTTCTAGTCCTGATTTTTTATCTATAATAACCACGACAGTCGCAACGAAATCGCAACAAAATAACATCGGAGAAAGTTATGATAATTAAAAGAATTTTCTTGACTATTCTAGCCCTTCATGGTAAAATGTTTACTCACTTATACAGAAAGAAACCGAGTAATAATAAATGGCTACCTACTATGAAGAAAAGAAAAGGAAGTTCCGACTTTCGTGGAAAGACGCAGTATTGGAACTGAAAGGAGTTGAAAAGCCCTATGGTCGTATGACGATTGGCTGGAAACAGAAGAAAAATCCAACCAAGGCTCAATTGAAAGAACTACTGAAACAGTATGATGCTATTTGCGAGGAGAAGAAGAAAGAATGCGAACTTCTCGCCGAGCACATTATTAAATCGCAGAAGGGCGATGAGAACGGTGTTATCAATGCGGCTGATTACTTCTTGACCCTCCCAGATAATGAACTTTGTGATAATGTGGAGGCTGTAACGCTGAATAAGGCTAGAAATGTAGCCAACGAGTTCGGCGGGTTCTTGAAGTCAAAATACCCTGACCTCTACTTGCACGAGGTGAGAGAGCAGCACTTGGATGCCTACTTCACACGCTTCAAGGATTTGACTTACGAAACGCTTGACCGCAGAAGAATGCGAATCAATTACTTTTTCAACAGAGTAATGAAGAAGAATAAGGCATCTACTCTCCCATACTGCAATCCGTGCGAGGATTACAATCTGGAACGAATCCGTGGTAACATTTCTGTCGCTAGAAAGGAGCGATTCTCTGTGTCGCAGATGAGAGCCTTACTTGAAGAAACGAAAACTGCCAAGGGGTATACCAGAGAGATTTACAGGAAGCAACTTTATGCGATGGTATACTTCCACTCCGTGACAGGATGGAGAACGACTGACATCACAGGATTGAAGTGGAGTGAAGTTGACTTGGAAAATCGCACAATAACCAAGGTTCACGCTAAAACGAAAAAGGACGGCACAAGAACAAAACTTTACATTACCGACATCATGAAAGACATCCTTGTAACGCTGCGTGCCATGTGCAAGGATGATGCGATGAATGTTGACCCTGACTATGTGTTTCCTCTGCGTAAGCGTGGCGGTAGCCCCAGTAGAGGCATGGCACTCTCTGGGTATGAGATGGTGAAAGCCTATGTGGAGCAGTTCCGACAGAAGCACGGACTCACCAAGACAGTAAAACATGGTATCAAAAATTTGAATCCCTACTGTGTGCATTCATGGAGAGACTCCGTTATTCAAGAATTGGCTCTTACAAATAACAATACCGAGAAAATCAATTATCTGGTCGGTCATTCTACTGGCGATGTGAACTCCACTAACTATCTCCGATTTGAGGTGGAGGCTATGCGAGCCACAAAAGACATGGTGGAACACATGGAAAGAGTCATCGGTGCTCAATTCTGGAATGAATCAGCACGGCTCGCTTACGAGAAGAATAAGCAGAACGAGCGATTGAGACAGATGAGAGCAGGTATGAGTATCACGCAGGGTGGATTTATGATTGATGTTGACCCTTACACTGGGCAAAGAGTCCAGATTGCTCTGTGATAATCAGGAGGGGGTATCCCCCTCTTTTTTTTGCTCAAATTTCCACCTCACTAGATGCTGAAACTAGTATTTCTAATGAATTTATACTAAATTCTTTACAAAGTGAGTAATTAGTGAGAAAAAGGCTTTACAAAACAGGGGCCTTTGGTAAGATTTTCGCAGATGAAGAAGACCAAAGCCAAGACCAAGTTCTACGAAGTGGAGGGTAAGCGTGTCACTCTGCCCAAGGGTGTATCCGTGGAGATGAAGAACGGTGTTCGTAAGGTCACGGTCACTTGGTCAGAGCATGGTAAGGTTCGCAGAAAGTATTTTGACTACTCATTGGAGGGTGTGGAACAAGCCAAGGACATCAACGCTACCAAGAAACAAGAATTGAAGCGGTTCGGTCAGGAATTTGGCACTATCTCCGATGATGAGAAGCAGGCTTTGGACTTGTGGCGTGCTTATGTAAAGGAAGCGATGGGTAACGGTTTCAAGTTCTCATTGGCATACGAGGTCATGAAGCGTGGTATTGATGGACTGAACACCACTACCCCTGACTTCCGCACTCTCACTCGCCTTTACTTTGAGAAGGAACTCATGCGTAAGACTGATGGCGAACTCACCGAGCACACGGAGACGGTTCGCCAGCGTTTGTTCAACATCATCGCTCCTGTTTTTGGATGCAGGCCTGCACATACCATCTCCGAGAACGATGTTCTGGATTTCTTGGATGGATTGAAAGGTCAGAATGGTGGTAAGGCTTCACTCGTTACTCGCACACAGTATCTCAATCTCCTCAAATCTGTGTTCAAGTTCGCCGTGGAGCAAGGGAACATCACCAAGGAGTTCAATCCTGTTGCCAACATCAAGCCTGCCAAGAAGCGTAAGGATGCTGAACCTGAAATTCTGACTGTGGAGCAAGTGAAGACCATCTTCTCCTTCGTGAAGAACAATCCCAAGTATCACTCATTCATCCCTGTATTAGCGGTAGGCTTCTTCTGTGGTGCTCGTGTGGAGGAGAGAGCCAAACTAACCTACGCTGACATCTACATCGGCGGTCGTAATGAAATCTTTGTATCAGCATCAGTAGCCAAGAATGGTATCGCCCGCTTCATCTATCCCACCGATAATGTGAAGGCTTGGATGGACTTTGCAAAGGCTCATGGTGTGAGTATGAATGCTACTGATACGCTTATCCAAGGTGAGACTCTCAAACAGCGTAAGACCGCACACAGTTCTTTCCTCAAAGCACTGGCAACGGAGACAGGGATTACTCTGCCCAAGAACTGTATTCGCCACACGGCTGCTTCATTCATGGCAGAGCAACAGGGCTACACCGAGACTGCTAATCAGTTGGGACACGACATCGGCATGCTGTTAAAGCACTACCGCCGAGCCATCACCAAGACGGAAGCCGAGGATTACTACAACATCGTGCCCTGATACGGTGTTGGGGGTATCGGGATAATTCTCCTGCTTGCTCTCCAAAATTTTGAATTTTAGTCTCTTTTATCCTTGACGTGGGGGGGGGGGGGGTATGTTACATTCTTTTTACACCCCAAGAGAACAGTCTTTTGGGGCAAAGTAGTTTCATGAAAATACGAAAATAGAAGGGTAAAATTTATGGCACACAAAGGAAGATGTAAGGTTTGTGGTACTCCTATTAGCATTTCAAGTTGCTTATCAGGAAATAACGATTCTGTTAAAATGGCTGTTCCATTTTTGCTTTGGTTGTTTCCTATTCCTATTTTGTCAGCCGTATTAATGAAGGAAGCTGGCCCCAATTTTTGTGGCGATGCTTGCAAACAGGCATGGAGGCAACAACATCCGTTAGGGTGGCTTTGGGTATTAATACTGTCCCACATTATTGCGCCTGCATTATTAGTAGGCTTTTTCTGGCTTTTAGGGAATGCCCCAAGATAAGAAAAGCTCTTGCCCCCCCTCCTGCTGGCTCTCTGCGGTCTGGCTGCACGGCGACGGAGGAAGTAACATGAGAGAACAGCAATCTTCTCATCACCCGCCCTTGGTTTTATACCTTGGGTGGGTATTTCCTTCCCAATCTCCCCTAAATACTTTATAATGAGAGAGTAGATTATAAGGAAATGGAATTGGAATAATGGCACGGACTTTGCCAATTGGATAAGCGGAGAGATTACCGATAAGGTGTTGGCAGAGTTCTGGTATTGGTATCGTGACTTGAAGAAGAAGATAAGTGACCTCTCTGATAGTGACCATGAGGATGTGGTAATGGCAGAGATTGGAGAACTCTCGTTTGAGGGATTACCACTACCCACCCTTGATACCAAGTGCTACATCTGCGGTAAGGAATTTGAAGTTCGTGATGCCTTATCTCTTGCAACCATGACGGTGTGGTATGTAGCCAGAGAAGTGCCTGATACCCCTGATGGATGGAGAACTCCTGATGTGGCTTGCACTGATGGAGTGAGAGAATTTGCCCTTGGTTTCTTCTGTGGTGTGGTAAGAGGGATGTTGAATTGATGTTGAAATCTTGTAATCAGTCTCGTAGAACTATGGTATAATACTATTATGACGATTACAAACATACCCCTCAATGGGATGATTGATAATGACGGCTCTATCCGTTGCTTCTACGAAATCCAAACACAGGAAGTATTGTGGTAGTTCTACCAAGATGTGATTGAACCCCAACTATTAGACGAGTTGGACGATTACTTGAACTCTGATTACAGGAATTGGATTGAGGACAAGATTGCTCCACTTCCACCGTTCTTACGCAAGAGAATAGGTAACTGCAAATTCGCTGATACCACGATGGATGAGATACACGAGTATCTTGAAGATGTGGGTAACAGCCCCATCTCGGAACTGCCTTTGCCCATCAATAACAAGACCCTCATGATAGGTGATACGATACATTAGGTGGCTGATTACTTGAAATTCCACAGGCTCACAACCAAGGATTACTTGGAGTATGAACCACGATGCCGATACTTCCATGAGTTGATAGAGGACATCATTGAACGGTTGCTACCATCTGAATTTGAGATTTAGAAGATGAGGATTGAGTTATCGTCTAATCAATCGTGAAACAAAAAGCCCCGCCCTTCATTAGAAAGGTGGGGTAACTTATTATCTCAAACCTTGGGGGTAGATGGACTGATTGCAATCCCTGGGGTTTTGTAAAGGTAGGTCTGTGGATTGTAGATGGCTTGTGAGGTCTTGTTGAGTTCCCACATCTCCTGTTCTTTCATGTCTTCGTATTCCTTTATCCACTTCTTCCGTTCCTCCTCTGCTTTCAGTCGCTCTGCATTGAAATTCATCTGCTCCTGCTCAATCTCGGCAAGTATTTGCTCCCATTCTTCATCCTGTTCCACTTCTGGTGGTGGTTCGGGAGCGTTATCTGTCTTTGGCACATAAAGCGATACTTCTTCATCGGACAAGAATTCTGACCAATCCTCCTGCTTATCGGCTGATGAAGTCGGTTCATCCTGTTCGGCAGATGCGACCTTATCCTCATTCTCACCTACATCTTTCTGTGTGAATTTCTCGTAGTTAGCAATGGCTTCATCCTCATTCCAAGAGTGGTCAAGGATGGTCTGCGGGTCAATCTCATCAAGGTTGTGCTTCATAGCAATCTCGTTGAGGTCATCGCATTCAGAGTAGATGTCCCATGAGAACACCTTATCTCCCTTGGATAGCCACTCCTTACGAGTAACGATGTGTTCCAAGCCTTTTACCCCGCCCTTATCACCCAAACGGAAATTATCAAGGATGTGGATAATCTGGAAACCTGCTTCACGGTAAATGTCTATCACCTTGCTCATCTCATGGGGAAGTATCCAGTTAGAGTAAGCCAAGCAGTTCTTCAAGAAACAACTATCAAAGATACCTTCTGTCACAAAGATGCTCTTGTATGAGTAGTCAATCTTCTCTAATCCGTAGGGCAGATTATACTTCTCACCTGTATTGGCCAACTCTTTCAGCACCTTACCATCATCGGACATGAACGGTGTGAGCGGTCTGTGTCTCGTATTATACACGGCAGACTGTCTGCTATCCACTCGGTAAAGGAGTTCAATGTTATTCTTCTGGAAATCAAACTTCCATCCGTCCTGTGGCTTATACTTGGCTGTGAGCAGTCGCCTGTTATCAAGGTAATCATAAGCCTGTTGAAGCAACTTCTTGCGTTTAGTGCTCTTCTCCTTGTCAATCTGCTCACGGCTAATGGTCTTGTATCGCTTCTGCTCTGCCAGCGGTTGTGAGAGGCTCTTTATCATAGCCTGAATACCTGACTTGGTGTGAGTGTTAGCGGTGCAATCCGTAGCGGTAACAGGTGCTCCACAATTCAGATGCTTCATTATCACGGACAGCATTTCCTCAATCCTAATCACTCGCTCATACAAATCACCGTTGCTCGCAGGTGGAATGGATGCTTCAGATCCAGGGGCAGATTGAACAGGCTAAGTGGAAGTCTGGGTATCAGTCTTCTCATTCCAATCAGTCCTACCATTGAACTGCAAGTTCCACCATTCACGGAAAATTCGTGCTGCTCGTTTAGCCTTTTCCTGTGCATCGTTACACAGAACAGGGACTTCCATTCGTTGAATGAACCAGAACACCTGTGCATAGTCCTTTTTACCGCTCTTGTTCGCATACTGCAACTTGGTCGGGTTGTTGTAATAACAGGTGTAAGGAATACGGTCGCTTGGATTTTCCATTGATGGAGCAACAAACACAAGGCTAACCAGACTGTCCTTGTAAGGTATGCCGCTATACTCCAAGTAGGTCTTCAAGAGCTCTACATCCATCTGTGCCTTGATACTGTCTCGGAATTTCTGGGCTGATGGTATTGTGTTCTTGGTCAGGTAGCGGTCTGTTACATGATGCGTCAGTATCTCCTTTACCTTTGCCATTCCTACCTCATTGAGCAAATAAGAATTCACACGCTTTCTTCCACCTTCCACATGCTCATAATTCACGAATTCACCATAAGGTGAGTTATCAAAGGGCTGATAACGGATGTCCTTTGCATCAGGTTGGCACTTATTTGCCGTTTTGGCACTGTCAATGATACCTGCTTCTGCCATGAGTGTATGCACCACTCCGTAGTATGCAGGTTTCTCCTCATTGGCTACATTGAGGGAACTCACATGCTGTCTGATAACATTGCTGTAAGAGTTCTCTCTCCTATTCTGTTTAGTGGTGCAAGCACTCATAATTGCATCACCGCTTTCTTTCTCAATTCCTTCACTCATAATCATTTATCTTTCTTCATTTCGGCTGCTTTCTTCTTCTTGTCTGCTCTGAATTTCTATTATAACGATGTTCTCCACCACTTCCTGACCTGATTTGATACAAGCCCTAGAACAGGGGGGTGTTCCTTTTGGGTAGTCATTACCAGATTGCCCCCAAAACGCATTCTTTACTGTTGTATTGAGTGCTTATAAGCCTGTCTGGTATCAACCTACCTGAAACACCTAAACCCTTATACTGTGCTATTGAAAATGGCTTGAAACAGGATTACCCACAGTCCTCGTCATCAGTAGTTGGCAATGTGGTGAATGGCTATTCTTGCCAATGGTGTGCCAATGTCTGATGAATGTTCAATGATAGTCCTATTACAAACTAACTGATACTACAATACTCACCGTGTAACCGTTCCACTTCGTTACACTAATGAACACTAGTAGATACAATAGTTACAATACCCCGAGATACGATAACTAAATGTGGGCACACCTACTTATCAGAGCAGCACTACTAATCACCACTGCACTGTTATTTGAGGGTTGAACATCGTCAAATGGTATGCTCTGTGAGGCATAGTCAATTAGCAATGCAACTACACATTGCACTACTAAATGACTTCCTCATCATCCTAATCAGGGTTCAAATTCCAAGGGTAGTTACAGATACGAACACTTTACATTACTCACGCAGCACGCTTACGAGCATTGTATGGGTCACAGTTATCATACCGAGCAGCACGCTCTCACCGTATCATTGACATAGGACTTCGCTTTGCCATCCTTTGTAGCAGAGTAATAGCCACGCCATCCATCAATCCAACGCTCGTTCTCTGAAATGAAATAAGGGTCAAACATAATCTTTTCTTTGGTAAGGTTTGGGGGAGAAGTTGCCTTTTGCTTTTGAGGACAAAAGGCTCAACTCCCTCTTTCATTTGTTTAGGCAGCGTTAGTAATGTAATCAACCGCTTCATCAATGGCGTCAATCATACGAAAGATGTTGTTTTGATGAAATTGGGGCAACTGCTCAAAGAACTTGGGTTTGGGATGAGGCCCACAGTTACCATTACGCTCCCTTGTTACCATGAATTCATCATTCATGTAGCGAACAAGGAACTCTCGGAAACTTTGGAGATTTGCTACATCATAAATGCTACCGTTATCTAAATGAATGAAACGCAGGCTTTTCCGAAGAACCATTGCTTCATGAGATTTAGCCAAATCCCTAAACCACCATTTGTAGGAGTGAGGGTTGCCATGAACTTCTACTACCCCTTTACGACCCACCATTTCAGAAATGGAGTATGATTTGTAGAACTCATGATAACCGCTCTCATCCACCTTTACGCTCATGGGCGTGTAGTTAGGATTGAAACGACTTTCCACCTTATCGTTACAAACAGCATCATTAGCGGTGGCGGTGCTAATCATGTTGGAGTTCTCCACAGCAGAGGTGGAGTTGTTACCGTTGCTCCCATTAGTAGTATCGGCAGGGGAGAGCGGGCCTGCATTTATTTTTTTATCCATAAATTTTTATTTTATTGAAAATTAGTGCATTGCATTGATAATCTCACAAGGCTTACCGTATTCGTTGTGCATCCTGGTAAATTCCTCCACGAGGGGTTCCATTCGGCTCAAAAACTCTTCACGATACGGAAGCATAGAGTTCTTCACAGTTTTCATAAGAGCCTTGATGTTACGCAAATCCTTACGGAGCATACCTGCTTTTTCGGGAGCACACATCAATCGGAAGAAGTAACCCCTGAAGTTATCCCAGTTCCATGCAATACGAGTAAGGTATGAGAATGACTTGAACTGTGCCTTCGTGGCGCATCGTTCAACGACTTCATACATCCAACGGCAGGTCTCAAATTTTCCAGAGAACCCCTCAATCTCGTAGGTTACTTTCTCGTTGAGATAATTCATGCGGTTGATAAGGTCGTTCTTATCAATGTTGTTCCCACGGTTATCCATGTTGGCAGCAGGGTGGGAAACGCATGCACTCTTCGTATTCTCTTTCTTCATACGCTTTTCGTTCTGGTTGGAGTTGATGTTCTGGGCTTCTACCTGTCCGAAGACAGCCGACTTCTTTACTAATGTATTAATCATAAAATTTATGTTGCACTTTCTGGGCATAGTGCGACTGCTCTGATAGAACCATTACCAAGGCTCACATCCACACTTGGAGGAATTTACTTGATTATCCTCCTAGGACTTTACTTTATCAGCATCAGCGAGATTAACCTCTAATCTCCTAATCCGTGGCCAGCGTTCAATGGTTTATTCATAGGGGAGTTGGAGTTGAATAAGTCCTTTCGCCCGCTGACAAGGAAATTATACACCATTTCTCATAAAAAATCAAGAACTTTTTACATTTGCAACCATTGCTAAACGCTCATTTATAACAACATAGAAAAGAAGTTATGAAAACGAAACGACAACACTCGCAACACAATGGGGTATAATTACTTGCACTAAAATTTAAATGTCTTTGTATGAGTAAAACACATTATAATTACTATCAATAATAGCGTAAAGTTATTACAATTATAAGAAAAACTAATAAGAAAAGACATGCAATGCAATGTAGTAGAATAAGATAGAGCAATTTCTGTTAGCCTTTCTAGACGGATTATAAAAAAGTTTCTGCGGAGTGATTTTTTTCATCAAAAAATGGCTGATGAGGTCAAAATTGGGTCAAAAATGCGAAATTTGCCCTCTAAAATCGCTTTTTGACCTCAAATTGCACCGACAATCGCCGACAATCCTCCGAGCGTTTCTAGGGTTATTCTGGCAGGCTTATAATTGCAATAACTTTTTTCTAATACATTTCAGTCAAACTCACCTCTACCTCCACCTGATGAGGGTAAATACCTGTATGAAGATTGAACAGTTGTCAGAGATACTAGATAAGCAGGTTGTCAAGAGTGGTGCAGTCAATAATGTGGAGCGTATGAGTAAGGCTGTCAGGAAGGTTCTGACGGAGGACGCTAAACAGATGAGCCAAGGTAAGGAAGCCTACGAGGAAGCAAGGCAGCGTGACTTTGAGAAGAAGTTGAACGAGGACATGAAGCATCCCCAGAAGAGAACCTTTGCCGAGATGGTGAGCAGGTATCTGTGAGGGTAGATGCGGGTTTGACTTCTTGATGACCTGATTGCCGACACCCTAATCTAACATTTGTAATACGCTGATACGAAAAATTTAGAAGCACAAATTTATTGTAAAATTTTTCGGAAAATTTTTCTTGGAATTTTTCAATTCTGCTATTCAATCTCATAATCAAAGCATTTCTATTAGAACGACTTATAGAGATGCTTCTTTTTATGGAAAGGGTCTGCTGTGGAGAACGCCCTTACAGGTAAATGTTGGTTCTGACTACTGTCCTCTCATCCTCACATGTTTCCTATCCATGACCTTGCGGCAGAACAAAGATAATAACATTGTAGAAATTTCATGATGCCAAAATGTCTGAATTTGAACGATTTTTGCATCAGTAGTCGCAACGATAGTCGCAACGGTGTTGTAAAAAATCTCCTAACCGCCTTATTTTCAACAGTTAGGAGATTTGCTTTACTAGTCTCGCCAGGATTCGAACCTAGACAGAGGGAATCAAAATCCCTAGTGCTACCTTTACACCACGAGACCACGCTGGAGTGAACGCAGCCAACGTGGACTGCGTGGGCATACTTGTACCACAGAGAATGACTGCTGGCAAGCTTAAATTATGTAATATCTGCACGCAGATTGCGCTTGCGCGTTGTGTGGGAGTAGGCTAGAATGGCGGACACGCATGGATTACGCCCCCCTCATCGAAAAGCGCCGGGAACGCCTGGCTGAGCTGGAAAGCCAGACGGCTGACCCGGCATTGTTTCAGGACCCGCGCCGCGCCGGTGAGCTGATGCGCGAGCTGCGCCGCATCCAGGAGTTGCTGCGCGATTGGGAAACCCTGCTGCAGACCCGCAGCCAGATTGAGGAGAACCGGGAACTGACCGGTGCCGATGACCCCGAGCTGGCCGAGCTGGCCGCAGCCGAGCTGGAGGAGCTGGAGCCGCGCGTAGCGAAATTGACGGAGCAGATTCAGTACAGTCTGTTGCCCCGGGATACCACCGAGGACCGCGATGCGCTCGTGGAAATACGCGCTGGTACTGGTGGTGATGAAGCCGCGCTGTTTGCAGGAGATTTGCTGGGCATGTACCAGCGCTATGCGGAGAGCCGGGGCTGGCGGGTGGAGGTGCTGGATGCCAGCCCGAATGATATAGGCGGCTTCAAGGAAGTGACAGCCCGCATCTCCGGCGAGGAGGTGTTCCGCTTCCTGAAATATGAAAGCGGGGTGCACCGCGTGCAGCGCGTGCCCGCCACGGAAACCCAGGGACGCATTCACACCAGCACGGCCACTGTAGCCGTGCTGCCCGAGGCAGAGGAGGTGGATGTGGAAATACGCCCGGAGGATTTGCGCATCGAAACCTGCCGCGCCGGTGGCGCGGGGGGGCAGCATGTGAACCGCACCGAATCCGCGGTGCAGATTTTCCACCTGCCCACGGGTATCATGGTGCGTTGCGAGAATGAGCGCTCCCAGCTCAAGAATAAGGAAACCGGCATGCGTATTCTGCGTGCCCGATTGTTCGAAATGAAGCAGCGCGAAGCCCAGGAATCATACTCTGCCCAGCGCCGCGCGCTGATTGGCAGCGGCGGCCGCGAGGAAAAAATCCGCACGTACAATTTCCCCCAGAACCGCTTCACCGACCACCGCATCGGCTACACAGCCTATAATCTGGATATTGTCATCGCCACCGGGGCGCTGGACGAGGTCATTTCTCACATGCAGCATGTGGAAATGGAGGAGCGCATGGATGAACTTAAATAACCCCTCCCCGATGATGAAAACGGTGCAAGAAGTGCTCAGCAGCGGCACGGAATACCTGGAAAGCCGCGGTATTGATGCCGCACGCCATTCCATGCAGAGTCTCATGGTGCATGTGCTGGGCTGCAATAAAACCTGGCTCTACCTGCATTTTGATGATCCGCTGCCGGAGGATAAACTCACGCCGCTGCGTAAATTGCTGCGCCGCCGCGGACAGGGCGAGCCGCTGCAGCACCTGCTGGGCAGCTCTGAATTCTACCGCCGCGAGTTCAAGACGGATGCCCGCGCACTCATCCCCCGCCCGGAAACCGAGGAACTGGTGGAATTTGCCCTGCAGATGGCACCCCGCCGCACCGGCATGCGAGTGCTGGATATGGGCTGCGGCAGCGGCATTATCGGCATTACCATTGCGTTGGAGCTGGCGCGGCAGACGCCGGAGGTTATCATGGCTGACATCTCTGAGGCCGCTCTTTCCCTGACGCTGGAAAACGCCACTGCGCTGGGCGCACGGGTCAGGACCTACCGCAGCGATTTGTTTGCCGCCTGGGACTCCCCTGCGGAGGGCGCGGTGCAACCACCTGAGGGGCAGTTCGATTTAGTGCTTGCCAACCTGCCGTATGTGCCCGAAGGCGAGGTGGTTTCCGCCGAGGTGCAGCACGACCCCGCCACTGCCCTGTATGGCGGCGCGGACGGGCTGGATATTGTGCGCCGTTTTCTCAAGGATGCCCTGCCCCACCTGGCACCACGCGCATTGGTGATGCTGGAGGTCGGGCACGACCAGGGCCCAGCGGTGCGAGACCTCATGACCAGCCTGGGCTACACGCAGTGCCGGGTTCTCACTGATATGAGCGGCAAAGCCCGCTTCCCCATGGGATTTGCACCGCAGCAAGCCACAGCACCCGATGGAAACGATTGAATACCATATTCTGCCGGTAGTGCGCCGCGTGGTTAAGGTTCTGGCCATCGCCACGCACCACATTCTGCTGGGCTGTGCGCTGCTGGCGCTGGCAGAACCGGCGTTATTACTACTGCACCTGCCGCTGCCGGGCATTCTGTGCGGTCTGGGCTCCAAATTTCTGTTCACCACGGCGATTTGTCTGCTGGTGATACTGGCCGCCTGGGGGCATACTGTGCTGCTGGCAGAGCGGGGATTCACCCTTTCACGCTGGATGATTTGGGTGGGGGCCATGCTGGCACCGCTGGTGCCGGTCTGCTGGTGTCTGGGGCTATTCGGCGGCAAGATGCTCCTGTACAGGCAGGAGGAAATGCCCCTGATTCTGGGCACATTGTTGTTTTTCTGCGCTCTCATCAACCTGCCGCGCATGGCTGCGGCTTCCTGGCAATTGCAGGTGCGGATAGTAGCGCTGCCGGTCTTATTGATTCTGGTTGATATCCTCGATGTGCCGGGGCTTATCCTGGCTTGTACGGCGTTTAAGTTTCTTGTTTTTCTTGTGGCCGGTGACCCGCTTCGCAAGCTTGCCGCTGTGGCGCCCCGCATTATTAGTCTTCCACCCCGCGGTTGACTTGAGCTCACGGTAAAAGTACCGCGCGCCGGGAACCTCCCATTTGTACTTACGGGACTCCGGCATATAGCCATATGAGCCTTCATCCGGCAGGTTGAAATCCGGGCGCTTGCGTGGTTCTCCGCGGCGGTTTCTGAGGAAATTCACCACCCCCTGCCCCACAGCCTCTGCAAATTGACGGGCCGTAGCCGGGGTGGTAAGGTAGTTGATGTGGTGGCGGTTGTTCATGAACGCCACTTCCAGAATAATGGCGGGAATACCGGCATCATCGCACACATTGAGCCAGCCGCCGCCGCGGGAGGCATCCACATGGCGGGTATCAATGGTGCATTCACGCCCGCCGTTCTCCATGCCATGGTTCAGGATGGTGGTATTGAATACCTCTGCCACCGCCCGGGCCAGAGGGATTCCATTGTGACGATTTGCCAGGATGAGCGCCGGCATGCCTGCGGTGGTCCATTTCAGCCCAGCGCTGTTGTGGTGCAGAAACACCATGGCAGGAGCCTTGCGGTACACCGCGTAGTCCGCACTATTGATACCGGCAGCCACGCGGTCCGGTGAGTAGACAGATGCCGCCCGCCGCAGCGTATCCTCCGGTTTACCCAGGTGCTGCACATCTGCTCTCTTTGCCCAGGGCTTATATTTCTCCCCCTCCGGCATGATACCCCTGTTGCACACCACGCAGGGGTAGCCCGCAGCCTCTATCACCTGCTTCGTGTAGTAGCAGTACTCATACCAGAAATCAAACTCGGTCATGCGGGTGCCATCTGCCAGCACAGGCGAAATGGCGCCATTATCCAGCCGCGAGTGGCCGATATCCAGCACAACTGCTTCTTCCGGAGGGCCGGGAAAATCCACCTCTGCTGCCGGAGCCTCACACACCACGGCCAGTACCAGCATGATGTATGGGAACAGCTTCATCAACCTTCTCCTTCTTCCTCGTCCGCACGCGGAATGCGCGGGGTGAATCTCATGAGCTCCGGTATGAAGGTCAGAGGCACATCCCCCGTGGGGCCGTTTCGGTTCTTGGAAAGCGCCAGATTGGCATCCGACCCCACGTTCTCGCGCTCTTCGTCGTCCTCGGCATAATACGCCATGCGGTACAGCAGGCCGATCATATCGGCGTCCTGCTCAATAGCGCCGGATTCACGCAAGTCACTCATCATGGGCACACCCTTGTTCTTGCCGGGGCGGTTTTCGGGGCCACGGTTCAGCTGAGCCAGGGCAATGATAGGCAGGTTGAGCTCCTTGGCCAGGCTCTTCAGGCCGCCGGAAATTTCAGCAATTTCGCGTTCGCGGCTGTTCTGTGCCTGCTTGGTGTGCGAGCGCATGAGCTGCAGGTAGTCAATGCCGATGCAGCACAAATCCGGGTGCTCACGCATCACGCGGCGCGCCTTGGCACGCAACTCTGCAATGGAGATAGCCGCCGTATCATCAATCACAATCTTGCTGGCCTTGAGCTCGCCGATAGCGTGCTTGATGCGCTTGAGGTCCTCCTTCACCACGCTGCCACGCTGCGCCACCAGGGTCTGCTTGCTCACGCCGCTGCGGGCATAGAGCAGACGCTCCACCAGCTGCACGCTGGGCATTTCGCAGGAGAAGATGAGAATGGGCTTTTTGACATTCAGCGCCAGGTGTTCCATGATATTGAGCAGGAACGAGGTCTTACCCATGGAGGGGCGCGCGGCAATGATGAAGAGTTCGCCGCCCTTGAGGCCGTTAATCATGGTATCGAGGCGGGGGTAGCCCGTGGTGAGCCCCAGCACCTCACCCTTGCTGCTCATCATGCGCTCCATGTTGGTGACCGCCGCCGCAATATCGGCACTCAGCTTCCACTCTCCGCCCTTATCCGTACTCTGGCGGATTTTGAGCACCGCCTGTTCGGTTTCATCCAGCAGGGCATCCACCTCGGCCTCGCTCGTGTAGGCCGATTCACTGGCCTGGTTAGCGGTCAGAATGATGCTGCGGCGGATGAACTTCTCCTTCAGCGTCTCGAAATGCAGGTTGAAAAGCCCCGTGTTGGTGGCATAGGAGAACACATCCATGAGCCCGGCAGCACCGCCCACCGATTCCAGCTGTTTCTTATCCGCCAGCTGCTGCATGACCGAGGTCACATCAATCGGGATGCCCTTGTCGTAGCGCTCGCGGAAGATTTCCCACAGAATACGGTGCGCCGGAATGTAGAAATAATCGCCCGTCATCCCCTTGGAAACACATTGCGACACAATGTTGCTCGGGTCAATCGTCATCATGGCCAGCAGACTCTTTTCCACCTGCGGGGCCTGTGGCATGATAACGCCAGCACCCGCGTGCGCGGTCGCGCCTGCTTTCAGGTCGGCTTTCTCTGTGATTTCCGGGCTCATGATGCGAGAGAGAGTGGGGGGGGATTTCCGGTAAATAGGTACGCGCGGATATCCTACTACTTCCCACCCCGCATTGCAAGTGTAAAATCCCCCATGGTACATATGTTTCCCAAAGTTCCGGTATATTCAGATTTACGAATTAGAAGTCAGCGACTTACGCCGATTGATTCAAGTTCCCGAAAAATTTGCTTGCCATTGGGGTTGAATATGCTATTTTGCAGAAAGACCCACTCGTGCTATAGGAAATAAATCACATACCCCACCCTGTCACCATGAAACGCTCCTTTTTTATCACTTTCATTCTGGTGTGTTTCACGGGTTCCGCATCTGCTGCCACCTCCACTGTTTTCACTGAATACCAGGCTGCTGCAAGTGACCAGGTGGAAAATCCATACACGGCGCTGCCCGACATGCCACTTGAGGACCGCAACGCCGCCCCGACCCTCAGCGGCATCAGCTACGAGGGAGCCCCTGAAGTAGCGGCATATACTGGACAAGTGCTGGTGAAAACCGAAACCGCCAATGATGCCGCTTCGCAGAGTTTCAACCTCACCTCCGGTGCCGAATGGACCGCCCTGGTCAACACCAGCTACACGGGAGATATCAATGTGCAGGTGATCGATACCACCAGCGCCGCCACCGTATTCGGCACCATACGCTCCGGCGAAGCCGGCAGAATTACCCTGGAAATAGCCTCCACCGGCAAAGTGGCTGGTGCCTCCTTCAACGAGCAGGCCGCCTCCATTGCCGGTTCCTACGACGGCGGCCGCGCCGAAGAGTTCAAGGTGTTTGTGAACGGCGGCTCAGTGACAAGTGATATCGTGGGCGGCGCGGTAAATGGCTCCGGCTCTATCGGGGCTGTGCATCTGGTGGTGAACAGCGGCACGGTAGGAGGCAGTCTCCTGGGTGGCTCCAAGACCAACGGCACCGTAAATGCCGCCACTATCACCATCAACGGCGGCATCGTCAAAGGCAGTATCATAGCCGGCGGCAATTCCGGCACCGTGGGGAAGACAGATGTGGTCATCAACGGAGGCTCCATCGCCGGCGATATCACCAGGGGTAATGCCACCCGCAGCGAAGGAGCCCGCGCCACAGTCACCGTGGCGGGCAACAAAGCCTATATCGGCGGCAATATCACCGCAGATGAGGTAACCCTGCGCAATGTGAGCGCCTCCGGGTTCTCAGACGGGTTCGACCGCTACGCCGGCACCATCACAGCAGAAAAACTCACCCTGGATAATGTGCAGGTGGACTTGAAAGCCACGCTATCCGTCTCCTCCATCGAGCTTATCAGCAGCAGCACCAGTGCAGAGCTGGGTGAAAACTGCGGGCTCGACACCCTGAGTCTGGGCAGCGGCAGTACTTTCAGCGCACACGAAAGCACCCTTACCCTCACCACCCTGAAAGCCGGCACCGGCACTGCGCTGAATGCCAGCATCGCCTTCACCGCAGGAGCATCGCTGATTCTGAATGGAGCTCTCACCATGGGCAGTAATGTAGCGCTCGTCTCCGGCATGAGCCTCACCCTTTCCGAATCCATGCTGGCAGACCTCTATGGCCACAAGGCTGTCACTCTGTTCACCGGGGTGGATAAGCTCACGCTGGACAATGCAGACCTTGACGATGGTACAACACTCAGCATCAACGGTGTCTTCAGCAACCTGGATTCAGGGGCCGATTACACCCTCGCCTACGTCGATGGCATGGTCAGGCTCGCCGTCATCCCCGAACCCGCCACAGCCACACTGAACCTCCTGGCATTGGCAGCCCTCGCCACCCGCCGCAGGAGAAAATATTAACCAGGGAACAGGCGCACAGGCTCCGGTATCATCAAATTTCCGCATCTTGTTTCTTTTGCCTTGCAACACGGTGGAGATAACGCTAAAATCAGACCGTAAGCCGGTGAAATAAGCCACCGGCATACCCCTTGCATATTATGAAGACACTCATCACAAACGCCCATATCATCTCCCCCGGCATTGACCTGCCCGGTGGTTCTGTTCTTGTGGAAGGCTCAAAAATCATCGCTGTGCTGCAGCCCGGTGAAAGCGCCGAGGCCGACAAGACCATCGACGCCGGTGGCAACATGCTCATGCCCGGCTTCATCGATATCCACTCCCACGGCGCCGGCGGCTGCGACACCTGCGACTGCAAGGTGGAAAGCATCCGCACCATTGCTGATTGCAAGATGAAGGAAGGTGTGACCACCTGGCTGCCCACCACCCTGACTCTGGGTACCAAGACCCTGGCCGATGTGTGCACCGCCGTGAAGGAATACGCCGCCAGCCCGAATGGCTCCAAGACCCCCGGTGTGCACCTGGAAGGGCCCTACATCAACCCGAAGCAGTGCGGCGCCCAGAACCCCGCTTTCGTGCGCCCGGCTGATTATGAGGAAGTTGCCATGCTTAACGACATTTACCCGGTGCTGCTCATCTCCATGGCTCCGGAAATGCCCGGCTCCATCGACTTCATCAACCAGGCCACTGCCGCCGGCATCACCTGCTCTGCCGGTCACTCTGCCGCCAGCTATGCCGATTTCAAGAAAGCCAAGGCAGCCGGTCTGAAGCACCTGACCCACTTCTGCAACCAGATGAGCCCCCAGCACCACCGCGAAATTGGCCTGGTGGGCTCCGGCATGCTGGATAAGGACGTGAAGATTGAAATCATCTGCGATAAGATTCACCTCTGCGAGGACATGCTCAAGCTCACCTTCACGAACAAGAGCATCGACCAGATGATTATGATTACCGACTCCCTGGCATGCTCGTGGATGCCCGATGGCCCCGGCCAGCTCGGCGGTCTGCCCATCATCGTGAAAGGTGGCGTGGCTCGTCTGGAAAGCGGCAACCTGGCCGGTTCCACCCTGCGCTATGCCAAGGGGCTCAAGAATATCCAGGAACTCACCGGTAAGCCGCTCAGCGAACTGGTGAAGGCCACCTCCTGGAACCAGGCCCAGAGTCTTGGTCTGCACGACCTGGGCAAGATTGCCCCGGGCTACACCGCCGATATGGTGGTGCTGGATGCCGAGTACGAGACCGTCATGACCATCATTGATGGTGAGCTCCGCTACCAGGCCTGATAAGATAAAAACTCCTGATCGTGCGGGGTGCTCCGGCACCCCGCACTCCCTCCACTCAACAATCTCCCGCCATGCTCATCTCACCGCTTGCCCGCAAAATCTGCCAGAAAAAAGGAATTGACCCCGCAACCCTGCAGGGAACAGGCCCCCGCGGACGCATCATGGCGGCAGACGTGACAGACACACCGGCAGCCACCGCCGCCCCTGCACACCGGGGTGAAACCAAAGTGCAGGACTTTGCCATCTCCCCGACCGGCCCGGAGAATGATGGATACTATGTATATGACAATGTGGTGAACATGGGAGCACTGGCCCGCATCAGTCTGCCCATTGCCGTGCAGTGCGAAAAGCTGCTGGAGCAACGCTACGCCCTGTTCGATTTCATCATCCGTGCCGTGGTAAAAGCCAGCCTCGAGCATCCCTCATGGCTGAAGGAAGAGGAAAAGATAGATTTGCTGCTTTTTGCCAATGCCGGAGAAAAGGTAATGGCAATCAGCGATGCGGGGCGCAAGAGCGTATACCGCATCTCCAAGGAACGCCAGCGCAACACCGGCGAGATTCCGGCCAATTTCACCCCGCACATCACCGTGTGTGATACCGATACAACCCGCCAGCAGGTAGCAGCCTCCCTTGGCTGCAACCACCGCCCGCTCTTTGCCTTTGTGACGCGCGGGCATTCCCCGAAGACCGAAATTCGCGTGGGCGTGGAGAATCTGCGTTCCGTTGATTTGCCCTATACTTTCTTCATATCCAACGTGGTGGCAGCAGCAGACGCAAACCGCATAGCAGCGCGCCTGGGGGCCTTGCTGTATAACCCCATCAACCTGCTCATGCAGAATTGAGGGGCTGATTGTTACCGGGTCATACGCCCCCCCTCACCTGGCCCTGCGGCGGAGAAACACGCTCAGGTATTGCCAGTTGATAAACCCAAGGTAGCCGAGAATCAACACGTTGAACCACCGGGCCTCAAGCACAGCCCAGATACCCAGCCCCGCACACAGCAGCACCCCCAGCACGCAGGGCAGCTTGTAATTATTGAGTACGGAGCCCAGCAGCTTGCCGCCATCCAGCGGGAAAATGGGCAGCAGATTAAACAGCGACCACCAGAAACACACCAACATGGCGGTTGTGTAAAACTGCAGCAGAAACTCCGGCATGGGGTGCGTGTACAACCCCACCATGAGCTGATGCTGCAACCCCGGACTCAGCGTACTGACCCAGGGCATTTCAAAAGCCATGCACAACCCAGCCCAGGGATTCCCGATCTGCAGCCCGAACACAACCCCGAACAAGCCACCTGCCAGCAGGGAGGCCAGAGGCCCCGCCAGCACCATCAGAATAAACCCCGCACGCGTTGACGGCAGCACCCCGAAATGCGTGGTGCCACCCATGCCGGCAATCTCTACCTTCTCCACCAGACCGCCGGTAAGCCGCCCCACCAGCGCATGCCCGAACTCATGCACCAGCAGCACCAGCATGGCCGCCACCACAAATACCAGAACCCGCAGTAAATCGCCATCGTCCTCCACCCCGAATGCCCCACCCAGTATCGCCAGCACCACCCACGACATAGGGTGAATCGTGACCGGCACGCGAAATATGGAGAATCGGAGGATCCAGGGGGTGGCTTTCTCTTGCTGCATGGCCGTATTTTACCCTTTTCGTGCTCCCCTTTGCAATAAAATTTCATTTTTTTCCAAAAAAGGCTTGCATTGGTGCGGGCAAAGTAGTAATATCTGCCCGCACCCCGCCTGTGGGGAAAGCAAAATCCGGCGTAGCTCAGCGGAAGAGCGGATGACTGTTAATCATTAGGTCGTTGGTTCGATCCCAACCGCCGGAGTAAGGAAGCCCAGCAAGTCAACTTGCCGGGCTTCTTTGTTTTTCCTTGCCAAGACACGCCTCAGAGTGTATGCTTGGCAGCAGCCAAAGTAATTATACCATTATGAATTTCAATTTTGAAGCGCTTGAAAAGAAAGGGCTGAAACTCAACCCCGCTCCCGCCCCTGTCGGCTCCTATGTGCAGTGCATCCGCACCGGCAATTACCTGCATCTTTCCGGTGGTATCTCCATCAATGGTGATGTAGCCATCTACGGCAAGCTCGGGGCAGAAGTCAGCATCGAGGAAGGCCAGCGCGCTGCCCAGGCCGCCATTCTGAACCGTCTGGCCGTGATTCAGGCCGAACTGGGCAGCTTTGCCCCGCTGCGCAAGATTGTAGCCGTGAACGGCTTTGTGAACTGCACCCCCGATTTCACCGACCAGGCCAAGGTGCTCAACGGCGCCTCTGATCTGCTGGTGGAGCTGCTGGGGCCGGAAGCCGCGCACACGCGCTCTGCCGTGGGTGTGCCCAGTCTGCCTCTGGGCGTGGCGGTTGAAATCAACATGATTGTTGAGTTTGACCCCGCCGCCTGCTAACTACGGATTTCAACGCGCCATGGCTACAATAGTACTGGGAGTCTGCGGTTCCATTGCTGCTTACAAGGCGGCAGGAGTGGCATCGCAACTCGTTAAACTGGGGCACGAGGTACACTGCGTCTGCACCCCGGCTGCGCTGGAGTTTGTGACCCCGCTTACCCTCATGACCCTCTCCCGCAACCCGGTTATCACCACTTTTGAGGACGAAACCGGCAGCTGGGTACCCGTGCATATTGACCTGGCTCAGCGCGCAGATGTGCTGGCTATTGTACCGGCCTCTGCCAACACCATGGCCAGCATGGCCCATGGTGCATGCCCGAATGCCCTGACCAGCCTCTACCTCGCCTACCGGGGACCGGTGCTCATCTTCCCCGCCATGAACAGCATGATGTGGGACCACCCCGCTACCCAGGCAAATGCCGCCACCCTGGCAGCCAGAAAAAATCACCGCATCATCGGCCCGGCGGAGGAGGGCATGCTTGCCTGCGGCACCTGCGGCAGAGGCCGTCTGGTTGCAGAGGATATAGTCGTGCAGGAAATTCTAGCCGCTCTCCCGCAATAATTACCTTGCCTTTTCCACCATATCTGGCATACTGAGAACACGCATATGGCCTATATCGACATTATCGATTCCACTGGTAAAGACCTCCGCTACGCCCTGCCCGAGGACGGCTCTGTCCTGCTTATCGGCTCAGCGGAGGATTGTTCCATCTCACTTCCACATATTCCAGACCTGCAGCCGCAGCACTGCACCATCTCCTATCAGGCGGAGGGCTACGTTCTCACCGCGCTTCCCGGGGCCAGCCTGCTGGCAGAAAGCACCCCCACCGAAGCGGCGGTGCTGGTGCCACACGCTGTGTATAACATTGGCACTGCAGTACTCATGTATAACGATAGTGAGACCGGGGAAAATGGTCTCCAGCCCACTGCTGAACCAACTCAGGATTTCCCGCAGACCCCTGAACCGGCACCAGCCGCTCAAGAACCGGCAGAAGAAGAGGACGCAGAAGTAAGAAAAAAGCCTGCCAAAAAGTTAAAGCGCACCACTCGAGGCTCACTGGATACAATCGCCATGTACACCAGGGAAGACAGCGCGCTGCACATCATCCTGCGCCGCTTGTACGTCATCATCATCCTGGCGGCGGCATTCCTGGCCGGTCTCACCATGCGCTACTGGATGATTTCCGGCAATTACCTCATCGACGAATTGCTGAAGTAACACCCCCTGCAGCATTTCCATTATATGCCCCGGCAAGCCATGGCTCTGCCGGGGTGGTTTTCTTCACGCCAGGCGGGTGATTTCCAGCTGGCGCACCATGCATTGGTTCGTGCTGCCGTTGGTATTGGCACAGCGGGGCGTATAGCAAAGCGAGAACTGGTGGCAGCCGGCAGACAACTCAACCCTGAGCGCTGCAGAGCGGGCATAATCACCCCAGCACCCGGCTTCGGTATTATGCGGCAGCAGCATCACCCCACAGCTCGTGTCATCTGCCATCAGCTCACGCAAAGCGCAGGTATCGCCATCGCGCAGGGAGGCTGAGGCGTTGCTGTAAAACACACGCACACTATACGTGCCAGCCTCCAGTTCCAGAGGCTCGTACTCCAGGCGGGAGGTGCAGGGTTTGGTATCCAGCCATGCCTGACCATTCTCAACAGCGTATTCCGCCCGTTCACCCACGCGGGCAGGCTCCAGCAGCATGCGGGCACCAGGTGCCGGGCATTCAAAGGGCCGGCTGAAGCAGGAGGCGGTCTGCGCATTCACCGCCTGCACGGTGTACTCATTGAAAAAGCCTCTGGCAACAGGCAGAGCACAGTGGCAATCGATCGTAGCAGCAAAGGCCACGCCATTACGGAATACGTTGTAACTGGCAGCGCCGGGTACAGGATGCCAGCGCAGCATTTCCGGCGTGGGGGCATCCCATTCAGGCTCCGGTAAATCCTCATGAGCGACCGGAAGCAGCGAGGCCACCTCATCATCCTCAACGGGCATTATTTCCAGCTCAATCTGAATGTGGCCCTCTGTATCCAGCGGAATGATGGGCGAATCCGGTTTGCCATTCACCATGACCGACCACACCTCTGTACCATAGCCATTGAGGTGGATATCCAGCACCATGTTGCGGATACGCAGCCCGGTGAGCCAATGACTCCCGCGGT
Organism: Akkermansia sp.; assembly: GCA_045538275.1. GTDB lineage: Bacteria > Verrucomicrobiota > Verrucomicrobiia > Verrucomicrobiales > Akkermansiaceae > Akkermansia. Next base: position 101,554 of record JAZSRB010000021.1, on the reverse strand, counting down.
ATGCCTTGGGCACGCAGGGGGAAATCACGAGGTTATCCCCCTGATACTGGATGCCGAAAATGCCGTAGTAATACATGCCCAGCATGCCGGCCACACTCCAGAGCTGCCGGTCTGAGTTCTGAATCGTATCTCCTGCCTCACCGCTTTCTGCCTGGAAATTTTCCTTATTAGAACCAAAGGCCATGGCCGCGCGAAGCAGAGCCGACATAGAAAACTCTGCCCCTGCAGCATCCTGAAGCTCGGCATGCGCCAACAGCACATATGACTCCGCAAACGGCCACACGCTGCGGTTATGGTATGCTTTTTCCTGGCGGGATTTATATGGCGCAAACACCGGAGTACCATATGGCGAACGCGGCAGACGGCGCATCAGCGGCAGCGCCTGGTCACCCGCCAAACCACAAAGCACCGCCATGGCCGTTGCTAGTGAATCAATGCGTTCATCAAGATACCCCTCAGCCGTGCGCATCATGCCGTAGTGACTGCACCCCCCGCTCCAGAAACGCTCATCGATGCGCTCTGCCAGAGCCGATGCAGCTGCAGCATACCGCTCCGCCTCAGGCTCACGCCCCAGCTCGCGCAGCATGCGGGCCAGCAGCTGGCGGCAGATATAATGCAGCACATTTGTGCCGAATGCATAGGAAGCGGCTATATCCGACGGTGTCATCCAGTCCGGGTAGCTCTGCTCGCGCCAGTCTATGAAAGATGTCTCGCCGGGGCGCAGAACCTCATCCGACGGCAGCACCGCAGCATCCTGCGCCAAGGTAGCGGTCAGCACCTCTGCCGCATAAGCCAGCCACTCTTTATCACCTTGTGACTGGTGCAACGCCCAGGCACCCAGCGCCCAGGCCACACGGTCTGTCGATACCGGCCAGCCGCCGCCTGTGCCCGTATCCTGCATCACCACGCCGTCTCGCACGCGGGATTCGAGGCTGGCGCGGGTAGCCTCCGGGGTGGCAAGCGCCGTACCCAGCGCAGCTGCGTAGGCAATATCGCGCGTCCAGACTGTCGACCAGTTCGCCCCGGCCAGCAGAAGTCCCTCGCCATTGATATCGGCCTGCAGTTCCTGCACCGCCAGGGCATACATGGCCTGCAGTACAGGAATGGAACTGCGCACACCGGCGCAGCCCTGCGGCAGAGCGGTCGGGATGGCTACCTCGCGCACGCTGCCCTCGCGGGAAATGCGCAGGCAGGTGGGCGAAACCAGCTCCGCCAGCAGCCCCGGCTGCTCCAGACGGGTTGCGGTCAGGCGGTAACTGCCGTTATCAAACAGAAGCTGTTCCTGCTGGGTGGTCATGCAGGGCACGAATCAGAGAATAGCCCCGGGCACGTAGCCCACACCATCCGGGAAACGGGAGACCAGTTCCTTCACCATATCAGCAAAGGCACTGACCTGCTGGGCAGCCATGCCGGTATCACCGGCGTTGGCATCATAAATCTCCTGAATTTCCTCGCGGGTCAGCATCAGGCGGCCATCAGCCCCCAGACGATCCAGCAGGTCATTGGTGGAAATAAGGCCGTTGCGCAGGTCATTGGAAACCGCCACAGCGTGCTCCTTGATAACCTCATGCGCCGTTTCGCGTCCCACACCGCGCTTCACCGCCGCCATCATGATGGTGGTGGTCATCAGGAACGGCAGGTAGCGGTTCAGCTCGGTGCGCACCACGGGCTCGTACATCCCCATCTGGTCCAGCACAGTAATAAAGGTTTCAAACAGGCCATCTGCCGCCAGGAATGCATCCGGCAGCACGCAGCGGCGCACCACGGAGCAGGACACATCACCCTCGTTCCACTGGTCGCCGATAATGCCGCCAATCATGGTGAGGTGGCCCTTCAGGATAGCATGGAAACCGTTGACGCGCTCACAGGAGCGGGGGTTCATCTTGTGCGGCATGGCGCTGGAGCCGGTCTGGCCCTTGGCAAAGCCCTCTGTGCAAAGCTCATGCCCTACCATAAGACGCCAGGTCTTGCAGAAGCTGCTGGGGCCGCTGGCCAGCCCCACCAGACCGGAGATAATCTCGAAATCGAGCGAACGCGGATATACCTGCCCCACATTCATCCACTTGGAGGAAATACCCAGGTGAGCGCAGATGCGTTCCTCGAGCTCGCGCACAGTATCCGGGTTCTTGGCAAAGAGGGAAAGCTGGTCAAGCTGGGTGCCCACAGCACCCTTGAGACCGCGTACACGGTAGCGCTCCATCATGCTTACCCAGGCCCAGGCCCAGTGCACAAGCTCCTCACCGAACATGGCCACACGCTTGCCCATGGTCGTGGCCTGGGCGGCCACGTTGTGCGTGCGGGCGGCAAAGACCATATCACGCCAGCCGTTGGCGCACTTGGACATGCGGTCAAGCACGGCTACTGCCTTATCGCGGATGATGTGCATGGAGCGCCAGATCTGCAGCTGCTCCACATTTTCAGTCAGGTCGCGGCTGGTCATGCCCTTGTGGATATGCTCGTGGCCGGCAAGGTCGCAGAATTCCTCTATACGGGCTTTCACATCGTGGCGGGTCACGCGCTCGCGGGCGTTGATGCTGTCCACATCCACCTGTCCCTTTACGCGCTCGTATGCGTCAATGGCCTCCTGCGGAATATCCAGGCCCAGGTCTTTCTGGGCTTTCATCACGGCAATCCAGAACTCACGCTCCAGCACAATGCGGCCCTCGGCGGACCAGATGGCTTTCATGGAATCAGAGGCGTAACGCCCGGCCAATACATTCGGTATAGCGCTCATATTTATATGTCTTCGGTTCGGGTGAGAGGGCAGCATAGCAGAATCACACTTGTTTTTCAAGCTTAATATCATGCACCGCTCCCCCCGCCCCGCATCCGGATAAAAAGCCGCACACTATAATGTATGCATAACGTTAATAATAAAGGTGAATTGCAAATTTAAATGCGACAATTTGTAAAAAAAATGCATACTCAGTATAATGGCACCGGAATTTGAGACATATCATTAAACCCAGGTCAAACGCATATACAAAAGCAAAACCATTTCTATCAGCGAACGCGGCTTGACTTCATCTCAATGGAGCGTCTATAATACAGATCCGAAACGTATCCGCTACAGCTGCGTCCCTACTTCCAACATCACCGCTAATGGCATCCTTTACACGCACACCGATGGCCGCGGCATCACCACCACAACCGCGACGGATATTGCCGGGCGCACCACCTGCGTGACAGAGGCCCAGCGCAGCAAAAAGCTGCAGGATGGCGGATTCGTTGAATCGCTGGAGAAAAGGAATCAGAGCTGCCAGTCCACCTCTACCTTTTCGGCTTCCCCCTGTTTGTTTTCGTAGAGCACATAGCCATTTTCTGCCCCGAAGCGGTACACCTCCATGGTGACCTTGACATCGAAACAGCAGTAGCGCGCGATATCCAGGATTTTCCGGGTATCACCGGTCTTTTCATACTCAGCCCACCATTTGAGGGCATCTGTACCCTCAGCGGTTTTGGAGTTGCCACCAAGAGTGACTTTTGCCACGGAGTCAAGCTTGAGGCGATGGCCCAGACGGGAGGTCAAATCGGCGCAGATATCGAGATTGCGGGTTACATCTGCCACGGTCCAGAAGGTATAGGCCTGCAACACGCCGTAGTCAAAGTTTACATGGTTGTATCCCACGACGAGGTCAGCCATGCGCAGTTCTTCGATAAGCTCCTCCATGCGGTCCTCGGTATAAATGTGATAAGCGTTATCACGGGTAGAGAAGGTGACGGCCACGGAAACGCCCATTCTGGCAGTTTCGTGCCAGCCGCCAACCTCAGCAGCAGAGCGGCGGGTTTCCAAATCAAAGTAGACGATATTTTTCATAACTGACCAGTAGGCAGGTTGCGCCGCAGCCCTTCATAGAGCATGATGGCGATGGAGGTGGAAAGATTCAGCGAGCGTGCTCGTTCTCCCGGCATAGGGATGCGCAGGGCGGTTTCGGGGTGGGCCTCAATCCACCGCTCCGGCAGGCCCTTGGATTCCGGGCCGAATACGAGGTAATCACCATCCCGCAGCGGTAGTGAGGGTTCCCAGATGCTGTGGGTAGCCTTGGTGGAGAGATACCAGAGGCGCGAACCGGGGGCAGCGGCGGCTTCCAGCTCATTCAACGAATCCCAGAGCTGCAAATCCACATATTTCCAGTAATCCAGGCCGGTGCGGCGCACGTGTTTTTCGTCCAGGCTGAAGCCAAGTGGTTTGATAAGGTGCAGGCGGGAGCCCGTAGCGACTGCCAGCCGTCCGGCAGCACCGGTGTTATGCGGGATTTCAGGATGAAATAGGACTATGTGAAACATGTGCCTTACTTAGCGCCTTTACCGAACAATACGGCAGGAATGGTGCGGAAGAAGAGTTTGACGTCCAACCAGAGGCTCCACTCGTCAATATAACGCAAGTCCTTGTTAATCATGTTATCGAAATCGCCATTATCGCTGCGGTCCTCAATCTGCCAGAAGCAGGTGAGGCCGGGTTTCACGCTCAGGCGGCGGCGGTGTTCAATTTTGGGGAAGGCCTCTGTCTCGTACACCGGCAACGGCCGGGGCCCTACGATGCTCATGTCCCCCACCAGGATATTAAGCAACTGCGGCAGCTCATCTATGGAGGTCTTGCGGATGAAGTGACCAAACTTGAAAATGCGGGGGTCGTTGGTGAGTTTGAAAATCGGTCCGTTCATTTCGTTTCCATACTTGGCTTTCACCTCAGCCAGGCGCGCCTCGGCATCCACATACATGGAGCGGAATTTCCACATGTAGAATACCCGGCCGTAAACACCAGAACGCCGCTGGCGGAAGAATACAGGCCCCTTGGGGTCGCTGATTTTGATACCGATGGCCGCAACCAGCCACAGCGGAGAGGAGCACAGCAGGATGATGGCGGCCATCACGCGGTCAAGCACCGCCTTGAACATGCGGGCCCACGAATAAGCGGGCGTGGAGCTGAGCACCAGCATGCGGTAGTCGCCCACCTCATTGATATCAGCCCGTAGGCTTGTAGCCACGCGGTTGCGCAGCACGAGATTCACATCAATTCCCTGCACTTCACACTGGGTAATCACCCCGGCATATGTGTGATGCGCCGCCAGACCACCGAAAACATACAGACCATTCACGCTGTGTTCTTCAATTATCTTCTGCACCTCTTCCTCGCTGTTGTCACCACTTTCCACACGCCCCACCACATTGAAATTCCGGCGCCAGTACTCAGGTAAAGAAGCCCAGCCTTTGTCAATATCCTCCGGCTGACCAGCCAGAATCACCTGGCGGAGGAACTCGTTGCTCGCACCACACCGCAAATTGTACCAGCGCACCAGCAGGTAACGGATGAAGACCACCAGCGGAATCCCAACCAGGTTCACCAGCAGGGTCTGACTGTAGTAAAGAGATGTTTCCTGCAAGCCCAGGTAAACACCGATGCCACAGAGGTAATACACAGCAAAGGCAAGTATCTGACGCAAAGCGGTTCCCACGCGCTGCATGTTCTGCTTGTGATAAAACCCCAGCTGGCGCAGAATAATCGGCACCGCCACCAATGCAGCACCTGCCAGAAACGGCGAGGCTGTCAGCAAATTGAAAAACGGCCGCTCAGGCTGCCCGCAAAACGCCGCCACCATATTGGTTACATATGGCGAGAAATATGCAAAAATGCCAGCCAGAACAAAATCCGCGCACGGGCACAGACAGGAATGATAAAACTTACTCTTATGAGTCATAGGCTTGCCGGTTATACTAGCACCCACGCGCGCATCTAACAAGCAAAATAAGCCAGACTCAGCCAATTTATCTTTTTCCTTGAAAGAAAAAGCGAGATCAGATAGTATATATATCGTATGAACTTGCTTAAAAGCATGACCGCAATGATTGCCATGACCGGGGCCCTTGCCATGGGGCAGGATGCGTACACACCGCACCCCGACTGGGAAAACCCGCAGAACCTTTCACAGGGACGCGAAGAAGCCCGAGCTTTCTACGTACCCTTTGCCAATCGCGCAGAAGCGCTGAAAGGCCACCGCAATGATTCCTCGCTGGTCCTCTCTCTGAATGGTAACTGGAAGTTCCGCTGGTCTCCCAGCCCGGATTCCCGCCCGCTTGATTTCTACAAACCCGAGGTTGACCTCAGCAACTGGGCAGAGATTGACGTACCCAGCAACTGGCAGATGCGCGGCTACGGCACCCCGATTTACAGCAACCAGCGCTATACTTTCGTGCGGGACTGGCCCCGCGTGATGACCAAGCCCCGCAACTCTACCGAGGAGAAATATACCACGCCAAAGACCGAACCGAATGCCGTGGGCAGCTACCGCCGGGATGTAGAACTACCGGGCGATTGGAACGGCCGCGAGGTATTCATCCGCTTTGACGGCGTGGACTCATTCTTCTACCTGTGGGTAAACGGCCAGAAGGTCGGATTTTCCAAGGACAGCCGCACCGCAGCAGTATTCGACATCACCCCGTATGTCCGCCCAGGCAAGAACGTGATTGCCGCTGAGGTATACCGCTACAGCGACGGTTCCTACCTGGAATGCCAGGACATGTGGAGACTTTCCGGCATCTTCCGTGATGTCTACCTCTACACCACGCCGAAAGTGCAGATCCGGGACTTCTTTGTACACACCGATTTTGACGGCAAGCCCGGCCAGAAGGACTACAGCCAGAGCCAGCTGAGCATTGAGGTGAATGTGGACAACCGCAGCACTGCCACCGGCAACACCTCCGTGCATGGCGAGCTTATTGATGCCGCCGGCAACACCGTGGCCACCATGAGCAGCACCCCGCTGAGCATTGCCCCCGGAGCCGAGGTAAAAACCACACTGAGCACCACCATTGCCAACCCGGCCCTCTGGAGCGCAGAAAAACCGAACCTGTACCGTCTGCTGCTCACCCTCAAGGATGAACAGGGGCAGATTACCGAGACACTTTCCCGCAAGATTGGCTTCCGCGATGTACAGCTGGTAAATGGTCGTTTCCTGGTAAATGGCATGCCTGTGAAGCTCAAAGGCGTAAACCGCCACGAAAGCCAGCACGCCAATGGTCACACCGTGACAGAGGAGGAATGCTACCAGGAACTCGTCCTCATGAAGCGCGGCAACATCAACCACGTACGAAACTCCCACTACCCGCAGGTAGACCGCTTCTACGAAATGTGCGATGAGCTGGGTATCTACGTGTGTGATGAAGCCAACATCGAATCCCACGGCTACTACTATGGTGAACTTTCCCTCTCCCACCCGGCAGAGTGGAAAGCCCAGCATGTGTGGCGCAACAAGAATATGGTGGAACAGAGCAAGAACCACCCCTGCGTAGTCATCTGGTCCTATGGTAACGAAGCCGGCCCCGGTGATAACTTTGCCGCCGTGCGCGACTGGATCAAGAGCCGGGACACCTCCCGCCTCACCCAGTACGAGCGCAACAACGAGCTGGCAGACCTCTGCTCCAACCAGTACCCCAGCGTCAACTGGACCCGCAACATTGCCAGCACCAAACTGCAGAAACCCTGGTACATTTCCGAATACGCCCACATTCTCTGCAACTCCATGGGTAACCTGGCCGATTACTGGGAAGCCATTGACAGCAGCGATTCCATCATCGGCGGTGGTATCTGGGAATGGATTCACCAGAGCTATGACCAGGAGGTCACCCTGCCCAATGGTCGCAAAGTAACCCGCCAGGCCTATGGTGGTGATCACGGAGAATACCCGCACGATGGTATCTTCTGCATCAAAGGAGTGATATACAGTGACCGCACCGTGACCCCGCTGTACGATGAAATCCGCAAGGTGCAGCAGAATGCCGCTTTCACCATGGGTGGTTTCACCGGGGACGGAAAGGGACTTATCATCAACGTTCGCAACAAGCATCTCTTCACCAACCTGTCTGAATATACCGGCACATGGGCCTTGGCAGAAGAAGGCAGCAAGATTGTAACCGAAGGGCAGTTCAACATTGAAGCCGCCCCGCTGACCACACAGCAGCTCATTCTGCCGCTGAGTGCCGAACAGCTTCTTTCCCTCAGGAAAGACCGCCGCTATTATCTCAGCGTCAATCTCCTGCTCAAGCAGGATACCGCCTGGGCCAGCAAGGGATACCCCATTGCCACAGAACAATTGGAACTGCCGGAAGATATGACCGGCTACGACGCCCGCAACAATCTCATCAAACTCAGCGATGCCCGCATTGACGTGCGCAACCAGAATGGGCAGATGCTCATCATCGGGCCGAACTTCTCCCTCTGCGTAGATAAGGCAACCGGCGGCATCAAGAACTACATCGTGAACGGCCAGCAGCTTCTGGGAGAAAAAGCCACCGTACAGCTCAATGCCTTCCGCGCCCCGGTGGCCAATGATAAATGGGCCATGAACCAGTGGCTCAACAATGGACTGGGTAACCTGACCCACAGCGCCACCCCCCTGCTGGTGGAGCGCCTGAAAAATGGTATCGTACGCATCTCCTGCGATGTCATCAGCCAGGGTATCCGCAAGGAAAACCTCAACAGCGGGGAGTACGATAACGGCAAATTCACCGTGAAAGATCTGGGCCCCATTACGGAGAAAGATTTCAAATTCACCACCCAGTTGGTCTACACCATTCTGCCGAATGGGTACATCAGCGTGCAGGCCGGCATCATCCCCAGCGTCAACAAAGTGGTACTGCCCAAGCTGGGCTACACGCTGAGCATGCCTGAGCGTTACTCCAATGTGCGCTGGTTCGGCCGCGGGCCCGGTGAAAACTACACCGACCGTAAAGCCGGTGCCCACATGGGCATCTGGCACAACACCGTAAACGGCATGGTGGAGCGTTACCCCTTCCCCATGGAAATGGGTAACCGCATGGACACCAAGTGGGTCGCCCTTACCGATGAAAAGGGAGTAGGCCTTGTGGTGGCGGCTGAACCGCACGAGAACTTCAACTTCTCAGCCCTGCCATACAACGCCCGGGATATCTTCGAGGCAGCACACCCGGAGGAGGTAAAGCGCGCCGGCGCCACCGTGCTGAGTGTGGACGCCTTTACCCTGGGGCTGGGCGGTGCAGCCTGTGGCCCGCTGCCCATGGACCGCGACATCCCTCTCTCCGGGCCCACCACCTTTGTATTCTCGCTGCGCCCGCTGCTGCAGGGTGAAGATCCGGCAGAAGTAGGCCGCAAGATGCTGCCGCTCACCGGTGCAGTCACCCTTGCCCGCGACAGCGTAGGCTATGTACATGCCACCTGCGGTTCCCGGGATGCGAAGATTATGATTACCCTGCCGGATGGCAATGAAATGGAATACAAGGAACCCTTCCTGCAGCGAGAAGATGGCATTGTGCAGGCATGGGCATCCAGCAAGGGATGTATGAACAGCGTCGGAGTATTCCAGAAGCTTCCTGCCTGGAAACCGGATAACGTGATGCGAGTCACATACTGCTCCAGCTATGCCGGCAGCAGCAACTCCCCGTGGAATCTCATTGATGGCCGCCGCGATACATTCTGGCATTCCGAGTGGCGAGAGGAGCCCATCCCTCCCTATCCGCATGAAATCATCATCGATATGGGGGCCTTGTCCGAACTGCGCGGCTTTGCCTTCACCCCGCGCCAGGGGCGTTCGTCCTCCCGCGCAGGCAAGATTGATATCTACCTTTCCCAGGATGGCAAGAACTGGAATGCCGCCCCGGATACCAGCATCCAGATGATGGATGAGGACAGCGAGCAGCGCGTCATGCTCAAAGACCCGGTAACCACCAAATTCTTCAAACTTGTCTTCCGCGCACCGCTTTCCGGCAATGACCCCTACGCTGCTCTGGCTGAGGTAACTCCCATTGTTACCCGGGTGGTAGGCGAGTATCCGCCGCATGCCTTCTTCTCCGTTGCCTACGTAAGCTCTGACCTGCCGGAGGGTGGCCCCGCACGCAACGTGCTCGATGGCAACCCCGACACCTACTGGCACACCCTCAAGGGAGTAACGCTGGCCAGTTACCCGCACGAAATCCGCCTGGATATGGGCGACGTGCGCACGGTGAAAGGCCTTGTATTCCAGAGCTCCAAGCTCGAGGAAGCACGCGTGAAAGACTATGAAGTATACGTGAGCATGGATGGCAAGAACTGGGGAGATCCCGTCGCCCGAGGCACCATGTCCAACACCGCAGAACGACAGGAGGCCCTGTTCTTCACACCCGCCACCGGCAAGTTCATCCGTTTTGTGGCGACTTCCTCCCACGACGGCGGCGACTCTGCCGCTGTGGCTGAGCTGAACATCATTACAGACTAACCGGCCCGGTAACTACACCACCTTACCCCAGGCACCTGCCCACCACCGGGCAGGTGCTTTTTGTGAGCGGGTGACGATAATTATGCTTCACCTGAAGCCAAAAAAACGTTATAAGTAAAGCCATGCCGATTTGCCCGAAATGCTCTGCCACCATACACGCCGGCGCCGAGGACCAGTGCCCGGCCTGCGGCTATGACATTGGCCAGGCAGATGAAATTTTCGGCTATGGGCAAGTAGAATTCACCCGCGTGGTAGATGCAGCCGGCTCGCTCACCCACCAGGAGCGCATAGACCTGATGCACACGCTGGAAAGGCTGGAGCGCCGCATACGCCCCGCAGCCCTCTGCATCTACATCACCGATGTGGGCCAGGTGCAGGAACTGCGTACCCATGCGCATTGGATTCTGAATCACGCCCGCATTCACCACCCCTCATTCGGCAAACGAGAGCTGCACAAGGCCATAGAAGATGCCGAGCTGCGCGAACGCCGCCCCGGCGAACACCGCCAGCAGCAGGAAGAACCGCGCCAAAGCTGGCTGAGCAATGCCTGGCAGGCGCTGCGCGATTATGTAATGGATGCCCTGCACCCACTCCCCCCACCAGTAAAACAGGAATGGATGCTGGTGCTGGTCATGGATGTGCAGCTGGAAATGGCCTGTTTCTCCTGGGGATATAAGCTTGACCCCTTCATTGACCCGGACCGCATCAACACCTGCATCAAATCCGCCAAACTACAATTCCGCGAACGTGCCATGGTGGCCGGGCTCAAGCGCGTCATGCGCGCCGCCGCACGCCGCATCTCTGCCCATGCCCGCTCGGTAAACCGCCGCTTGCGTCGCACTCAGAAAATCGGCACCCTGGTGGCGGCTCTCGGCATGCTGCTGGGAAGCGGTGCCCTGGCAAATCCGGAACAGCCCCTCCCCACCGAAGCCCCCCAGGTAGCCCCGGCAGATGATCCTTCTGATGATGATTTACCCTACTGGCGGGCAGAAGATTACCGCCACCTCATGGCCGGCGAACTCATTACCGGTTACACCTCCCTCTTCCCCCCGAAACCCACGCCGGAAGAAATCAAGGCCGAGGAAACCCGCCGCAAGGAACTCCAGCGCTTGCAGCGCGAATTGCGCCGCCAGAAACCACGCCAGATTACCCGCCCCAGACCACTCGAAAAACCGGAGGAAAGCGATTCCCGCGTTCTCGGCCGCTACTGTGATATATACACCAAACCGCCCAAGGATTCCCCGCTGAACGACCCGCAGCGCCTGCTCAACACCGTGGAACGCGAAGATGTGGAGCACGTACTGCGCACGCTGAACGCGAATGCCAGATTCCGCATTTACGTATGCGTCTTCAAAGGAGGCCAGAGCATTCCAAGTGAGCTTTCGGTAGACATTCTGGTAACAGCTACGGCACAGGCCGGCGAATATGCGGTTCTCATGCGCTACCCCATAGGTGACCCGGCGGCCATTGAACTGGGGTATCAGACCATCAATCCCGCCGAAAACCAACGCCACGAATGGCTCCAGAACGTGCGTGCGCTGGCCGCAGATGGCAGCGCAGAGGGCCTCATGACCGCCCTGCACGGCATCAGTTCCCTCATTACTCCGCTTTCGGCTGATTTCAAACCCATCGCGACCAGCACCGGCGGCAAAGCCCCCCTCATCGGCATTGATTTCAAAGATTCCGCCAAAACAAAGAAGCTTAGCACCAAAGACCGCATCCGCGAAATTCTCCAGAACCCGGCAATCATTGCCTCCGTGCTCTACCCGCTCGTATTCATTGCCGGTGGTGTGCTCATCTACCTGTTCCTCAACTGGCTGCGTTCCTCCTCCAGACTGGAGGACAGCGAATCCGACATCCGCCTTTCCTCCCCCTACGGCGCCGGAGTGAGTCGGTATGTACGCTATCTGGAAGGAACTGAGGCTGATAAAGAGAAGCGCCTGTTCTGATAAAAATGCCCCGGCCATGTTCTCCTGAGGTCATAACTGGCAGTTTTTCCAGACAGAATGACCATTTTTGATTGCTTTTGCCCTCTTGCGGGTGTAGTATATGGCTCGTGAAAGCAGGATTTCACGCCTTGGGGGTACTGTCTCCTCATCATAACATTTTCCTAAACATTCTAAACCATCATGAACACAACATATAGCACTATTGACGCCAACGAGGCTGTAGCTTCCGTAGCGTATCGTTGCTCTGAAGTGGCCGCCATCTACCCCATCACCCCATCATCTCCGATGGGTGAATCGGCAGAAGCCTGGACCGCTGTAGACCGCAAGAACCTCTGGGGCACGGTTCCCAGCATTGTTGAAATGGAATCTGAAGCAGGTGCAGCCGGTGCTGTGCATGGTGCTCTGCAGACAGGCTCCATGGCCACCACCTTCACGGCGTCTCAGGGGCTGCTGCTCATGATTCCCAACATGTTCAAGATTGCCGGTGAGCTGACCCCCTGCGTCTTCCACATTGCAGCCCGTGCCCTTGCTGCCCAGGGTCTTTCCATCTTTGGTGACCACAGCGATGTGATGAGCGCCCGCTCCACCGGCTTTGCCATGCTCTGCGGCGCCTCCACCCAGGAAGCCCCGGATATGGCCGCCATTGCCCACGCCGCCACGCTGGAAAGCCGCGTGCCTTTCATCAACTTCTTCGACGGCTTCCGCACCTCTCACGAAGTAGGCAAGATTGCCGACATCACCGACGAGCAGCTGCGCGGCATGATTGACCAGGAGCTGGTGGATGCCTTCCACGCCCGCGCCCTCACCCCGGATGCCCCGGTCATCCGCGGCACCGCCCAGAACCCCGACGTCTACTTCCAGGGCCGCGAAACCGTCAACAAGTTCTACAACGCCGTACCCGGCATTGTAAAGAAAGCCATGAAGAAGTTCGGCGAGCTCACCGGCCGCTGCTACGACGTGGTAGAATACATCGGCAACCCGGAGGCTACCCGCGTCATCATCATCATGGGCTCCGGCGCAGAGGCCTGCCTTGAAACCGTGCAGGCCCTCAGCGAAGACATAGGCGTGCTCAAAGTGCGTCTGTACCGTCCCTTCCCGGCAGAGGACGTGATAGCCGCCCTGCCCAAGACGGTGAAGAAGATTGCCGTGCTCGACCGCACCAAGGAACCCGGCAGCCTGGGCGAACCCCTGCTGCAGGATGTGGTGCAGGCTCTTTCCGATGCCAGCGTGAAGGGCACCCTGCCCTTTGCCATGCCCCTCATCGTGGGTGGCCGCTATGGTCTGGGCTCCAAGGAATTCACCCCCGCCATGGTAAAGGGTGTGTTCGACGAGCTCAAGAAAGACGCCCCCATGACCGGTTTTGCCGTGGGTATTGAGGACGATGTGACCGGTCTTTCCATTGCCTACGACCCGAGCTTCACCACCGAGGCCGACACCGTGACCCGCTGCATGTTCTATGGTCTGGGCTCCGACGGCACCGTGGGTGCCAACAAGGATGCCATCAAGATTATCGGCAAGCACACCGACCTCTACGTGCAGGGCTACTTCGTGTACGACTCCAAGAAGTCCGGTTCCTCCACGGTATCCCACCTGCGTTTCGGCACCACGCCGATTCACAGCACCTACCTCATCACCAGCGCCAACTTCATCGCGCTGCACCAGCCCAGCCTGCTCAACACCTTCGACTTCCTGAAGAACGCCGCCCCCGGCGCCACCTTCCTCATCAACACCCCGGTGGCCGCTGACAAGGTGTGGGACAGTCTGCCCGCCCGCATGCAGCAGCAGATTCTGGACAAGAACATCAAGGTTTACTGCATCGATGCCTTCAAGGTAGCCAAAGCTACCGGCATGGGCGGCCGCATCAACATGATCATGCAGACCTGCTTCTTCCACCTCTCCGGCGTGATTCCGTCCGATGAAGCCATCGGCTACATCAAGGAAGCCATCAAGAAGACCTACGGCAAGAAGGGTGACGAAGTGGTGGCCAAGAACATCCAGGCTGTGGATGCCTCCCTCGCCAACCTGTACGAAGTAACGCTGGGCACCGGCATCACCGGTCACGAACTGCCCCCCGCCCTGGCTCCCGGGGCTCCGGCCTTTGTGCGCGACGTGCTCGGCAAGATTGTCATCGGCGAAGGCGACAGCGTAAAGGTCTCCGAAATGCCGGTAGACGGCACTTTCCCGAGCGGCACCACCCAGTACGAGAAGCGCAACCTCGCCCTCGAAATCCCGGTGTGGACCCCCGAGAAGACCGAAACCAGCAAAGCCTGTATCCAGTGCGGCAAGTGCACCACCGTGTGCCCGCACGCGGCTCTGCGCGCCAAGATGGTAGACCCCGCCGAACTCGAAGGCGCCCCGGAAACCTTCAAGAGCGCCGATGCCAGCAAGATGCACAAGAACTGGCAGGGCAAGAAGTTCATCATCCAGGTATCTGCCGCAGACTGCACGGGCTGCACACTCTGCACCCGCGTATGCCCCACGAACTCCCTGACCATGACCCCGGCAGCCGAAGCTCTGGAACCCGAAACCAACAACTGGAACTTCTTCGAGAAGCTGTCTGATGCTGACCGCACCAAGCTGAATCCCGGCCAGGTGAAGGACCAGCAGTTCATGCGCCCGCTCTTCGAATTCAGCGGTGCCTGCGCCGGCTGTGGTGAGACACCCTACATCAAGGCTCTGACCCAGCTGCTGGGCAACCGCCTGGTGGTAGCCAACGCCACGGGCTGCTCCTCCATCTACGGCGGCAACCTGCCCACCACCCCCTGGACCCACGACACCGATGGCCGTGGCCCCGCCTGGGCCAACAGCCTCTTCGAAGACAACGCCCAGTTCGGCCTTGGCTTCCGTGTCTCCCTGGACAAGAAGCAGGAATACGCCCTGGAGCTTCTCGAAGCAGCTGCCGGCAAGATTGGCACCGAGCTGGTGGAAGCCATCAAGAGCAACCCGCAGAAGACCGAGGCCGAGGTGGCAAGCGCCCGCGAAACCGTGGCTGCCATCAAGGCAGCCTGCGGTGATGACCCCGAGCTTGCCGCCCTCAAAGCCCAGGCCAACTACCTGGTGAGCAAGTCCGTTTGGATTCTCGGCGGCGACGGCTGGGCATACGACATCGGCTACGGTGGTCTGGACCACATCCTCGCCTCCGGCCGCAATGTGAAGGTGCTCGTCATGGACACCGAGGTGTACTCCAACACCGGCGGTCAGTGCTCCAAGGCCACTCCGCGCTCCGCCGTGGCCAAGTTCGCCACCCGCGGCAAGGACCAGGTGAAGAAGGACATCGGTTACATGGCCATGACCTACGGCAACATCTACGTGGCCTCCATCGCCATGGGCTCGAACGATGAACACGCCCTCAAGACCCTGGCTGAAGCCGAGGCCTACGATGGTCCCGCCCTCGTGATTGCCTACAGCCACTGCATCAACCACGGTATCAACATGGCACAGGGGCTCGACCGCCAGAAAGATGCCGTAGACTGCGGCCGCTGGTTGCTCTACAACTTCAACCCGGACAACATCAAGCAGGGCAAGAACCCGCTCACCATCAAGAGCAAGGCCCCCAAGATGCCCGTGCGCGATGCCCTCATCGGCGTGGACGGCAAGGGCGGCGAAAACCGCTTCAAGATGCTGGCCAAGACCAACAAGGCCAACTTCGAGAAGCTCCTTGCCCTGGAAGAGCAGGACATCGCCCGCCGCTGGCGCCTCTATCAGGCCCTGGCTGCCATCGATTACAGCGCCGAAGCCGAGGCTGCGCCCGAGGCCTAAGCTTCCAAGCCTCCCATTAACTTCAACGGCGTGCGGTTTCACCACCGCACTCCGTTCTTGTTAAACTACTTAAATCATCATTAAGGTATGCTGTAATGTGCTTTATTTCTTGCCTGGTACTTTAGGCTTGCATATTTCCCTGAAATTCGTACACTGGTCGGCCCATGAGCCGCGCCGCCAGACAAGCCTTCATCGATACCATACCCGTATTGACCGGGTATCTGGCGCTGGGATTCGGCTTTGGTATCATGCTGCAGGCAAGCGGGTTTCCGGTGTGGCTGGCACCGGTGATGAGCATCAGCATGTACTCCGGGGCCATGCAATATGTAGCTGTGGGGCTGCTGAGCAGCGGGGCCTCGCTGCTCACCGTGGGGCTCACCACCTTTCTGGTGAACGCGCGGCATCTGTTCTACGGCATTTCCCTGATTGATAAATTCAAGAGCACCGGGAAACGCACGCCCTACCTGATATTTGCGCTCACGGATGAGACCTATTCCCTGCTGTGCCGGGATACACCGGACATTCCGGTGACGGAACGGAAAAATTATTACTTCTGCATCTGTTTCTTCAACCACTGCTACTGGATTATCGGCTGCACCCTGGGCGCGGTAACCGGCTCCCTGTTGACATTCAACAGCCAAGGCATCGAGTTCGTGCTCACCGCACTCTTTATCACCATCCTCATTGAGCAATGGAACAGCACCAGCAGACATTACCCGGCCATCATGGGTGCTGCCGTCACCGGGGCATGCCTGGCATTGCTCGGCAGGGAGAATTTCATGATTCCTGCCATGCTCGTGATTCTGCTGATGCTTTGTCTGCACAAGGAAAAGGAGGATTCCCATGGTTAATGCTCACACCTTCTACGCCATTGCGGTAATGGCTCTCATCACCGCCCTGCTGCGCTTCCTGCCCTTCCTCATCTTCAAGGGAAAAGGCGGTACCCCGCCGCTTGTTGAAAAACTGGGGCGCCTGCTGCCCAGCGCCGTCATCGCCATGCTGGTGGTCTATTGCATGAAAGACGTAGACTTCACCCGCCCTGCCAGCTACCTGCCAGCCCTTCTGGCAAGTCTGCTCACCGGGATACTCCATGTCTGGAAGCGCAACACCCTGCTGAGCGTCATCAGCGGCACTGTGTGTTATATGCTACTGGTTCAGTTTGTGTTCTAAGCGAATGCTATTGACAAAGCGCCGGGGCATCAGTACAATAGCGCCCACGCCCGATGATAGAGATACCCGCACATGCGCTCACCGTGGTAGAGCGACTGGAACGCTATGGCTACGAGGCCTACGTGGTGGGCGGCTGCGTGCGCGATTCGCTCCTGGGCCGCAACCCGAAAGACTGGGATGTGTGCACCAATGCCCTGCCGGAGGAAGTGCTGCGCGTCTTCAAGCGCTTCCATGTCATCAAAACCGGCCTGCAGCACGGCACCGTCACCGTCATGGTGGACCACCAGCCGGTAGAAGTGACCACCTTCCGCGTTGACGGCGCATATACCGATAATCGCCACCCGGACAGCGTAAACTTTGTAAGTAGGGTGGAAGAAGACCTCGCCCGCCGTGATTTCACCATCAACGCCATGGCCTACAACCCCACCCGCGGGCTGGTCGATGCCTTCGATGGTCAGGCTGATTTGAAAGCTGGTATCATCCGCTGCGTGGGCGAACCGGATGCCCGTTTCAACGAAGACGGCCTGCGCATCCTGCGCGCCCTGCGCTTTGCTGCGCGCTACAACTTCGGCATCGAGACCGAAACCGCATTCTCCATACACCGCAACCGGCATCTGCTGGAAAACGTGAGTGTGGAACGCATCTTCTCCGAGCTGAAAGGTATTCTCGTTGGTGAGGGCGTGCTGGGCATGATGCAGGCTTTCCCGGATGTATTCGCCATCATCATCCCGGAGCTGGCGCCTACCATCGGTTTCGAGCAACACAACCCGCACCACCTCTACGATGTGTGGACCCACACCGCGCACGCCGTACAGGCCGCCCCGGCAGATGCGGTAATCCGCCTGGCCCTGCTGCTGCACGACATTGCCAAACCTGCCACCTTCACCCGCGGTGCAGACGGCAAAGGCCACTTCTACGGCCACGGCACGCGGGGGGCAGACCTGGCACACGGCATTCTGCGCCGCCTCAAGAGCGATACCGCCACCTTGGACAACGTAGTCACCCTGGTGCGCGAGCACGACAACACCCTGCCCACCACCGCCCCCGGCATGCGCCGCACCATCGGCCGCCTGGGGCTTGAAACCCTGCACCAGCTCTTTGCCGTCAAGCAGGCGGATATGGATGCCCAATCCGCCCACGAACGCCCGCAGAAGCAAGCCTCCCTGCGCGAGGCACGCCTGCTGCTGGAGGATGTGTTGGAAGGCACTCCCGCCTATACCGTGGGTGATTTAGCCCTGGCCGGGCGGGATTTGATTACCATGGGGCTGAAACCCGGCCCCGCCATGGGCAGCATCCTCAAGACGCTGCTCGCCGAGGTGCAGGATGAAATCATCTCCAACACCCGCGAGGGACTCACTCCCCGCGCCCAGGAACTCATCAACCGAAGCCATCAATCATGAATAACTGCCCGTACTGCAACCAGCAACAATCACCCCGTTCCCGTTTTATCACATTCCTGCTCAGCCTCTTAATCTGCTGCGGCTTTGGCGGAGTACACCGCATCTATGCCGGCAAGGTTATCACCGGCATCATCCAGTTTGCCACCTGCGGCGGCTTCCTCATCTGGCAGATTATCGATATCCTGCGTATCGTCCTCGGCTGCTTTGATGACAAGGAGGGGCGCGTCATCTGACGTCCACCCGCAGGGTGGATATCATCCTGGCCGCAGCCCGGGATATCCATCGCCTACGCTCGAACTTCATACACACATAGCAACGCGCAGCTGAGCCACCTGCTCCGCCTTGCCAAGCGCTGCGCCCAGCGCAAAGCCGAACTCCAGCGCAGCACCGGGGCCGCGCCCGGTCACCAGCTTACCATCGGTCACAGCCGGTTCTGCCACCACCTCTGCGGCCGATTTCAAATCCCCCTCCACCCCTGGGTAGCATGTGCAGCGGCAGCCTTTCAGCACACCGGCAGCCTCCAGCGCAATGGGGGCAGCGCAAATTGCCGCTACCAGCTTGCCGGCCGCATGCATCTGGCGCACCAGACTGAGTACCGCCGGTGTATCCCGCAGCAGCCAGGAAGCCGGCCCTCCCGGCAGGATGATGCCATCATAATCCGCTGGTTCCACATCCACCACCAGCTTTTCAGCCAGCATCACCATGCCATGTGCTCCCTCCACCTCAAGCCCTCTGAGCCCCGCTGTCACCACCGGAATCTCCAGACGACGCAGAATATCAACAGGTGCGGTCAGTTCAACCTCCTCGAATCCGGGAGCCATCAGCACAAGTAACGGTTTCATGTCTGCATCATACCCGCCCGGCACACAACTTGTCAAGAATGAAGAAATCCACCCCTGTGGAAAATATCGCCCCCGCTCAAGCTTTAGCACAATATATTGTATAGGTATAAAAAAAGTTATAGAAAATCTTGCGAATTTGCAATAATATGCTTGCATGTGAGAACGAGAATATGTAAAATACGCTCAACAAAGGAGACTACAGATGAAATTCACACTCGCAAAACAAGTTCTGCTTGATGGCATCAACAAGGTGGCCGGCGTGGTATCCACCCGTCCCAGCATGCCCATTCTCTCCAACGTGCTGCTGGAAGCCGCCGATGGTGAACTGAAGCTCACCACCACCAGCATGGAGCTGACCATTGTTACCAAGGTGCCCTGCATCGTGGAAAAAGCCGGTTCCATCACCCTGCCAGCCAAGAAACTGCAGAGCATCATCCGCGAGCTGCGCGATGGCGAAGTGAGCCTGGAAGTAAGCGGCACCGTAGCCACCATCCGCTGCAACCGCGCCCAGTTCAAGCTCAATGGTCTGCCCGCCAACGAATTCCCTGGTCTGCCCGTGTTCAAGGAAGCCCGCGAGTTCAAAGTACAGCAGGGAGTGCTCAACAAGGGTTTTGCCTTCACGGAGTTTGCCATCTCCAACGATGGCACCCGCTACGTTCTCAATGGCATCTACACCTGCTTCCAGGATGGCAAGCTCACCCTGGTAGCTACCGATGGTCGTCGTCTGGCCCTGTTTGAAAGCGAGCTGGAGTTCCCGGAATCCCAGGAAGTGTGCATCGACATTCCCAGCCGCGCCGTGGCAGAGGTGCACCGCCTGCTGGGCGACAATGGCGATGTGATGATCCGCATCACCAGCAACCAGGCCTCCTTCGACTTTGATGACACACTGCTCATCACTAAGCTCATCGACGGTAACTATCCGAATTACCGTCAGGTGATTCCCAGCCGCTACAACGAACGCGTGGTCATCCCCGCCGCCGAGCTGCAGAGTGCCGTCCGCCGCGTCTCTCTGCTCTCCTCTGAGAAGACCAACACCGTGAGCTTCCGCTTCACTCCCGGCGTCATGTCCGTGCAGTCCAGCGCCAACATGGGCGAAGCCAATGAAGAAGTACCCATCGACTACGATGGACGCGAAATTTCCATCTCATTCAACGCTGATTACGTGCTGGCCCCGCTCAAGTCCGTAGGCGACCAGGATGTGTGCATCGACCTCATCGATACCTCCAGCCCCGGCGTCATGCGCGTGGCAGATGAGTTCCTCTATGTGCTCATGCCCATCCGCGTGTAAGAAGCGCTGGATTTCATAAGTTTTTTTCAAGGTGATACAGCTGAGGAGTGGCCGACGAAAGTCCGCCGCTCCTCTTTGTTATATCAGCGTAATCCAGAAAAGATGCAACGACTCCTCCATAAGGAGTCTGTCAAATACGCCTCACACATGGAGAATTAACTGCCGCATCAATAAAGCTAAATTAGCCGGAAAAGAAAGGAGCGCATCTCCTCGATGCACTCCTTGTCCATTGATTAAAAATCCCTTTTTACTCACCCAGCGCGCAGGCAAGGGTCTGGGCCACGCCCTCGAACGCAGCCGCCACGCGGTTGGAGCCGGTATCCTCCAGCGCCACAGGGCGGCCCTGATCGCCGCCCTCGCGGGTGCGGATATCCAGCGGAATCTTGCCCAGCATGGGCACACCGAGCTTCACAGCCTCGCGGTCGCCGCCATGCTGGCCGAAAATATAGTGCACCGTCTCATCTGTGGGGCAGATAAAGTAGCTCATGTTCTCCACAATGCCGAGGATGGGCACATCCGTACGCTGGTAGAGGCCGATGGCCTTGCGGGCATCGATAAGGGCCATCTCCTGCGGGGTGGTCACCACCACCACGCCATCCATCTGCACCGTCTGCACAATCGTCAGCTGAATATCACCCGTACCCGGAGGCATATCCAGAATCAGGAAATCAAGTTCACCCCAGTCCGTCTCCTTCAGGAACTGCTGGGTATAGCGCGTGGCCAGCGGACCACGCACCGCCACCGGGGAGGCCTCATCCATCATGAGCCCCATGGAAAGCAGCTTCACCCCATGCGCCTGCACCGGAATGAAGCGTTCGTCCTCGCCGGCATCGGGCAGTTCCTTGGTGCCGAACATCAGCGCCATGGACGGGCCGTAGATATCAAGGTCAAGCAGGCCGGTGCGGTAGCCCAGGCGGGCCAGCGCCACGGCCAGGTTGGCCGAAACCGTGCTCTTGCCCACGCCCCCCTTGCCGGAGGAGATGCCGATGATATGCCTCACGCCGGGCAGCGGGGTTTTCCACTTGGCGGGGTCATCCTGCATGGCCGCCTTCTTTTCCACATCCGGGTTGTGATATTCAATATCCACATCGATACTCTTCACGCCGGGCATTTCCTTCACTTCCGTCATCACGCTCTGGTACACAAAGCGGGGCACGTCCTCGTTCTTGCTTTCGATGCGCAGCTCTATGCGCACCGCGCCCTCAGCACTCACCGTGATATTCTTCACCAGACCAAAGGAGACGATATCGCGGCTGAACCCGGGGTATTTCACCGTGGTCAGCGCAGCGCGTATCAGCTCCGGCGTTACTTTTGCTTCACTCATAGCTCTCAATGCCCGCAGGCCTTGCTACTATGCGCTTTCCCCCCCCGTTTGTCAAGGTGAAAGCCCGGCAGCACACCATGTGCCACCGGGCTGTTCAGAAAACAGGAAAAGCTTGTATCAGCGGCGGCGGCGCGCAACAAGCCCCGCCAGTGCCAGCAAACTCAGCGTTGCGGTGGCCGGCTCCGGCACGAGAACGAGTCCCCAGGTGTCAGAAACAGAGGTATTGTAGAAAGAGAACTCATCAATACGCATGTCATTCAGCCATCCATCTTCCGTCTCCAACACAAGATAATTACGAGTTTCCACCCATTCAATCGCACTACCATTCTCATCTGTGGTTGACATATTGAATGTCAACGCCTCTGTAGTCAGCGAGGCATAGAACATACGATCCTGGTTATCATCCGAATCCGTCAACCAAACACCCTTCAGTACATTTTCATCACCAAACTCGGCACCCCATAAGGTCACGGCGTGTCCAGTTCCGCTCGTTAGAGGAGAAAGCCCCAGCGTCGCCCCGGCACCCTGGCTGATGCAGTCTCTCACACTCAGACTGAGAGCAAACATAGTCGTTATGGGGCTCATAGTCTCATTCGTACTACTGGTAACTGCATAGCCCACTTCCCTAGAAAAGAATTGCGATAATGTTTCATTCCATGGGAAATATTCAGGCGTATGCGGAATGCTCCCTTCGAGGTCACGATAATACCCCTCGAACCCCGATTCCTTATTGATTGTTTCATTTTGAATGGCCACAGGCTCTCCCGGGTTCATACCTATGTAGGCATATCGATAATCATATTTTCCAGGAGTCTCGCTGTCAGTGGAATATATATCATAGATACCTGTCAGCCACCACTGAAAACCACATTGAGAGGCTCCTCTCACATCCTCGCTGACACTACTCTTGAAGGTCGACCAGATTGCTTCGCCCTTGGGTGCAGCCGCCGGAGTCTGATACCGGTTCTGCCACCAGTTAATCACATTACTGGCAGCCGCTGCCCAGCAGAGTTTGTCATCCCCCGGGGCCGAACTCTTGTTATAATCCGTCCATCCGGATGTCTCACTCACCCCCTGCACCCACTGGGTGTAAGAAGCAGCATGGGCACATCCCACGGCCAAAAACATACAGACTAATAGAGACTTTTTCATAGTGACAGAAAGAGAATAACGTTTATGCACTCTGAATAATGACACACTTGCCTGCCGCATGCAAGAAAAAAGAGATTTTCATTGCACAGGCGCGAGAAAACGAAATTGGGTCTAGCAAGCGGAGCGCAGGACTTCAGTCCTGCCTTTTAACTTACAAGCAACCCGTTTATGAGAGCGGAGAGTAGAATTCCGAATATGGAAACTTCTTTTTTCTTTGCAGACGCAGAAACAGCTGATACAATGCGGAGCATGTTGAAAGATATAATTAAACTCTGTGTATTGGCCGGAGCCCTGCTGCCCAGCTGGGGTGCCGGGGAAGTGAAAGAACTGCCCGCGCCGGTAATGACCGGGGGCATGCCGCTCATGGAAGCCATTGCCCAGCGCCAGAGCGCCCGCGATTATGATACCACCCGCGCGATTGACGACCAGACGCTGGCAGATATCCTGTGGGTGGCCTGGGGCAGGAGCCCGCACGGCAAGCGCACCATACCCACCTCGCGCAATCTGCAGAACATGCAGCTCTTCGTGCTCACCCCCACCGGCACCTGGGAATACGACGGCATGGCTCATAAGCTCGTAAAAATCAACAACAAGAACCTCATCCCCCTCTGCGAGCGGCAGGATTTCGTGAAAAACGCCCCCCTGCACCTGCTCTACACCTGCCTGAACGACCGCGGCGGTGAGAACCACGTGGGCTCTGCCTACCAGAATGTTTACCTCTACTGCACCTCCCGCGGGCTCTCCACCGTCATCCGCGCCATGATTGACAAGGAAGGACTCAAACGCGAAATGGGGCTGCCGGAAAACCACAGCGTCATTGTTCACCAGTGCATCGGCTGGCCTGCTGCAAGCAGATAACAAGCCACAACGAAGGCGCGGCATCCATCCGGAAGCCGCGCCTTTCCCGTATTTTCCAACAACAAAAACTTGCCATTGACGCCGGAATGGTGTAGAGTACCGGGTAGCACAAGCCTGTTCCCGCACGCTCGCGCGCGAGGTGGTGTGCGCTCCCCTGCACGCCCGAGCTGTGCTGAGAACACAAATCGAACAGTTATGTCTCAGGTAACAAAAACAATAATCAAGTTGTTGGTCGTGCTGTTGCTCAGCGGCAGCATGCTATTCATGCCCTTCGAGGAGTGGGGCCTGCCGGTAAACCCGATTCAGACACGCGTGATTGCGCTCTTTGTGTTTGCCGCCCTCATGTGGATTCTGGAGGTCATTCCGATCTGGACCACCTCGGTGCTGGTGATTACGCTGGCGCTGCTGGGTACTTCCAATACCTCACTCAATTTCCTGAAGGTCGATAAGTTTGACAAACCCGCCGTGGAAGCCATTGTGGCCGATGCCTACGGTCCCGGTGCCAGTGCCGAAGTGGTGAAAGCCACCCAGGCCAGCGTGACCGAATCCCTCAAGAAGGTGACCAACCTCACGCCGGATGCCGTGCGCAGCACCATCAACACCGCTATCCTGAAGCCGGTGGTGAGCGGCAAGGCTGATGCCGCCACCGCCACCGCGCTGAAAGAAGCCGCCGGCCGCCTGTACGATGGCGAGGTGAGTGCCCGCATCTCCAAACTGGACCTGGTGAACCAGACCCAGCAGAAGAGCATCTTCGCCACCTTTGCAGACCCCATCATCATCCTGTTCCTGGGTGGTTTCTTCCTGGCAGATGCCGCCACCAAGTTCCGCCTGGATATCAACCTGGCCCGCGTGCTGCTCAAGCCCTTCGGCACCAACCCGAAGTATGTGCTGCTGGGTCTCATGAGCGTGACCGCCCTGTTCTCCATGTTCATGAGCAACACGGCCACCGCCGCCATGATGCTGGCCCTGCTCACCCCGGTGCTGGCCCTCTTCAAGCCGGAAGACCGCGGCCGCGCCGCCTTTGCCCTCTGCATCCCGATTGGTGCCAACGTGGGTGGTATCGGTACCCCCATCGGCACGCCGCCCAATGCCATTGCCCTGAAGTTCATGCAGGAGAACAACTGGAACGTGACCTTCGGTGACTGGATGATGTTCGGTGTTCCCTTCGTCATCATCATGTTGCTCATCGGCTGGTTCATCCTGCTCAAGATGTTCCCCATCGACCAGAAGAGCCTGGACCTTGCCAAGGAAATGAAGGGCAAATTCATGACCACCCCCAAGGCCTGGGTGGTGTATATCACCTTCATCGTGACCATCCTCCTGTGGGTGATTCCCAAGCAGTATCATGGTCTGGATGCCAACAGCGTGGCTATTGTCCCCATCGCCGTGTTCTCTGTGACCGGTGTGATTACCAAGAAAGACCTCAAGGCCATGAGCTGGGACGTGCTCTGGCTGGTAGCCGGTGGCTTTGCCCTGGGTGTGGCCCTGGGTGAAACCAAGCTCGCCAGCGACCTCATCAACTCCATCCCGTTTGCTGAATGGAACAGCATGGCCCTCATCGTGGGCTCCAGCCTCATCTGCCTCTTCATGGCCACCTTCATGAGCCACACAGCCACCGCTGCTCTGCTCATGCCCATCATGGCCAGTGTAGCTGCCGGCATGGTGGCCGGCGGCGCCATGGATGCCCCCGGAGCCATCGGCCTGCTGGTGACCATCGCCTTCGCCTCCTCGCTGGGTATGGCCCTGCCGATTTCCACCCCCCCGAACGCCATGGCCTACGCCACTGGCCACGTGGAGCAGAAAGGCATGGCTATCTCCGGCACCATCCTGTGCCTGATTGGCCTGGCCTTCTCCATCGGCCTCATGGCCCTGCTGGGTGCCATCGGCTTCTTTGGCTGATAACGCTCTGATACACACCCATGCATCACGTGCCTGAACAGATTATCGAACCGCTCGAACGCATCAATGCGGTGTACTTCAGCGACCCCGGCCGCACCATCGAGCTTGCCGAAGGCGAGCAGCTGGTGGACCAGGGTGAGGAATGCCGCCGCGTATACTACGTGCAGAAGGGCAGTTTTGCCGCTTTCCGCCGGGCCGACTCCTACGCCGGAGTCGACCTGCCGGTGGAAAGCAGCACCCGCGGCTACGAAGTATTCCGCGCCGAGGAAGGTTCCTATGTCTGTGTGCAGGCATTCTTCTCGCGCTCCTACCGCAGCTCCAACCTCATTGTGGCACTGGAAGACTCCGTGGTGACCTATGTGGATGACACCACGGAGGTGGTAGAGCCGGAAAAATACGGCTGCTTTGAGCGGCAGTTCATTCCGGTGCTGGTGCATGAGCTGGCTGCGCGCAACTCCCGCATCTTCACCAAGACCTCCGAAAAGGAAGAAGCCCTGCGCGTGCTGCAACGGGCAGAGATGGCCAGCTCGCTGGCCCAGCTTTCCGCCGGCATTGCCCACGAGCTCAACAACGCCGTGGGCGTGCTCTCCCGCCGCACGGAATTTGTGGCCGACAGCCTGCAGGAATACCTCGAAGACGACGATAAGAACAACGCCCAGCTCTTCACCTACGGCTTTGAGGATAACTCTTTCATCTCGGCCCAGGAACTGCGGAGTGCCGCCCGCTTCTACGAGCGCGAGTTTGGTATGCCGCAGGAAGCCGCCAAGGTGCTGGCCCACATTTTCCCCAACACGGAAGACGGCAGGAAGCAATCCGGCCGCTTCATCCGCAACGTGAAGAAGAACTACCGCTTCTGGGAACTGGGGCACGACCTGCGCGACATGCGCATGGCCTCCAAACTGGCCACCGGCATTGTGCGTGCGGTAAAGCTGCTGGGCGGCGGCAACAGCACCCGCGAGCCCGATACCAGCGTGGAACAGAGTGTGACCGACGCCCTGAACCTGCTGCACAACAAGCTCAAACGCGTGACAGTAAGCACCCACTTCACCCCCATGCCCGGCATCAACGCCGATATCACCGAACTGGTGCAGGTGTGGAGCAACATCATCAAAAACGCCTGCGATGCCATGGACCAGGGCGGCACCGAAGCCCCGGCCATCCGCATCACCGGCGAGTGCTGCCATGTGCAAGGGGTGCAGCTGCTGCCCACCGAGTATGTATCCGTGACCATTGCCAACAATGGTCCCGCTATCGATGAAGACAACCTCAACAAGATATTCAACCCCAATTTCACCACCAAGAAAATGGGCCTGGACTTCGGTCTGGGTCTTGGCCTGGCCATTGTGCGCCGCGTGGTAGACAGCTACAACGGCACTATCGAAGTGCGCAGCAACGACCAGGAAACCTCATTCACCATCAACATTCCAACCACTCAAATCCATGGAAACGCTTAATATCATATGTGTAGATGACCAGCAGGAAGTGCTGGATTCCGTCATGCGCGACCTGCGCCCCCTCACCTCCCATGTTCGCCTGGAGGAAGCCTCCAGCGTGGCAGACTGCATGCAGCTCATCGAGCAGATTGATGACGATGGCGACCACGTGGCCATTGTCATTTCCGACCAGGTGATGCCAGAAGAAACCGGCACCGAGCTGCTGGGCAGAATTGCCGCTGACCGCCGCTTCGGCAAGACCCGCAAAGTGCTGCTCACCGGCCAGGCCACGCATGCCGATACCATCAACGCCATCAACGACGGGCATATCGACAACTACATCGAAAAGCCCTGGCAGCCCGAAAAGCTGCTGAGCGTTGTCAAGCGCCTGCTCACCCTCTACGTGCTGGATGCCGGGCTGGATCACACCGAATACATGCCGGTGCTCGACCCCACCACCCTGTTCACCAAACTGCGCTGAAGCCATGAAAGCGTGCACACTCTCTCTGATACTCGCCGGTGCAGCCTGCGCCGGCGAGCCCGTTACCCTGGCCACCAGACCCGCCCCCACCGACTGGGTGGAAGCCGTGAAACAGGCACTCGTCATCTATGAAAGTGAGGATACCTTCATCACCAAGGTAGCGCTTACCACCCGCCAGCAGTGGCAGATGGCCAGCGTGCAGCCCAACGGCAGCAATGGTCTGCACCTCAAAAAGGGCGCCACTCCGTACAACGATGAATTCCGCCGCAACTGGATTGGTGCGAATGTGTATACCCGCACGGGAACCCAATTCCACACCTACGTGCGCATTGGCGGGCTGCCGGTGCGCGATACTTACTCCAACGGCCGCACAAAGAAGAACTACAGCTACACCGGGTTCTATGATATCTGGCTGAAACAGCAGATTTCCGCCGTGAAGGGGCTCAGCGTGCGCGTGGGTAAATTCGCACCCAGCTTCACCTCTGATTTCCGCATGTCCAACGCCAGTATACCCTGCGTGGAGCGCTCCTATATTGCTAACCAGTTTGCGCTGGATACCAACTGGGGCGTAGAGGTGAACTACACCTCGCCGGATAAGAGGAATATCCTCTACATGCAGCTCATGGCCAACGACCGGGCCAGCAACTCCTGCAACCACAACCACCGCGATGACTACGGCCGCGGCGAAGGATTCAAGGGCGAATTCGGCTGGGAGGACGAATGCTTTGTCATCTTTGGCGGCACGCACAAGTTCGATGTCTCCGAAAGCGGCTACCAGGCAGTCTCGGCTGAATACATGCACGATTTCAGCAGTGCCTATCACGGCAAGAAACCCGGCGCAAACAACTGCGGTTTCGACTTCAAGGATGCCCTTTCCATCGGCTACGAAATCAAACACAACAAATGGAGCTTCCTGGCCAACGCAGTAGCGGCATTTGAGCAGCAGGATGGCTGCGGCACCAACAATGTGGGCATTCAGCTGCAGCCGGTCTATGCCATCCACCCCCATGTGGATCTGGTGTTCCGCTACACGGGCATGACCGGCGACGGCGCCTGCAAGCTGGGGGCCGACCGCTACATCTGCACGCAGAGCACAGCCGCCTCCTGGGTGGACAGCCTGCATGCGTTCTACTTCGGTGCCAATGTGTACGCTTCGGCCAGGCACAAGGATGCCGCAAAGATCATGTTCGGCGCAGAATACACCACCGCCCGCAAGGACGGCCATGATCACTACAACGGCTGGGAATTCACCACCGCCGTGCGCTGCAATTTCTAAGTAAAGCATCCAGAGAAACCAGAGCCTCCGTCAATCCATGCCGGTGGCTCTGGTTTCATTCTATTGTGGCCACCACAATTCACCCTATTGCTTTTTTCTGAACATGCAGTAACACAGCACTTGCAATAAGGCTAATGCCGAAAGCACTGACGGCGCATATCCAGTTAGGCAAAGATACACCAAGGAAGATATCCGGCAGCCTTCGCGCAGCATACACAAGATCATGAATCAGATACATGGGGTAAGTCAGCATGGCCGCGTATGTAATAATGGAAGCAACCCGAGCAGAACAATCTACCCGCAGACTGTACAACATAGGAATCAGAATAGCAAAAAAGCCAACACTCGCCATATCAAATCTGATATCATAATTAACGTATGCCAAATCTCCTCCCTGTTTGGCTTGCATCAGATACACAGATATACACACAAACACAATGAAAAAAACGATAGTTATCTGTTTTCTCCACAGGAAAAGGGTGAATTTCTTTTTCCGGCTCAGAAAACAGAATACCTGAGCCGCAGCCAACCCGGCAATGAATTGCCATGCCCGGTACAAGGGCCTGTAATATAAATCACCGGCAAATGCTAATGATTCCGCCGGAACCTGCATAAACAGGAAAATGGACGTCAGCAAACACACAGCCAGCAGGCTGCAGAGCCCTACGCCTCTACCTGTCCTGTATAACACATAAAACAATGGAGCACACACAAGGAAACTGATTTCAACCACCATGAACCACAATGGTGTATTGTAGTGAGAAACCACCTTGGTCAACAAGCAATGAGTCCAATCGTGTATATTGCTGCATGGCAAGAGCGGAAACATCTCCGGCGCCACCGCATTCTTAGCAAAAATACCCACTCCTCCCATACCAAGGGTTGCAAAAAACATAGGTAAAAGTCTTTTTGCCTTTTTGACGAAAAACCCTCTTACATCAAAATTTTCTGCTTTATCAAAATATAATCCCAACAAGAAGCCGCTCATCACAAAAAAGCCCAGCACCATGAAAGGTCCGCTACTGGGACGATTTGGGGTATAGTGATATACAACCACTCCAAGACACAGGATAATTCGAAATACATCCAGAAGAATGGCGCGGGCGCCTGATTTACTTTGCTCCATACGACGCAAGAAAATATCGCATTTCCTGTGCGATGTACAGTTTAATCATCTTAAATTCTTGAAAAATCAGTAAAAAAACTAATTTCTGATAAATTTGTCCAGGGAAATGATATTTTATTCAAATTTGGATAAAAAGTGACAAAAACATGAAACTCGGGAGGAATACCCGGCACGAATTTTACCGAACTTCCCCTTCAGAAAAGTTAAAGCACACGTGTTGGCATAATCAGGGAGCTTGCCACAAACTGTCCGGTAAATTAGAGTTTGGCGGGCTGTCACCCGCTCGCTCCACTTGGGGTTCTGGGGGGGCCGGGTTCCCGGGGCTCACGCCCCGGACTATTGAATGAGCCGCCTTACAGGCTCAATTTCCGCTCGTTGCACTCGCAAAACGTTAGTCGCACAGGAAATGCGATATACACGCACCCATCCGCTTATACCAGCGGGAAGAGGAGGGAGACAATGAAGATATCTGCAGCAAGGATGATGATATCCATGGGCAGCCCCACCTTCAGAAAGTCCGCAAAATGGTAGCCGCCGGGGCCGTAGATAAGCATGTGACGCGGCGAAGCGATAGGCGTGGAAACAGCAGGAAACTGCAATCATGAGTGCCACACAGAAACTCAGCGGGTCTGCCCTAACCGCCGTAGCGGTGGATGCCCCGCTGAGCATCGCCGGCACCGCTGCTACCGTAGCCATCGGGGTAGTGGCCCTGCCCATCGGCCTCACCTACCGGCTTATCGAATCCTGCACCTCCCAGGAAACAGAATCCCCCTGAGCGCAATGTAAGCAGTTGGGGAGAATTATACTCCCGGGTCAGAATTCAAGGGCTGGAACGCATAGCCCACACCGCGTTCGGTGGCAATGCATTCTGCATACGTGCCCAGTTTTTTGCGCAGGCGTTTGATGTGAGTATCCAGCGCGCGGGTCTGGGTGGTATCTGAGTGTCCCAGAATGACGTGCTGCAGGTCGTAGCGGTCCTGTACTTTGCCAGGGTGTTCCATCAGGTAGGCCAGCAGCTTGAATTCAGCAGCCGTCAGCTCCAGATTCCGACCACTCAGCGAAGCCTGGTGGGTAATCTTATCGAGGCACAACTCCTTGTACTGAAGCATCACCCGGGAAGCACTGTTGTTCGCCCTGTGCAGGAGATTGCGCACGCGCAGCACAAGCTCCTTGCTGCTGAACGGCTTGGTCACATAGTCATCCGCCCCGAGCCGCAACCCCTCCAAACGGTCATCCAGCTCACTACGGGCCGTGAGAAACAGGGTCGGGATATTCCGGGTAGCGTCATGTACCTTCATTTCCCTCAGAATCTCCATACCATCCATACCGGGCAGCATCATATCCAGAATCACGCAATCGGGCACTGTACTGCGTATCTGCTCCCAGCCCTCGGTTCCATGGTGCACCAGCGTGCATTTCCAGCCCTGGCGTTCCAGATTATAGGCAACCAGTGCCGCGATATCCTCGTCATCCTCAACTATGGTGATTTGTACAGGCATATTCTTGTTCGCCTTATTATACCCTCCCGGTGCAGGTATACAAGAAAACGAATGTGACTTAAAAGTCACACACACTGTGACTTTTGATTCACCATGGAAACCTTGAAAATTTTCCGGCTGTGCGATTTACTGAAGATGTCGACCGGAACACAGGTCGGCACCAAACAAAAGAAAAATACGATATGAAAAAGAATACCATCATGGCACTGGCCCTGGCCATCGGGGCCGCTCCGCTCTCCCAGGCATCTGATTTCAGCCTCGCCTCGCACATGAAGGATGCGTTCAAGGTATTTGACGCAAAGCGCGATCATGCAGAGAACCCCTACCTGCAGGAACTGACCCTGAAAATGCGCGGGCAGTACCAGTGGGGATATCTGGATCCCGCCGGCGGTGATTCACGCCTGAAGGGTGACCGCAGGGATAACAACGAATGGCGCAGATTCCGCCTGGGTGCCCAGGCCAAGGTATTGAATAACTTCACCATCAAGGGTGTCTGGAATATTGGCGGGCTTGACGGTCGCTATAAATACAGCGATGGTGCCTGGCATCGTTCCCGTTCGGAGACTTCGCTTGATGAATTAACCCTTTCCACGCGTCTGGATTCTGTGAACCTCACGATCGGCAAGCACAAGCCGGCCTACATGGCGGAGTACCGCACCTCCAGCGCCAAGCTGATTACCCTGGAGCGTTCTGCTCTGGTGAACCAGCTGAAAGCCGAGAAGCTCTACGGTGTATCCATGTCGAACGCGGATAAGAAGTCCGATTGGGGCTGGAATGCAGGTCTGTGGGTGAATGGCCAGCGCGATAACGATTGGCTGGAACCTTCTTTCAACGGAGGAGACAACGTTACTCTGGGTATGAGCGTTTCCCGCTCTACCGGTAGCAATGGCCGTCTTACGCTGGACTATATGCACAGCTTCCGCAACGAGGGGCGCGATACGGGCGATATTGAGTATGCCGGCCCCGGCGCGGCAGATGTGGTGGCGCTCAGCTGGGAAGGTAAGCAGGGGAACTTCTCCCTGCTGGCCGAAGCCCTGGCCGGTTTCAATGTGTACGGCGGTACAAAGGGAGCTGAGAATGTTTATGGCCTGACCATCATGCCCAGCTACCGCTTCTCCCCGCACTGGGAGGGTGTGCTGCGCTACCAGCTGGCCAGCGGCAGCAATGCAGTGAAGTCCGACAGCCGCTACTACAGCACGAACTCGACCTATTCCGGCACGAGTGACCTGCTTCAGGGGATCTACCTGGGCGTCAACTACTACGTGTGCCCGGAAAACCCGCACATGCTCAAGCTGATGCTTGGCGCCGAATACCTCAACTCCGCAGGTACCGATGCCAAGGGCAACAAGGGCTTCACCGGCTGGCAACTTTCCTCTGCCGTCCGCTTCGATTTCTGATTACTAACCACTAACCCCTATAGAGAAAGATACGATTATGTTTAAGAATCTGTTTATCGCCGCTCTGGGTCTGTGCACGCTTGCGCAGGCAGAAACCACCATCACGGGTGCCGGTGCCTCTTTCCCCGCCCCCGTATACCAGAAATGGACCTACGCCTACTCCCAGCAGAACCCGGATACCCAGGTCACCTACCAGAGCATGGGCTCCGGTGCCGGGCTCAACCAGATCAAAGCCGGCACGGTGGATTTTGCCGGGTCGGATAATCCCCTCACGCTGGAGCAGCAGAACGAAGCCGGGCTGGAGCAATATCCCATGCTGACCGGTGGTGTGGTGGTCATCGTGAACCTCCCCGGCGTGAAGAACAACCAGCTCAAGCTCAGCCAGAATGTGCTGGCCCGCATTTTCCTGGGCGAAATCACCAGCTGGAATGACCCCGCCATCAAGGCGCTGAACCCGAAGCTCAAACTGCCCAAACTGAAGATCACCGTGGTGCGGCGTGCGGATTCCAGCGGCACCTCCTTCATCTTCACCAACTACCTCTCCAAAATCTCTGCCGATTGGAAAAAGAAGGTGGGTCAGGGTTCCTCGGTGAAGTGGCCGGTAGGCATCGGCGGGCAGAAGAACCCGGGCGTGTGCAACAATGTGGCCCGCACCCGTGGTGCTATCGGTTACACGGAATACACCTACGCGGTAGAGGCAAAACTGGCCTGCGCCATGCTGGAGAACGCCAGCGGCAACTATGTAGCCCCGAACCAGGCCAGCTTCTCCACCTCCGCTGCTGCTGCCGACTGGAAAAACGCCCCCGGGTTCTACATGGAGCTCACCAACGTGCCCGGTGCCACCAGCTGGCCCATCACGGGTGTGACCTACGTGCTGCTCCGCAAGGATACCCCTGCCGATAAGAAAGCTGCCCTGCGCAACTACTTCATGTGGTGCTACACCAAGGGTGCCCCCACCGCTACAAAGCTCAACTATGTGGCTCTGCCAGATTCCGTGGTGAAGCTGGTGGAACAAGAACTTTAAAACTACCCCATTTTGTCCATAGAAAGAGTAAGGTTCCCCGCAGGAAAACCTGCGGGGAACTTCTTTTGCTACTCAATGGAACAGGAGTACTCTGTGACTCATACACGACGCCCCCCCAATAAGCACAGAGTCTCACAAAAAAAGTCAGGGGAAGCATATTCCCCTGGCTTCTGATATTGATGCTGAGCGCGGCTGTTATGCCAAGTGCCGGGTGATGCAGCCGGTGCGGAGGTAGATGAGCTGGCGGCAGATATCGGTGGCGAGGTCGGCGATGCGCTCCAGGTCGCGGGCGAGGCCGATGCAGGAGACGTAGTATTCCACGGCGGCGGGACAGTGGAGGATGGCGGCGCGGGCGTGGGAGCGGTGCTCGCTGCGCATGGCATCCACCGCGTCATCGCGGTCGATGACCTTGTGCGCCAGGAGCAGGTCGGAGTGCTGGATGGCATGCAGCGTATCGTGCAGCATGCCCATGGTGAGAACCTCCATGGGGGAAAAGTCGAATACCTCCTGCTCTGGTAGAATGGGCAGTTCTGCCACCATGATGGCGCGTTCGGCAATGTGGCTGCCGAAATCGGCTATGCGTTCCAGCGCGGTATTGATTTTGATGCAGGAGATGACGGTGCGCAAATCGCCCGCTACGGGTTGGTAGAGCGCCAGCACCTTGAGGCATTCCTCTTCGAGGCGGATTTCCTCGCGGTCGATGATTTCATCGTGTGCCATGACGCGGCGAGCCAGCTCGGTATCGCCGGTGCTGAAGGCGTGGATGGCGTTGTGAATGGCGCGTTCGGCCAGTTCACCCTGGGCAGTGATCTGGGTGCGCAGGGAATCGAGTTCGTTGATGAAGTGTTGTTTCATGATGGGGGGGAAGGGTAAGGGGTTAACCGAAGCGGCCGGTGATGTAGTCCTCGGTCTGCTTGTGGGTGGGGTTGGTGAAGATGCGGGAGGTTTCGCCCTCCTCGACGATGCGGCCTTTGTAGAAGAAGGCGGTGCGGTCGGAAATGCGGGCGGCCTGCTGCATGTTGTGGGTGACGATGACGATGGTGTATTGCTTTTTGAGCTCCAGCACCAGCTCCTCGATGCGCAGGGTAGCCACGGGGTCGATGGCGCTGGTGGGTTCATCCATGAGCAGCACCTCCGGCTCTGCCGCCAGGGCGCGGGCTATGCACAGGCGCTGCTGCTGACCGCCGGAAAGGGCCATTCCGCTGGATTTCAGTTTATCCTTCACCTCATCCCACAGCGAAGCACCGCGCAGCGCGGCTTCCACGCGGTCATCCATCGCGCTGCGGCTGAGCTTGTAGTGCAGCTTCAACGGATAGGCCACATTATCGGCAATGCTCATAGGGAATGGGGTAGGCTTCTGGAAAATCATGCCCACCCGGTGGCGCAGCCTGAGTAAATCCACACCCGGGTCCAGAATATTCTTCCCATCCAGCAGCACCTCACCGGTGGCTTTCTGGTTGCGGTAGAGTTCAAAGATGCGGTTATAGATTCGCAGGTGGGTGGATTTGCCACAGCCGCTGGGGCCGATGACAGCCGTAATCTTATTGGCGTGAATATCGAGGCTGTTATCAAACAAGGCCTGGTTCTTACCGTAATAGAAGTTCAGGTTACGGGTGGATATTTTAATGTTTGTTTTCATGGAAGATACAACGGGTTGCAATATTGATAATCAGAATGAAAGCCGCCATGATAAGGGCAGTACCCCAGCCCATGGCATGCATGCTTTCAAAGGGGGAATTGGTGGTGTATTCCGTAATGAGCACAGGAGCACTAGCCATAGGTTCTGTAAAGAAACCGCGCGGCCAGGTGTCGGCAAACAGTGCGGTGAACAGCAGCGGAGCCGTTTCACCGCTGACCCGGGCCAGCGAAAGCAGAATACCCGTGGCCAGCCCGTTGCGGGCACTGCGGGCCACAATGCACAGCGTGGCGCGCATTCGCGACATACCCAGCGCCAGAGCCGATTCCCTGAGGGTATCCGGCACCATGAGCAACATATCCTCTGTGGTGCGCATGATAACGGGAAACATGATGATAGCCAGAGCCACCGTGCCCGCCATGCCTGAAAAATGCCCCGTGGTCACCACAAGCATGGCATACACAAACAGACCTACCAGAATGGATGGCAGCCCCATAAGCACATTCGCACAGAAGCGCAGTAAATCAGCCAGCCGGCTGTTCTTGCCGAACTCAGCCAGGTAAATACCACCGGCCAGCGCCGGCGGCACAGCCAGCAGCGTGGCGCCCAGAGTCATCAGCAAAGTACCGAGTAGAGCATTGCCCACACCGGCGCCTGGTTCACCATAGGGTTTTGAGGGCGCGGTCAGGAACTCCCAGCTGAGCACAGGTGCACCATTCTGAATCACGGTGTAGAGAATCCACCCCATGCCGCCCAGGGCCACGCAGATGGAGCCCAGCGCAAGGAGATTAAGCAGCTGGTTTGATAATTTCCGGAAGAATACAGGTCTTGGAGTCATATGATGAATGGTGGTTTAAGCGTTCTCGCCTCTTCTGGCACTGGTGAGAGCCAGGTAGTACCGGGTGATGAGCTGAATACTGAAACTCATGAGCAGCAGCACAAGCCCCAGGGCAAAGAGCGCACTCTGCTGCAGCCCGGTGGCCTCTGCAAAATTGTTGGCCAGGGTGGTGGCAATCGTTGAACCGCAGGAGAACAGCCCCGCGGGGCAGTCCATCATGTTACCTATCACAAACAGTACCGCCATGGTTTCACCCAGGGCACGTCCCATGCCGATAAAGATGCCACCAATGATACCACGGATGCCATAGCGCAGCACGACATCGCGCGTGGTTTCCAGACGCGTGCAGCCCAGCCCGTAGGCGGATTCACGGAGCACAGGCGGAGTCATGCGGAATACATCGCGCATCACCGCGCTCATGTAGGGCAGAATCATAAGTGCCAGAATAACCCCGGCGGTCAGGAAGCCGAATCCGCTGCCGGTCCCCTCCTCACCCAGCAGCCAGGCCCCACCGGGCAGGTGGATAATACCCAGGGTATCGACCAGAAATGGCTGCACGTGTTCCTGCATCAGCGGCACCAGCACAAACAGGCCCCACATGCCGTAAATCACCGATGGGATAGCCGCCAGCAGGTCCACACACTGGCTCAGCGGACGCTTCAGCCACTCCGGCGACTCTGTAATCAGCAATGCCACGGCAAAGGCAAGCGGTATAGCCAGAGCCAGCGCCAAGCCCGTGGTGAACAGGGTGCCCAGTATGGACGGCAGAGCGCCATAGATATCCATGGCGGGATCCCAGTCAATACCCCACAGAAAGGAAATCCCGAAGTGCTTCCAGGCATCTGCCGAGTGAATCAGCAACTGGGCAAAAATGCCCACCATCAGCAGCAGCGCCACAAAAGCCCCGGCTTTACAGATTGTGCAGAAAATAGTATCGCGTTTGTGCATAATGTGCGGTTTACTGAAAATAGTGAACCACAGCGCACCGCCACGCGCAATCGTCCTTCTGTGAAACAAAAGTCACACTCCATGTGACAAAATATTCACATCTCTGCCGTTTCCCCAACTCGTGCAGACATGTTCGTATTTGTAACATTCTTTGACAGCATATCTTGAAGTGTACTCTACCTGGTGGTAGAATGACGCCATGACAGCCGATGAACTCAAATACCCTGGTTCCCGTCGCATTTACGTACCTGGTTCCCTATTCCCGGACATCAAAGTAGCCATGCGGGAAGTGACCTTGTCAGATTCCGTCTTTCCCGATGGCTCCACTGAGACTAATGAACCAGTAAGGATTTACGACTGTTCCGGCGCCTGGGGCGATGAGCAATTTCACGGAAAGGCAGAACAAGGGCTTCCCCGCCTGCGCGAAGAGTGGATTCTTTCCCGCGGAGATGTCAGCCGAGATGCCGATGGCACACTGGTGGCTACCCGGCTGCAACAGGCGCCCACCCAGCGCGAATACGCCCGCAGAGGTATCATCACGCCGGAAATGGAATATGTAGCCATTCGTGAGAACCTGGGACGCGAGACCGCCTTCAAGGCAATTTACGAC
Source organism: Akkermansia sp. (assembly GCA_045538275.1). Classification (GTDB taxonomy): domain Bacteria; phylum Verrucomicrobiota; class Verrucomicrobiia; order Verrucomicrobiales; family Akkermansiaceae; genus Akkermansia. Next base: position 63,419 of record JAZSRB010000021.1, on the reverse strand, counting down.
CAATTCCCCAACGCGAAATCCCGCCCGGAATCAGCCCAGATTCTGCTGGATGAATTAGGCACAGGCATGCCCCGCCCCAGCGAACTGGAAGCGGCCCCCGGCTTCTCCCGGAAGAGCCTGGAACGCCGTTCCCAGCTGCACTACCAGCATCCGGCAGAGCAGCGCGGGGGAAACATGCCCGCTTTCTTTACCCCCGAGTTTGTACGCGATGAAATTGCCGCCGGTCGCGCGCTCATTCCTGCCAACATCAACCACCCGGAAGCCGAGCCCATGATTATCGGGCGCAACTTCCTCTGTAAAATCAATGCCAATATCGGCAATTCCGCCATCACCTCCGGCATTGAGGAAGAAGTGGAAAAACTTCGCTGGGCTATCCACTGGGGTGCCGACACCGTCATGGATTTATCTACCGGTAAGGACATCCACAAAACGCGCGAGTGGATTCTGCGCAACAGCCCGGTTCCCATCGGCACGGTACCCATGTACCAGAGCCTCGAAAAATGCAGCGGGCGGGTGGAGCACCTCAGCTGGCCTATTTTCCGGGATACGCTCATCGAGCAGGCACGCCAGGGCGTGGACTATGTAACGGTGCATGCCGCCCTGCTGGAGCGCTTTGTGTACCACACCGCCAACCGTGCCACAGGCATCGTTTCACGCGGCGGCTCCATCATCGCCAAGTGGATGATGATACACAAGCAGGAAAACTTCCTCTACACCCATTGGGATGAAATCTGCGATATTCTCGCCAGTTACGATGTTGCCATCTCCATTGGCGATGGTCTGCGTCCCGGCAGCATTGCCGATGCCAACGACTTTGCCCAGCTTGCCGAGCTGGAGGTGCAGGGAGAGCTGACCCGCCGCGCCTGGAACAAGGGGGTACAGGTCATGAACGAAGGTCCGGGGCATGTACCGCTGCACCTTGTGCCGGAAAACATGCGGAAACAGCTGGAGTGGTGCTACGAAGCCCCCTTCTATACCCTGGGACCGCTGGCCACCGACATTGCCCCTGGTTACGACCACATCACAGGTGCCCTGGGTGGTGCCATCATTGCCCAGAGAGGCTGCGCCATGCTCTGCTATGTAACCCGCAAGGAACACCTGGGGCTGCCGGATAAGGAAGACGTGCGCGAGGGCGTTGTCACCTACAAGCTTGCTGCCCACGCGGCAGACCTTGCCAAGGGGCATCCGGGCGCTCAGCTGCGCGACAATGCGCTGGCAAAAGCCCGCTTCGAGTTCCGCTGGGAAGATCAGTTCAACCTTTCCCTCGACCCGCACAAGGCGCGCTCCTACCACGACCTGACCCTGCCCCACGCCAACGCCAAGAAGGCTCACTTCTGCTCCATGTGCGGACCGGATTTCTGCGCCATGAAACTAACCCAGGAAATCCGGAACAGTACCATGGAATAAAGCCTGGTCTACATCCCGGCCAGGGGGAACAGGAGGGAGACAATGAAGATATCCGCCGTGAGGATGATGATATCCATAGGCAGTCCCACTTTCAGGAAATCTGCAAAGTGATAGCCACCCGGTCCGTAGATAAGCATGTGACGCGGCGAACCGATAGGCGTGGCAAAGCAGCAGGAAACAGCAATCATGAGCGCCACGCAGAAGCTCAGCGGGTCTGCCCCCACCGCCAGAGCGCTACGGTAGGCAATAGGGAAAAAGATGGCGGCTGCTGCCGCATTGCCTATGAACTCCGTAATCAGCAGCGCCACCGCACAAACGGCTGCCATCACCACCAGCGGCTGGGTGCCGCAAAGTCCCAGCAGCAGATTCGCTACATCTGCCGCCACGCCGGTTTTATCCATAGCCGTCCCCAGGCAGATAGACCCGGCAAAGACCATAAGTACATTCCAATTGATGCTCTCTCTGGCCTGCTGCACGCTACAGCAGCGGCATATCAGCGTGGCAGCCGCTGCCAGAAACGCAGCCTGAAGCAGCGTGAGCACTCCCAACGTAGTAAGCGTCATCATTCCCAGCATAATGATACCGGAAACCACTGTGCGCCACCCCACCGGCGCCTTCTTGCGCCTGGTTACATAATAAACATCCGGGCCAAGGTCAGGCGGGGTGGAGGAGTCGCTCTCCAGCAGGAGAGTATCGCCCGCACGTAACCGAAGCTGAGCAGGAAAATCCACAAGTTTCTCACCGCGGCGAACCACCCCCTGCAGGTGAATCTGCAACTGGGCTTCGGCCCCGGTATCCGCCAGGCGGCGCCCAATGAGACGACTCCCAATCTTCACATAAGCCTTATGGCGGTAACGCATACCCGCACCCGGGCCGAACAACCTGTGCGAGGGTTTGCGCTCCGGCAGCCAGCGCTGCAGTATCTGCATACTCACCAGCCCCACAAACAGACAGCACACCCCGGCCAGCGTTGGCGTAAAAATATGCAGCGGAATACCGGTTTCCTGGGTATAAAGCCCGGATATAATCAGATTCGGCGCGCTGCCTATCAACGTGCACACACCACCCAGCCCGGCTGCATAGCTCAGCGGTATCAGCAGACGGCTCGGAGCCACACTCAGGCGGCGCGACCACAGCTTCACCACGTGGATAAACAGCGTGGTCACCGTGGTGTTACCCAGTATCGACGCCATGCCCGCCACCGGTAACATAAGACGCACCAGCGCCTGGCGATACGATTTCGGGCGGCCCAGCACGTTTTTTTCCACCCAATGCAGCACACCGGTATGCACCAGACCTGCCACCACCACAAATAACAACGCCACCGATATCACCGAACTGGAGCTGAACCCGGCCAGAGCCTCGCGCGCATCCAGCGTGCCAGTAAGCAACAACACCGCCATGCCCCCGAGAAACACTATCTCCGCCTGCACACGCGTAAAAAGCAATAGTGCAAAAATTCCCCCCGCGGTGAGCAACGTTGCCCACTCGTGAAAATCCAACCCGGCTGTCAGCATTTCACCCATACCAGCATCGTTTGATTATTAGCGCACATCCCCGCATAAGTCAACCAAATTGCTGTATTCTCGCAAATTCAGAGATTTGAAATATCTTTTATGCTTGACTTAACTCCACCTATGCGGTAACGTGTACGCAAGCATTATGACAGATCGTCGCATAGTTATTACAGGTATGGGTGCCCTCTCTCCCCTCGGCAATAGTGTGGAGGAGACATGGGAGGGCATGAAAACCGGTCGCTCCGGCATCAGAAAGATTGAGAACATCGACGATAGTGCCCTGGGCATTCACATTGCCGGTGAAGTACGCGGTTATGACCCTGCACCCTTCTTCAAGAAAGACCCGAAGGCCGTGCGCCGTTGCGACCGCTTCGAGCAGCTGACCATGGGTGCCGTGGCAGAGGCGCTGGAAAACGCCGGACTCGACCCGGAAAGCGTGGACAAGACCCGCGTGGGCGTGATGATTGGTTCCGGCATTGGTGGTCTGGGCATTCACGGTGAAGGCTGCGAGGCGCTCCTCAAGTCCGGCCCCCGCCGCGTGAGCCCGTTCTGCATTCCGTACATGATTACCAACATGGCCTCCGGCATGGTAAGTATCGAGTACGGTTTCGGCGGTCCGAACATGAGCATTTCCACCGCCTGTGCCACCGCCAACCACAGCATTGGTGAAGCCTGGCGCATCATGAAGTTCGGCGATGCCGACGTGATGATTTGCGGCGGTGCCGAAGCCTCCATCCTGCCTGTGGGCATTGCCGGTTTCGCCAACATGAAAGCCCTTTCCACCCGCAACGATGACCCGGCCACCGCATCCCGCCCGTACGATGTGGATCGCGATGGTTTCGTCATGGCAGAAGGAGCCGGCATCATCATTCTGGAAACGCTGGAACACGCCAAGGCCCGCGGTGCCAGAATTCTGGCAGAACTTGTGGGCTATGGTCTGAGCGCCGATGCCTACCACCTCACCTCCCCCATGCCCGATGGCGAAGGCGCTGCCCGTTGCATGAACATGGCGCTCAAGCATGCCGGTCTCAAGCCCACCGATGTGCAGTACATCAACACACACGGCACCTCCACCCCGCTGGGTGACATCTGCGAGACCAAGGCTATCAAGGCTTCCTTCGGCGACTACGCCACCAACGGTCTGGTAGTAAGCTCCACCAAGTCCACCACGGGCCACCTGCTGGGTGCGGCTGGTGCCATTGAGCTGCTCGCCTGCGTCATGGCCATCCGCGACAACTTTGTACCGCCCACCATGAACGTGTTCAACCAGGACCCCGAATGCGACCTCGATGTATGCCCGAACGTGGGACGCAGCATGCAGGTAGACGTGGCCCTGAGCAACTCCTTCGGCTTCGGTGGTCACAATGCTTCGCTCATCGTGAAGCGCTATGTCGACTAATGCTCAAGTCATAACACATTTATACACGGCGGCTGTGGGTATCCACCGCCGCCGTATCTGCACCATCTGCATATGAAAAATCCACTTGCCGGTTTACTGCACATGAACCGCACCGACCACCTGCTGCTGCGCTGGGCCGGTCTGAGCTTCGTTGTGCTGGTGCTCATCGTCATACTCACCGCAGCCGGGCTCATGGAATACCTGGAACTGGAGCAGATCCGATTCCTGGCAGGCAGCCCGTTCTACATTGGAGCAGAGGAAGCCCAGGTCAGCCTCATGGGCCCGGTCGGCACCTTTGCGCTGTGTCTGGGAGTCACGCTGTATCTGGCGCTGGTACTGCTGCGCGAAAAGAGCTTTACCGGTCGCATTCAGGTGGGTGTGCTCACTATACTGGCGCTGGCGTTGCCAGGCATTCTGTGCGTACTCTGGGGGGGCGTGCTGAACATGAACGCCCCGGTTATCTGCGCACTAGCCTGCTGGCTGGGGGCTGAAATTCTACATCTGTTCCGCCGCCGCTTATGAAAACACAGGACTACCCCCGCCCGGTGCTGGAAATGATAGCCGCACTCAAACGCATGCCCGGCGTGGGCTCGCGCGGAGCAGAGAGGCTGGCGCTCTGGTTCCTGCAGCAAGGGCGCAATGAAGCCCACCTGCTGGCCACAGCCCTCACCACCGCGGCAGACACCGTGGGCAGCTGCCCGGAATGCGGATTCTTCGCCGAAAAAGGCAGCCGCTGCACCGCCTGTGACGACCCCACTCGCGATACCTCCCTGCTCTGCGTGGTGGAACAGCCCACCGATGTGCTCCCCATTGAGCGCTGCGGTACTTTCCGCGGGCTGTACCACTGCCTGGGCGGCAAGATTTCGCCGCTGGACGGCATCATGCCGGAGGACCTGGCCATTGAGAAACTGGTAGAACGCGTGAAAGCCCACCCGGGATGCGAGGTGATTCTGGCCGTGGGCAGCGATGTAGAGGGCGAAGCCACCGCCCTGTACCTGGCGGAACAACTGGCCACGCTGCCCTGCCGCTGCACCCGCCTCGCCCAGGGTATGCCCGCCGGTGCCGGCCTGGGCCATGCCGATGCCATTACCGTGATGCGCGCACTGGCGGGCAGAACGGGGGTTTGACCTTATATACCCGCCGACAGGCGGGTATTTCATCCTTTGCGCCAGCAAAGGATTTCATTGAGCACGCATCAGCGGGGCTCAATGAATAACTCACTACGCGAGTATGAAAGCAGGTGCTGCGCACCTGCAATGAAATAAAACAGCCCTTGCGGGCTGTTTTATTTAGATTGACACGCAAGGCTAAAGCCTGTATACTCCCGCGCGTTATGGAGAACCAGACCGCCAATATCGATCTCTCGGCGCTCGACACGGAAGCCATGCGCTCCCGTCTTTCCGAGCTCGGGAGCTATCTTTGACCTCGGAAGCATCGAATCTAAAGTAGCAGAACTGGATGAGCGCATGAGCGCCCCGGATTTCTGGGATAACCCGGAGGCCGCCCGTGCCCTCATGAATGAGGTGAACCCCCTCAAGCGCCGCCTGGAGCAGTTCCGCTCGCTGGAAAGCGGGTTGGAGGATGTGGAAGTGGCCGTGGAGATGGCTGCGGAGGATGCCGATATGGCCCCGGAAGCCAAGAGCGAGTACGATGCATGGTTCAAGCGTCTGGAAGAATTTGAGCTGCTGACCCTCTTAAACGGCCCGCACGACAACGCCGGCTGCTATGTGACCATTCACGCCGGTGCCGGCGGCACCGAGGCCTGCGACTGGGCCAGCATGCTGCTGCGCATGTACCTGCGCTACTGCGAACGCCATGGTTTCAACACAGAAATCATGGAAAGCACGGATGGCGATGAAGCAGGTATCCGCTCCGTGACCATCAAGATTGACGGCGAATACGCCTACGGTTACCTGAAAAACGAGCGCGGCATTCACCGCCTGGTGCGCATGAGCCCCTTCGACTCCGCCGGCAAGCGCCACACCTCCTTCTGCTCGTTGGATGCCACCCCGGATATCTCCGATGATATCGAAATCGAGGTGAAGGAAGCCGACGTGAAGATGGATACCTACCGCTCCGGCGGCAAGGGCGGCCAGAACGTGAACAAGGTGGAAACCGCCGTGCGCCTCACCCACCTGCCCACCGGCATCATCGTGGCCTGCCAAACCCAGCGCTCCCAGCTCCGCAACCGCGAGGAAGCCATGCGCATGCTCAAGGCCCGCCTCATCCAGCTGGAGGAAGACCGCAAACGCGCCGAGGCCGACCGCCAGTACTCCGAAAAGGGCGATATTGCCTGGGGCAACCAGATTCGTTCCTACGTGTTCCAGCCTTACCAGATGGTGAAGGACCTGCGCACCGGTTTCGAGTGCGGCAACATCCAGGACGTGATGGACGGCAACATCGACGGCTACGTGGAGGCCATGCTGCGCCACAACGCCAATGCTTAATAAAGTACAAATTACAAAGGACAAAGTACAATTGCTGAAGTTCCGCTCGCGCTGCTCGCTTTATCAATTGTCCTTTGTCATTCGTCCTTTGTAAATTACAATATGTTAAAAATAGACGTTCTCACGCTCTTTCCGGAGCTCATCACCGTGCCGTTGTCCCAGAGCATCATGGGCCGCGCGGCCGGGGCCGGGCTCATCGAAGTGCGCGCCCACCAGCTGCGCGACTGGACGCACGATAAATACCGCCGCACGGATGACTACCTCTGCGGCGGTGGTCAGGGCATGCTCATGAAGTGCGAGCCCATCTTCGAAGCCATCGAGGAGCTGCGGCAGGAAAACACACGCGTTATCCTCATGACCCCGCAGGGCCGCGTGTTCCGCCAGCCGGTGGCCGAGGAACTGGCAGCCCCCTGCATGGAGGGTGGCGATGCGCACTACATCTTCCTCTGCGGGCATTACGAGGGCGTGGACCAGCGCGTGATTGACACCCTGGTGGATATGGAAATTTCCATCGGTGACTACATCCTCACCAACGGGGCAATTGCCGCTGTGGTGGTCATTGACGCCATAGCCCGCCTGCTGCCCGGCGCCCTGGGCGATGACCGCAGCAGCGTGGAGGAATCCTTCTCCAACGGTCTGCTGGAAGCCCCGGCCTACACCAAGCCCAACGTGTTCCGCGGCATGGAAGTGCCCCCTGTCTTCCTCTCCGGCAACCACAAGGCCATCGAGGAATGGAAGCTGGAAAAATCCATCGAGCGCACCAAGACAAACCGCCCGGATTTGTACGAAGCCTGGGCCGCCGCCCACCCGGAATACTTTGCCCCGAAAAAGCGCAAAAAGACAAAACTGACCAGCTACAAACCGCGCAAACCGCAGGTGGATGATACACCCTCAACCGAGGGTTGAGGAGGCGGTTCTTCAGCCGATGAAAATCGCCCGCGCAACCGCGGTCAGCAAAGCGGCCGCCCGCTCTGGTGCCGCCATTTGCGCAATCGATTACTGCAATCATCACCCATTTATCGGCTAATTTAGCCGATAATTAGCCGCCATTAGCCGATAAAATCATTGATACGCTGTTCCAGATCCGGAACAGGCTTGAAGATAAACTCGCGGGAAACACACTCTGAGTATAGGAAACCCAGTTGTTCCAGGCAGGTCAGGTCAGTTCTGGCGGTCTGGCGCACCACTTTATATTCATTGCAATGAATCGTGACAGAAGTGCTGGCATTCGGATGCAGTAGAAAATGCAGGAGCAGGTTCTTCTGTCTGTGATTCAGAAGCGCAACATGTGAAAGAGAGAGACGGAGTTTTTCATTCAATCTCTGCTTGGTGCGCAGGTGCTCTACCAGGCTTTCTATGGAGGCATAGAGGGTATTCAACTGGTCGATGATAAAGTAATTAAGGTCATTATCATCTTCCTCCGTATTCATGAAGGCCTCGTAATAGCTGCGCGAGTGAGCATATATTTCCCGCGATATGGAGATATATTCAAACAACCAGTAACCAGCATGCAGCATCCCCCAGTAGAACAAGGAACGGGCAGTTCTGCCGTTACCATCCACAAAGGGATGATCATATGCCAATTGGAAATGCAGAATAATGGCACGGATGATGGGGTGGATGTAATATTCACCCCCGTCTTCACCATTCGCGAAGCGACAAAGTTCTTCCAGCCGCTCGGTAAGGCTTTCCGCAGCCGGCGGCATGTGGATAATATCCCCGCTGCGGGTATCTTCTATGCAGACCTTATCCTCCTCCTGCCGCAACGAACCAGATTTTTCCGGATTCCGGAGCGTTCCCTCCACCATACTGCGATGCAAGGACAGAATAAACGCCGGAGTAAGTGGCTCATCCTTGTGCTGCAATATCATCCGCATGGTACGGTAATTATTCATCACCATCTGTTCATGCTCATCTTTCGGCAGACGATTGCTGCGAATAAGCTCCCTCGCTTCGGAGCGAGTAACAACAGCACCTTCCAGCATGCTGGACATAATAGCCTCCTCGGCCAGCGAAGTCAGCAGGTATTTGTCGCGTTCTGTTACGGAAAACACAGTGCTCTCATCGGTCAGCAGCATCGTTCCCGATGCCCGGTCAATTTTATGCAGACATTGCTGAATGTACTGGGTCGAAGCAAAATTAAAGAACTTTCCTCTTGCATTTCGCAAGGGGATACTCTGCCGGGCCTGAGTACGATGCAGTTTGACCCCTAACCACCATTGCTCTTTGCTGAGGCCTTCAGGAGCTTTTCTGTATCGCAATTCCTGCCAGCTCAGATAGCGGTCCATTCGCAGCGCCTCGGGCAGTGCCTTCTGCATAATTTCCACGAGACTCCCCGTTTCTTGCTCTATCAATTCCTGAAGAACAGGAACTATGCTGCGACGTTTCATGAAATGATTGTAGCATGACCGAATCACTTGTCAATCATTTATCGGCTAATTTAGCCGATAATTAGCCGTCATTAGCCGATAAAACCACTATACGGGTTGGCTGATCCCCATCAAGCCTTGGGCAGGAAATAGCCGCGCTGCTTGTCGTTGATAGGCAGTCCGGCTATTTCCATGACGTGCAGCATCTCTTCCCAAAGGCGGCGGCGCTCGCCGAGGTCGCTGGTGCGCAGCAGGTAGCTGGGGTGGTGGGTGACTATCACAGGAATGCCATTGTAATCCCAGATGCGCTCCTGGTAAGCGGCCAGGGGCAGGTTCCCCTGCTGCAACAGACCGCGGGCAGCAATAACGCCCAGCGCCACAATCACACGGGGCTGCACCAGGCGCAGCTCGAAATCCACCACCGGGCGGCTGAATAAAAGTTCCTTATCGCTGGGCGGACGGGTATTGAGAGTCTGGCGCGGCTGCGCCGGGCGGAACTTGACCAGGTGGGTAATGTACACCAGCTCGCGCGTGAGCCCCATGGCCTTGAGCATACCATCCAGCTTGCCGCCGGCATCACCCTGGAACGGAAGCCCGGCCTTTTCATCGTGATACCCGGGGGCATCGCCCACAAAGACAATATCCGCCGTGGGGTTGCCCTGCGGCAGCACCACCTTTTCGCGCAGCGTACCCAGCTGGCGCAGCGGAGCCCAGGTGGGCAGCAGACGGCGCATATTCGCCCAGGCTTCCTCGGCATTGCTGCCGCCGGGGCGGAAAAAGGGAATTTCCTCCTCCTGCACCAGGGGCTCGGCAGGCACGGGCTCGCTCAAATCAACATCCAGCTTCGGGGCGGGTTCATTCACCGGCTCAGGCGCGGGCACAGACTGCTGTTGTTGCACCGGCAGCGGCAAAGATGCGGGCTGGTAGCCCCGCTTTGCCGCCAGCATCCAGCTGCGCAGAATACCACGCGCTTCATCATCCACCGCCAGTTTCTGCACGCCCCGCCCTTGCAGGGTGTGGAGATAATCAAGGACTAGCGACCGAAGATTCATGGGCAGAGGGATTACCACCGTGCTTTATTAAACCGCGCTACCTCGCGCTGCACTTCGCGCATTTCGGCGCGGGCTTTGAGGTCATAGCGCTGGTCGCGGTGGGTTTTGCCGCGGCCGATGCCGATTTCTGCCTTCACCTTGCCATCTTTCCAATAGAGGCGCAGCAGGGGGAGAGCAAAGCCTTTCTGGGCCTGCTGGATTTCGAGCTTGAGGATTTCGCGCTTGTGCATGAGCAGACGGCGGGGGCGCTTGGCTTCATGCTGGAACCACTTGCCGGCGGTCTCCCAGGGCTGCACATCGCAGCCGTAGAGAAATACCTGCCCTTTTTCCACCCGGGCAAAGGCATCTGCCACGTTCACCTTTCCGGCGCGAATGGATTTCACCTCGGTACCGCGCAGCTCAATGCCGCACTCATACTTGCCCATGATTTCGTAATCACGGCCTGCTTTCTTGTTGCTGGCGATGAGGTTGCTTTGCGGTGCGGGTTTTCTGGCCATGGGAATGCGGGGTTAGTTCAGACAAGGCGACCCGGCGCTGCCATTCGGAGGGAGCTTGCCGGGTCGCGCAGAAAGGTTTTCGCGTGGTGAATCTTTACAGATCCGGGGTAATGGTGAGGGTGTCGGCCTCGGCAGGGGTGGCAGACTCAGCCAGAGAAGCGAAGGGGTCGGTCTCCACAGCTTCACCCTTGCTGGCGGCAAGCTCCTCGGGGGTCATCTCATGCCAGGTAATTTTGCCCTCGATAATCTCCGTGAGAGCGATATCGCCACACTGCATTTCAGGAGTGGTCACGATGTAGGGATCAGAGCCGTGGTTGAGCTGCTGCACACGCTTGGAAACGATGTTGACCAGCAGCTGGTTATCGCCTACAATCTGAGCAGCCTTTTCGATAAGTTCAACTTTCATGGGGATGTAAAATGGTGATACTCCGCGGGGTGCGGGTGCGGCATTGTACAACGTTGTGCCAGCCATTGCAAGCCTATATTCACGTCAGCAATGCAATAAAAGCCTTTCATTACCACATTTTTGCTTGTCAAGCCCCACAGCAGCGGGTAGGATAACACCATGTAGATAGCGCCGGGCACCAGCCACGGCATTTTACCCCACATAACAACACTCACGAGTAAAAATGGCTAATTTAAACAAAGTAATGATTATCGGCAACCTGACCGCCGACCCCGAAGTGCGCACCACCCCACGCGGCAACAGCGTGGCAGAACTCCGCCTGGCTGTAAACCGCGTAAGCAGCGGCCCCAACGATGGCGAGCGCCGCGAGGAAACCACCTATCTGGACGTAACCTGCTGGGGCCGCACAGCAGAAATCGCCGGCCAGTACCTGGCCAAGGGCCGCCCGGTGTTCATCGAAGGCCGCCTGCAGCAGGATACCTGGGAGGACAAGCAGACTGGCCAGAAACGCAGCAAAATCCGCATCGTGGCGGAAAACATGCAGCTGCTCGGCAGCCGCGATGGCGGCCAGGCTCAGGGCGGAAGCTACCAGCAGCGCTCCAACAACTACAACAACAACGGCGGTGGCTACCAGCAGGGCGGCTACTCCAACGGCGGCGGCAACTATGGCGGCGGTTACCAGCAGGGCGGCTATTCCAACGGCGGCTACCAGCAGCAACGCCCCCAGCAGCAGGCCCCTGCCCCCATGCCTGTTGAGGAGGACGACGATATCCCGTTCTAAAGTCCACGCGCAGCGTGAATATCGTCTGCAAGGCAGATTTCGTCCAGCCCCGCGAGGGGCTGGATTTCGTTTTTACCGGGGGACAGGATTTCCCAGATTGACAAACCTTTCCCAGCCTGTTTATAACCAGGCTATGCAGACAACTGCCACAAAAGCGCCAACACCGGAAACATGAAAGTTCTCTGCCCCGACATTCAGCGGTCGCTCCGGCAGGCTCATCAACACCTCGTGCGTTTCCTCCTCGCTCAAAATCCTGTACTGCGCTTCTGCTGAAATCCGAGATTCCCGCTCCGGGGATACCAGGGATACCGCACCTGCACCATCCTCCCCAATGCGCTTCAACAACGAAAAAACATTTCCGGCAGATACTCCCAGAAACCTCGCAATCTTTACCCGAACGGCTTCATCCGGTAGAACAGAGCTTTCAGCACCTTGATGGTTTTATCCAGCTGAACCGTAGGCTTACCGTTTTCTAAATCAGAAACAAAGCGCACCCCGGTGTTCGCCACACCAGCCAGCTGTTCCTGCGAAATTCCCTGCGCCTTGCGCGTTTCTCGCACAAGCGCTCCCAGTTCCTTCGTTGTCCGCAGACCAGTTTCCTTACGAGAATTCATATTTTATTCCCGCTCGGGAATAAAAATCGGCAGAAAAGAACAATAAAGAAAAACCGCCAGGAACAACACCCCGACAAGTATAGTCTGAATACCGTTGCTACCTCTCGGTCCTGGCGGGGTTTTCCAGCTATACCTCCGGGGGTGCTCCCGGCGGCAGGTGTGAGTATGCCAGCTAAGCCCCATGGCGTCAAGCCTTTTGTCGGTCCATTCTTGACATCGGGCCATACTGGCTATATGATATATGCAAATAACCAACACACAATTATGGGACTTCTCCAGAATCTTGCCGCTGTCGCAATCCGCAACAAGGTCATGGCCAACCTGCGCGCCAACTGCCCGGAGGGCATCAAAAATGAGCTCGAAACCCTGCTGGGCAACAAGGAGGCGGTGGCCGTCATCCAGAAATTTGTGACCGATGCCATGAAAGGCGGCGGCAAAATCCAGGCCGAGGCCGTGACCTCGCTTCCCTTCCCGGCAGAAATCCAGGAACTTCTGGCCGCCACGCCCAAGCTGGTGACCTACCTGGTGCTGGCCGCCCGCATGGCCGGCAAGAAGTAAATTTCCAGCCACACCGGATTTCATTCGCACCGCCCACGGGAATGAGCGGTGCGAACTTGTCTTTACGCATTGAAAATTCAGCGTTAAAATTTCAAATTTGCATTGACAAACGGGGGGATTGGGAGTATTCTCCACGTCCCCGCTGATGCTGCAATACCAACAACGGAGGGCTGGGGGCTAAGCGCAGCACCTTCCAAAACCCCGTGCATCCTGCCGCAAGGTTGCACACAACACATACAAAATACAATGATTAACGAACTCGTTACGAAGATGGTGGAAGCCGGTGTTCACTTTGGTCACCAGACCCGCAAGTGGCACCCGAACATGAAGAAGTACATTCTCACCCAGAAGAACGGCATCCACATCATCAACCTGGAAGAGACCGAGAAGTGCCTCGACAAAGCCAGCGCTTTCGTGGGTGAACTTGCCGCCAAGAACAAGAAGATTCTGTTCGTGGGCTGCAAGCGCCAGGCTCAGGAAGCCGTGAAGGAAGCTGCTGAGGCTACTGGCCAGTACTACGTGAACTTCCGCTGGCTTGGCGGTATGCTCACCAACATGGCCACCATCAAGAAGAGCATTGCCCGTCTCGACTACCTCGAGAACCTCGACAAGCAGCCCGAGTACAAGAGCATGTCCAAGAAGGAGCTCGCCGCTCTGGCCCGTGAGCGCGAGAAGCTGCAGCGCAACCTGCAGGGTATCCGCAACATGGGTGGCGCTCCCGATGTGATGATCGCCATCGGCGCTGACCACGAGGATATCGCTATCCGCGAGGCCCACATCCTGGGCATTCCCGTGATTGTGCTGACCGATACGAACGCCGACCCCGAGACCGTGGATTTCCCCATCCCCGGCAACGACGACGCCGTGCGCTCCATCCGTCTGATCCTCTCCGTACTCGTAGAGGCTATCAACAAGAACAAGCCCGCCTAATTCATAACCCCTTTATTCCAAGACAATGGCTGATATCACACCCGCAATGGTGAAAGAGCTGCGCGTCAAGACCGACGCCGGCATGATGGACTGCAAGAAGGCCCTCATGGAGTGCGACGGCAACATGGACGAAGCCGTGAAGTACCTCCGCGAGAAGGGCATCGCCAAGGCCGCCAAGAAGGCCGACCGCGAAGCCAAGGAGGGTATCGTGACCACCGTGGTTGAAGGCAAGGATGGCATCATCCTCGAAATCAACTGCGAGACCGACTTCTGCTCCAAGGGCGAGAAGTTCCAGTCTCTGGTGGCCAAGGTTGCCGCCACGCTGAAGGCCTCCACCGCCGCTACGCTGGCCGAGGCTCTGGAAGTGGCCATGGAAGGCACCACCGTTGAGAAGTACATTGCTGAGCAGTGCGCCGCCATCGGTGAAAACATGAAACTGCGCAAGTTCGGCCGCTACACGCTGGCCGGCGAGGGCTCCGTGACCTCCTACATCCACATGGGTGGCAAGGTGGGCGTGCTCCTGCAGGTGGAAACCGGCAAGGCCGACACCACCGCTGCCGAGGCTTACCAGACCCTCTGCAAAGACATCACCCTGCACATCGCCGCCTGCGCTCCCAAGAGCGTGGACTCCTCCTCCCTTGACCCCGCTTTCGTGGCCGAGGAACAGGAGATTGCCAAGGCTCAGCTCATCGCTGACGGCAAGCCTGAGCACCTGCTGGAGAAGATTCTCCCCGGCAAGCTCAAGGCTCTCTACAAGCAGAGCTGCCTCATGAGCCAGGAATTCGTGAAGGACCCCTCCATGTCTGTGGAAGCCCTCGTGGCCGCCACCGGCAAGACCCTGGGCGACACCATCACCGTGAAGGCTTTCGAGCGCTTCCAGCTCGGCGCCTAAGCTTCACGCTTCAGCTCAATTATAAAAAATCCCCGCACCGGCAACGGCGCGGGGATTTTTTTGTGGAAACAATGGCCAGTTTTATTGGTATTTGACAATGAAATATCAGATAAGTCAAACAGAAAAGAAGACACATCGTCGATATTTGATAATCAATATATTTCTTTTTGATTTCTTTTTGACTTCTTTTTGATTTCTTTTTGATTTCTTTTTATAACTCTACTTTAATTTCCACCTTGCATTTTTCTTAGATTGGACACAATTATATATCGAACCATCTTTTTTCGACATTTCACGTATTAAGGAAGTGATGAAATTATAAACTTTATCGCCATCGTAACTTGCTGGCAGCATTCGTTGTACGCATTCCGTGATTTCCTGACGAGATAATGACTCCATTTGCCCCAACATATTAATGATATGCTGTTTTATTAACTCTTTATCAACTCCTTTTTCACGAATATAGGCAACTTTTTGTCCCGTTGCCACAGCCACTACCCGACCAATACGATAATTGCCCTTATATCCTTCTACATAACCTTTTTTACGCAAGACGGTCAACAACTCGTTATTCACCGGCAATTTTTTCTGCACACGGTCGAGCGCTATTGCCAACTCTAACGGCATATCTGTTTCCTCAATCAAGAGCTTCGTATACGCCTCATCAATAATCCTGCCATGGATGCACAACTCCACACTATCAGGTTTAATCACATAATCCGGCAATGGGAAACACCTCTCCATCTGTTTCCGGTACATCTTGCGTATTCCGCTCCCCACCGTATCTACCATGAGCAAACTTTTCATTGCCATAGCAAGCAGCTTGTTACGGTACCTATCAGGTGTTTCCTCTGATTGCAGATAATCATCCGGCTTTCCACAGTAAAAGCCACCCTGATTCTTGAATATCAAGCGGTCCTCTTTTTCCAGAACAACAATCCGGGCTTGCTTTCGGTAATCCTGGTGAGCAATGCAATTATGCAGAGCCTCCAAAAACACCTCCGATTCATATTTCATTACCTCCTCCGGCAGCAAGCTGGTATCCGGAAATATCTTTTGTTTATAATTTCGAATTCTTGCCAACACCTGAGAGGTAGACAAGAGGAACGGAGGGCCAAAGTGTTCATACGCCTCCTCTGTGCCACTTTTGAGCCGCCAAGTAACTTCTACAACAGCCGGAGACAACAGAACAACACTCTCCGGTTTACCCAACAAAATCAATGCCGCTCGGGTTAACCTTCCCTTTTTAGCAAGGAAAAGCTTTTCCATTAAAGTCATGACCGACCATCTGGGGACTTCCTTGGCTAAACTGGGGTGAGCTTCCGCAAACTTTTCTCGCGCCTTAGCAACAGCCTCTGCATCAAGATCATCCACAGTTGCTTCATTTACCAGCACCGATGACCAGTCTGAGGAGGAATTATAAATATACCGCGACAGATCAGGATATTTATGTAATTCCGTTGTCTGGCTATTAATGCGCACATAGCTTTTTCCCTTATATCGAACCGGTTCTCCGCAGGCCGCCTCAACCCTTAATGCCAGCACCGGCTCATTCTGTATCAGTAATGTATAAAACTCGATTCCCAGAGAAGGTGTTATATTTTGGCGCAAATGCAGTTCCAAATCCTGATTACCAACTTTCATGCGCTGCCACCGCTTCTGCGTACCCACCACTTTGCCCTCAGCCTCTCTCACTCCGAAAACCAACCACCCATTATCTTTATTCTGCAAACATGCTCCATTCGACAAAGCTGATACGTACTCTCCTATCCGCTGCGGATCCAGACAATTTTCCTTAAACTCACACCACTTCTGCTCTGTATCGCGCGTCCACTCCTCCAGATTATCCCTCAAATATTCTTCCCAATAACTGTCTGCCATACGCCTATACAACAAAATGTTCAATTTCCATCAATCTGAACCATCTCAGGGAAAACGCCGCCACTTGCCATCGCCCACAGAGATGACCTCCACGGTCACGGTATCGAGCCCGCGCTCATAGAAACCCAGTTCCTTGGCCACCTTGGTGCCCACATCGATGAGGCGCCCGCGGATATACGGCCCGCGGTCTGCCACGCGCACAATGCAGCTCTTGCCCGTGCGGTGGCAGGTGATGCGCACTGTGCAGGGCAGCGGCAGCGTGCGGTGCGCCGCATAGCGCTGGTGCGGGTACAGGTTCTGACCAATAGCGCCGATCTCGCCATCGGCCTCGTAGTGCGAAGCAATGCCCGTGGCCTTGTAGCGCAAGGCGGCCTCCACGCTCATGGGCACAAAGCGCGTGCCCTTCACCGTGTAAGGAGCCTTCTTGTAACCCTTGTATTCCGGGAAACTCGGGTGCAGCACCTGCTGGCAACCCACCAGCACCAACATAGTCACCGCCGCCAGACAGGAGAGAAAACGTATCATGCTCCCAATCTACCACAAATTCCCCGCCCCTGCGAGCCAATTCTATATATAGACGGAACTTAGGGAACACAATTCCTGAAAATCGGGAATCGCATTCCCGATTTTCAGGAATCATCTTGACAAATACACGCAGCTATGCAAATGCAGGGCGACAGCCCCATCATTTCCTATTATCAGGCTTGCCCCATGGTTCAAATTGCAGCCACCTGTATTATTCTGCACCATTGAAGAGCTTCGCAGTATGCCGCGGTATACACCACAGGCCACCACCCAGAGCAGACACCCACCCAGAAACCACAGTACAAAACGCCGCCGCGGCAGCACGCAGGGAAAAACGGCATTCATGGCATTCTCTTTCTACGCATTCTCCATTGGTGCGCCAGCATACCCAGCACAAACATGACGGGGTACGCATACATGAAACCCACCATGAAAAGACCCATTCCCATGATATATGCCAGCGCAGCCATGGAGTCCCCCACATGGGAAGTCCAGCAGCCCAGACACGCCCACAAGGCCGTGCCCAGCGGAAACACCAGCCCCGCCACCTGCACCAGCGAGATGCTGCTCGTGCGGCAGGGAACAAGCAGCAGAAGATACGGAAGGCTCATGAGCGACAACTCCGCCACACTGACGGCAGCCACCACCCAATCTGAGTTGAACTTATCAAAACGCGCACACCCTACGCACAGCCCGACCACCTGCAGCACCAGGCACACCGCCAGAAAACGCCGCACAAAGCGCCGCCGCGGCAGCACACAGGGAGGTAGCTCATTCATGACTGGCGAGTGCGTTGCACCAGCTTGTCAAAGTCGGAGTTGATAAGCTGGGTCTTGTTGAAAATATCGTACTCCGCATGGGCTTTCTTCTCTGCCTGGGCGTGGGAGATGCGCCCTTTATCCGGCAGGAGCTCGTAGCGGCGGAAAGCCAGGAACTCATTCACACTTTCGGCGAACTGGGCCATATTGAAACTGTTTTCGCGCTCCACCAGGTCTTCTATATAGTCGAAAAAACCGGTCACGGCGCGCTCCAGGCGCCGGATCTGCTTCTCATCCAGATAATTCTTAGCCACAGTCACGTCCGATTTCAGAATCCGGCCCTCGGGTGCGTGTTTCCAGGTGCGCAGCCCCATGTTTTCCTTGGTGTGGTCGGCAGAATCATACACAATCTCCGCAGCGGTCCTGCCGGTGATGGCATAGTGGAAGCGATTCTGCACCATGGCATAAAAATTCCGGCAGGTCTGCGATTCGCGGTCGTAATCTATGCTGCACTCGGCGAAAATATCGGTAATCTGCTGCCAGATACGTCGTTCGCTGGCGCGGATGGAGCGCACGCGCTCCAGCAACTCGCGGAAGTAGTCCTTGCCGAAGGCGGTCTTGCCCTGTTTCAGGCGCTCATCGTCCATCACAAAGCCTTTGCGGATGTATTCATTGAGCGTGCGCGTGGCCCACTGACGGAACCGCGTGGCTTTGCGCGAGTTCACCCGGTAGCCCACGGAAATGATGGCATCCAGGTTGTAGAAAAGCATATCTTCTTTTACCGCACCTCGAAAACCGCGGTTTACGACGATTGCAAATTTTGCAATCGTCGCAGATTCTTCTAATTCATTTTCTTTGTATATGTTTATCAAATGTCTTGCAACCGATGATGCATGAATATCATACAACTCAGCAATCGTTTTCTGGGTCGCCCAGATTGTATCATCTTTCACAACGACATTGATATTCCCCTTTTCGGCGGGGTCATCGTACAAAAGAAATTGGAGTTCGGTATTCATAGGATAAAACTATAGTGAGGGAACCGCAGCCAGGAGTGTCCGGGTGTATTCTGCCTGGGGGTGGTGGAAGACGGCATGGGCCGTGCCGGATTCCACAATGCGGCCGCGGCGCATCACCGCGATATCATCTGCCAGATAATGCACCACACCCAGGTCGTGCGAGATGAATATCATGGTGAGCCCCAGCTCCCGCACCAGATCAGTAAGCAGGTTGAGAATCTGGCTCTGGATGGAGACATCCAGCGCAGAGACCGGCTCATCTGCCAGCAGCAGGGCGGGCTGCGGGGCAATGGCGCGGGCTATGGCGATGCGCTGGCGCTGGCCGCCGGAAAATTCGTGCGGGTACTTGTACATGTGCTCGGGGCTGAGGCCCACGCGCTCCATAAGGGCCGCTACGGCTTCCTCGCGCCCGCGGCGGGGCAGCGGCTCACGCTGGCTCAGCGCCTCTGCCAGGGTGGAAAAGATGCTGAAACGCGGGTTGAGCGAAGCGTAGGGGTCCTGGAACACCATCTGGAAATCGAGCCGACGGCGGCGCACCTCGCGCGGTGGCAGGGCGGTCAGGTCTGTGCCATCCAGCACGATGCGCCCGCTCGTCACAGGCTGCAGCTGCATGATGGCGCGGGAGAGGGTCGACTTGCCGCAGCCACTCTCGCCCACGAGGCCCAGGATGCTGCCGCGGGGGATGGAGAGCGAGATATCATCCACCGCGCGCACCACCTCACCGGTAGTGCCCCAGGTATTGCGCACCGGGAAATGCACGCTCACATGTTCCAGTTCCAGATATGCCATGTGCGGGCATTGTAGCAAAAGCCCCCCGCAAATGCAATTTTCAATTGCATCATGCCTACTGCGGGCTTGAATTGCCGGGCGGTCTGGTATAGAATGCATAGTATGCCAGCCAGAACACGCCGCAGCAGTTCCACCCGCGCCACTCCGGTGGTGAAAGCCGTCATCTTCCTGGGGGCAGATGCCGTCTCCATGATGGTGGCAGAACAGAATGGCAGCGAAACCCGGGTGCTGGACGTACTCTCGCAGCCGGTGGAACTGGCACACGATGTATTCAACGGCAGCTGCATCACCCGCGACACCATGGACCGCTGCGTGCAGATTGCCCAGGGCTACCACGAATTGCTGGCAGAATACCGCCTGGCCGGCAAGGTGGAGATGCGCCTGCTGGCCACTAATATTCTGCTGGATGTGCGTAACATGGACACCCTGGTGAACCGTCTGCAGATAACCTGTGGATTGCAACTGGAGGTGATGGACGATGGCGAGATGACCCGACTGCTCTACCTGAACACGCGCGCCGTGTTCAGCCGCCACGATGAGCTCTCGGGCAAGCGGGTGCTGGTGCTGCACGTAGGCCCGGGAAACACGCGCCTGCTGCTGTTCGACAAGGGGCGCATCAGCTATTACGCCAGCTACCGCATGGGGGCGCACCGCACCGGCATAGTCATTGGCGATGCCACCGAAATGGCTGGCACCGAAAGTGAAAGCTCCCTCATCCGCGAGCATATACGCGGCATCATGGAACAGGTGGTATACGATATTGAGGACGACCTGCCCGAACCGCCGGATGCCCTGGTCATTTTCGGCCCGGATTTCCATGTCATCTCCTCGCCGCTGGCACAGGGAGACACCGTAACCGGGGAAAGCCTGGCGCAGCTGGCACACGAAATTGCCGCCACCCCGCCCGCGCAGCGCCCCACGCGTTATAAGGAAGACTACGCCAGCGTGTGCGCCCTGCTGCCCACCGCGCTCATCTACCTGGCCATAGCGCGGGATCTGGAACCACGCAGCATCATGTGCCCGGCAGAGGAATTCTCGCATGCTTTCCTGCGCAATCTCATGCCCGGGCGGCACGATGACCTGGCGCTGGAGGATGAAGTGGTGCACTTCTCCGTACTGCTGGCCAATCACTACCGCGTGGACAAGGCCCACGGGCAGCAGATACGCCGCCTTACCATGCAGCTCTTCGACCAGCTGCAGGAACTGCACGGCCTCACCCGCCACGACCGTCTGCTGCTCAAGGTAGCCGCCATTCTGCACGAGGTGGGCAGCTATATCAACCCCAAGAAACACCACCACCACAGCCAGTACATCATCCTCAATTCCGAAATCTTCGGCCTTTCGCGCGCCGATGTGGAAGTAGTCGGTCTGCTGGCCCGCTACCACCGCCATGGCGCACCCACCCCGGCAGAGCCCACCTATGCCCTGCTCAGCCAGAGCGATCGTCTGCGCGTGCAGAAGCTCGCCGCCCTGCTGCGCGTGGCCGAAGCCATGGAGCGCGCGCACTCCCGCCGCATCCGCAGCTTCAGCGTGCGCCCGAACGGTCGCCGGCTGGAGCTGCTCGTGCCCGATGTGGCCGACCTCACGCTCGAAAACCTGGCCCTGCGCACCAAAGGCGCCCTCTTCTCCGACATCTTCGGGCAGGATATCATCCTGCTGCCCCAACCCAGGTAATCAGCATTATTTCGCTGACAACCTTATCATCAAAGACTCGTTGCCCCCCGGTTATTTTAGAAAACATAACCATTTTCCCGGCATAAAAAGGTGAATTGCAAATTTAAACGCGACACTTTGTGAAAAAAATGCATACTCAGGGTTTAGCAGGGTAAAAATCCAGGCCGACTTCTTTCGCTTTGTCTTTTGCTGACTTGCCGCCGAAGAGTTTTCTGGGGTTTTTGTTCATCCAGTGAGCCAGCTTCTGCACATCGCGCTGGCGTAATTTATCAAACGGGCTCCCTTTCAGCAGGAAACGCCTGATAAGCCTGTTCGCGTTCTCATTACTTCCCCGCTCAAAAGAGGAATACGGATGGGCAAAATAGACTTTTGTCCGCTTCTCAGTCTTACTGAAAGAGAGTCTTTTCGCAGAAATCAATCTTGTGTCCCTGTTTTGCCAACACTTCCATGGCAGCATAAGGGGAAAGCCGATGGTTGATTATCAGCGAGGTCAAACGAGGTATGAGGGGATGAGCCTGATGAAGCTTGGGGGGGGCGTCCGCCTCCGCCCTGGTTCTTCTCATAATCACGTTGAGCAACATCCCATTGATGAATGTAACTTACAGATAAATCTGAATTAAAGTGCGCAACAAGGCCACGTTGTTTTTCTCGGCAAATGGTCGATTTATGCCGGTTAAGTCCGGAGGCAATTTCCGCAACAGGCACATTCTTTTTGAGTCAACGTTCGATTTGCTGACGGTCAATGAGGGTTATATGCCTGTTTTCAGGCAACGCTTTGGTAGAATCTGTCTGGGTGCTTTTCATATAGGTACATGTTGTTTGTATTAGTTTCTGTCCTGGCATGATGCCACCTGTAACACCGGAAAGCACCCTTTTTCTGTATCATCGCGGCAAGCGGGGGAAGGACTCATTGCCGTCCTTCCCCCGACCCCCCCATCCTGCCAGGGCAGTTTGGGCACTTGGGTGACTTTTTTGGAGCTTTCCGGTGTCGCATTTGATTTTACACTTCTCAGCTGGAAGAAAGCTGTATCCGGGAGGGTGGATTTGTCTTGTGTTGTGTTGCTGGTGTGCTATAATGCCGCGCATGAAGTACACGGAGAAACTAGCTGCCCGTATCGCGGCGACTCGCTCGGCCCTTTGTGTGGGGCTGGACCCCCGCCCGCAGACCGAGAATATGACCGAGCTGGCCGACTGGCTGCGCAAGGTGGTGGAGGAAACAGCCCCCTATGCAGCGGCATACAAGCCCAATATCGCCTATTTCGAGGCCATGGGGCTGCCGGGACTCAGGATGCTGGAGGAACTGCTGCCGGATATGCCCAAGGATATTCCCGTGATTCTGGATGCGAAGCGCGGCGATATCGGCGAGACGCAGAAATACTACGCACAGGCTTACTTCGACCGCATGGATGTGGATGCCGTGACGCTGAATCCCTTCATGGGCTACGATATTCTGGAGCCGTTCCTTGACCGGCCCGGCAAGGCGGTGTATCTGCTGGCTGTGACCACGAACCCCGGCTCTGTGGATGTGGAGCAGCAGGTGCTGGCGAATGGCCGCAAGGTGTACCAGCTGGTGGGTGATATGGTGACCCGCTCTATTGCCGAGAACAGCGCCACGGAAGTGGGTATGGTGGTGGGGCTGACCAATGCCAACAGCCAGATTCTGAATGATTTGCCGGATGCTCCGCTGCTGGTGCCCGGTCTGGGTGCGCAGGGGGGCGACCTTTCTGCCTTGACCGGTGGCACGCGCGTGGCTCCGCCCACTATCAATGTTTCCCGCGGTATTCTGTATAAGGATCCCGAGCTGAGCTTTGCTGAAAAAGCCGAGAAGTGGGCGAAGCTCATCAGAGAGGCTCTCGCCCTCTGATAGAAAGTACAAAGGACAAGGTACGAAGAACAAATGTAAAGTCAGCTGCGGCGCAGCCGCAGGGAAAATTCAAATTGTACTTTGTCCATTGTAAATTGTAAATCTCGTACAGAGTATGAAACAGTATCTTGCATTGCTTGATGATGTGCTCACCAATGGGGTGGGCAGGGAAGACCGCACCGGTACGGGCACGATAGGCGTGTTCGGCCGCCAGATCCGCTGCGATTTGCGCGAGGGATTCCCGTGTCTTACCACCAAGAAGCTGCATCTGCGCTCGATTATCTACGAATTGCTCTGGTTCCTGAAGGGCAGCACGAATGTGCGCTGGCTGCAGGAGCGCGGCGTGAGTATCTGGGATGAATGGGCCGATGAGAATGGCGACCTGGGCCCGGTGTACGGCAGCCAGTGGCGAGCCTGGCCGGATGGCAAGGGCGGCAGTATCGACCAGATTGCCAAGCTGATTGATGGTCTGAAGAATAATCCCTGGAGCCGCCGCCACCTGGTGAGTGCCTGGAATGTGGCCGAGGTGGACGGCATGGCTCTGCCTCCCTGCCACTGCTTGTTCCAGTTCTGCGTGATTCCCGCGCAGAAAGAGGGGGAGAAGCACGGGCTGAGCCTACAGCTCTACCAGCGCAGCTGCGATTTGTTCCTGGGTGTGCCATTCAACATTGCGAGCTATGCGCTGCTGCTTATGATGGTGGCGCAGGTCTGCGGCTACGAAGCCCGCGAGTTTGTGCATACCTATGGCGATTTGCACCTGTACAAGAATCACCTGGACCAGGCGCGCCTGCAGCTGACCCGCGAGCCGCGCAAGCTGCCCGTCATGCGCATCAATCCCGCCATTACAGAGATTGACGGTTTCGATTTCTCCGACTTCACGCTGGAGGAATACGACCCGCATCCGCACATTAAAGCCGCTGTTTCCGTATGAACCTGCGCTTCACAGGGGTAGTGGCCATGGATGCCGACCGCGCCATCGGGCTGGACAGTGGTATCCCCTGGCGTCTGAAAGAGGATATGCAGCTCTTCAAGCGCCTCACCATGGGGCATCCCATTCTCATGGGGCGCAAGACCTGGGAGAGCCTGGGGCGCCCGCTGCCCGGGCGGCAGAATATCGTGCTGACCCGCAATGCTGGCTACGCAGCAGAGGGTGCGGTGGTGATTACGGATATCGCCCAGCTGGAGCAAATAGAGCTGCAGGATGAGGAAATCATGGTGATTGGCGGGGCCCAGCTCTACGCGCAGCTGCTGCCGCAGATGCAGCGTCTGCATGTGTCCGAGGTGGCGGGCAGCCACGCTGCCGATACCTGGTTCCCGGAGTTTGCTCACCATTTTTCCAGGCGTACCCCGCAGCAGGAGTTCGACGGGTTCGCGCACGTGCTCTACGAGAAATGAACGCCGCTCTGGCCCTTATCCTCTTTCTGCTGGGAGCGCTCGGACTGGTGCTGTTTTTGTTCACGAGGCTGCGTCAGCATTCGCGCGCCACAGAGGGAACATTGGCCGGGGCTCTTTTCATGCTGATATCCGTGGTGGCGGCTGATTTGCTGTGGCTGCGCTGGGGATTGGGAATAGCCTGCTTCGTGCTCTGGTTGCTTCTGGCTGCTTATGGGATGAATGAGGGCAAAGTGAAATGCGCTTGCAACAGAAAACAAAGGAAATGATAGGGATGCCGAATCGTAATGGATTTTTGCTTGCGCTGAAAGTCCCGGCTGCGCTGGGGGCAATATTGCTGATGCTGTTTTTTATGAGCGGCATGGGGCGGCGGCTGGTGCACCGGGAAAGTGGCAGAAAAGAAGTTGTTGAAGCCGCTGCTGTGTCTGCTGCTGCGCCGTTGAATCTGCGCCCAGGGCAGAGGTTTGCGGTAGTGCTGGATGGAAACCCGACCACGGGCTATATCTGGCAGCTGGCCGATAAGCTTCCGGCGGATTCCTGCGTGCAGGTTTCGCTCACTACGCCGGGGGATTGCGAGGAGGATTGCTGTGGATTCCCGATGCCGACCACGCTTGCCATCATTGCGGTGAAGCCGGGTGCGCAGCGCGTGCACGTGGTTTATGCCCGCCCCTGGGAAAAGGGGAAATCTCCGGCAGAGGAACTCGTTTATGACGTGGTTGTATCATCCGCGCAGGATTGAAAGACTGTACAAAATTGGATTACTTTAGAATAATTTTAATAAATGCCGTACAATGCGCTTGCTTTTGTGCGGCGTTTGTGTATAGTGAGCTTTTCGAAAACAAACAATAGAAACGTCTGGTATGAACGACAAGGTATTATTTTTCGACACCACGCTCCGCGATGGTGAGCAGTGCCCGGGAGCTTCGATGAATCTCCGGCAGAAGCTGGAGGTAGCGCGCCAGCTCGAAAAACTAGGCGTGGATATTATCGAGGCGGGGTTCCCGTGCATTTCTGATGGCGACTTCGAGGCCGTGTTCACCATTGCCAATACGGTGAAGAAGTGCCGCATCGCGGGGCTGGCCCGCTGCGTGGAGAATGACATCCGCCGCGCGGCAGCTGCCGTGGCCCCCGCAGGCGACCGCGGCCGCATTCACACATTCCTGGCCACCAGCCCGCTGCACCGCGAATTCAAACTCAAGAAGAGCAAGGAAGAAATCATCGAGATGGCCGTGGCGGGCGTGAAGCTGGCCAAGAGCCTCGTCAACGATGTGGAATTCTCTGCTGAGGATGCCAGCCGCACCGAGCACGACTACCTCGCCCAGGTGGTGGAGGCGGTCATCGATGCCGGTGCCACCACCGTGAACCTGCCGGATACCGTGGGCTTCACCACGCCGCAGGAATACATCGCCATGATTGACTACGTGGTCAATCATGTGAAAAATATCGACAAGGCGGTCATTTCCGTACACTGCCACAACGACATCGGCCTGGCTGTGGCCAATTCCCTGGCGGCTGTGACCGCCGGTGCCCGCCAGGTGGAAGGCACTATCAACGGCATCGGCGAGCGCGCCGGCAATGCCGCCATTGAAGAAGTGGCCATGGCGCTTTCCACGCGCCCGGAGGCCTTCGGCTTTGCCGCAGGGGAGAAACCGCACAACCTGGAAACCCGCGAAATCGTCAAGACCAGCCGCGTGGTGGCCAGCATGAGCGGTCTTTCCGTGCAGCGTTCCAAGGCCATCGTGGGCGAAAATGCCTTTGCGCACAGCTCCGGCATTCACCAGCACGGCATCCTGGCCAAGCGTGAGACTTACGAAGTCATCGACCCCGCCGAAGTGGGCTGGGGCGAAACCGAGCTTCCGCTCACCAAGCACTCCGGCCGTGCAGCAGTGAAATCCCGCCTGGAGAAGCTGGGCTACAATCTCTCCGACAGTGAAATCAGCCACGTGTTCGAGCGCTTCAAGAAGGTGGGCGACAGCAAGAAATTCGTGTACGACGATGACCTTGCTTCCCTGGTGAACGACTCGCTGGATACCTGCGATGGCACCTGGAAGATGGTGGACATCCAGTTCATTGCCGGTTCTGCCGCCCGCCCGACGGCTACCGTGCAGCTGGAGAAGGATGGCAAGATGTACACCGACTGCGCCATAGGCAATGGCCCGGTGAATGCCTGTTTCAAGGCTATCGACCGCATCACGAAGAGCAAGGGCGAACTGGTGGATTACAATGTGCGCGCCACCTCCATCGGTCAGGATGCCCTGGGTGAGGTGACGGTGAAGGTGCAGTTCGGCAACTGCGAGTGCAACAAGCCGGTTTCCGGCAAGGGCGCTGCCACGGACGTCATCGAGGCCTCTGCCCGCGCTTACCTCAACGCCGTGAACCGCAACATTTCGCTCGAAGCCCTGGCTGCTGCGCAGATGTAAGCCATGGATGCTCCTATCCGCATTATTGTCGGTCTGGGAAATCCTGGTCGGGATTACTCAGAGACCCGCCACAATGTGGGCTTCATGGTGCTGGACCGCCTGGCTCGCCGCTTCGGTGCCGAGTGGAAGCTCGACAAAGCGCGCAAAGGTGAGCTGGCCGCCGGCCCCGGGGTGCTGCTCATTAAGCCGCAGACTTTCATGAACTGCAGCGGTGAGTGCGTGGGCCCCATTATGAGGTACTACAAATTTGAGCCTGAGCAGGTACTGGTCATCTATGATGATATCTCCTTCCCGGTGGGAACGATGCGCCTGCGCTCCAGCGGCTCTGCCGGCGGGCACAATGGCATGAAATCCCTCATCGCCCACCTGGGTGGCGAGAAATTCCCGCGTCTGCGCGTGGGCATCGGTGCGCCGGGGCAGAAGGAAATGGTAGGGCATGTGCTGGGCAAGTTTGCACCGGATGAACGCCCCCTGCTGGAGGAATGCCTGGCTAAGGCCGAGGAAGCCACGGTCATGATGATACGCGAAGGATTCCAGGCGGCTGCCAACAAGTTCAACGTGAAGAAGGAAAAGAAGCCCCGCAAGAAGCCCGAAGTGCCGGCAGTGGAATCCACCGAAGCTGCATCTGAAACACCGCCGAATACTACGGAGGCTCCCCTTGTGTGATGGTGCTTTGTGTCGACGGGCTGCCATTTCGCAGCACCGCCGGAAAATACTGTGCCAGCAGGATAAGTTACTGCTTGACGCGGCGCGGCGAATCAGGTATTCTCAAACGCGATTACACCCCCTACACATTATGCCGACTGAAAAACCGATTAATACCATCTCCGTGCTCGTGGAAAACAAGTTTGGTGTGCTTTCCCGCGTAGCAGGTCTGTTCTCCGGTCGCGGCTATAACATTCACTCCCTCAACGTGGCTCCTTGCGAAGACCCGAAGTTCTCCCGCATGACCATCGATGTGAAGGAGGATAATGAAAAGCTGGACCAGGTTATCAAACAGCTCAGCAAACTGGTGAATGTGGTAGAGGTGATTGATTACCGCAACTCTCCCACCGTGTACCGCGAAATTGTGCTGGTGCGCGTGCGCTTCGGCGAGCATAAGACGGAGATTCTGCAGCTCTGTGATATGTTCCGTGCCCAGGTGATTGATGCCACGCGCGAGATGCTCACCATTGAGATTTCCGGCGGTGCATTCCGTCTGAACCGTTTCCTGGACCTCATGAGCGATTACGATGTGGACATGGTGACCCGCTCCGGCAAGATTGCCGTGGTGAAGCCCCGGGCCTGACGTTTTTTTCTTCATTATCTTATTTGACAGCACCGGCAAGGTCAGGCACTTTGCCGGTGCTTAACTTTCCTGATCATGGCAATAGAATCCTTTGGCGGTGCAACTCCGCAGCTGAATGAACCTTCCTTTGTGGCAGCCAGTGCCGATATCATCGGCCATGTCACCCTGCACCCCGATTCCAACGTGTGGTACAACACCACCATACGTGCAGATGTGGCGCCCATTGAAATAGGGAGGGGTAGTAACGTGCAGGATAACTGCTGCCTGCATGTGGATTACGACCAAGGGTGCAAATTGGGTGAGTATGTGACTGTTGGTCACAGCGTGACTCTGCACGCCTGCACAGTGGAAGACGCCTGCCTCATCGGCATGGGGGCGGTGGTGCTGGATGGAGCCGTAGTGGGCCATGGCTCCATCGTGGGGGCTCATGCCCTGGTCACCAAAGGCTCCATCATTCCCCCGCACAGCCTTGTGCTGGGCTCACCTGCAAAAGTGGTGAAACAACTTCCGCCAGAAACCGAACAGGCCAATATCGACCACGCAGAAGATTACGTGCGTCTGGCGTGCGAATATGCCGCGCGGTAACGGGTTCATGCAGGAAAATCTGCTTGACCTGTGGCAGAATAATGACTAGACTATTACCGACTTCTCTTGAGAAAAACGATGTCGGATCCAAATGATTTGACAGATTAAAGAGAAACATCCCGTATATATTATATATGAAACTGAATCGAGTATTGACGCTGGCGTTCCTCGCCCTGTTCGCTGTGAGCGGGTTGCAGGCGCAGTCGCTGTCTCCGGACACTAAGACACATTGGGACAAGGGCACCCTCGTGGTGGAAACTCCCGCGCGCCCGGAGGGGCAGCAGCATGTGGTGGGCCTTACGGCTCCCAAGATGAAAACTGTTCGTGTTGCATTCGTAGGCCTTGGTATGCGTGGCCCGGGTGCTGTAGCCCGTTTTACCTATATTCCCGGTGTTGAGGTGGTAGCCCTGTGCGACTATGAAGCCAAGCGTGCCGAGAAGTGCCAGAAGTACCTGCGCGAGGCGGGTCTTGCCCCCGCCGCCATTTACTCCGGCGCCAAGGGCTATGAAGAACTTTGCAAGCGTGACGACATCGACCTGGTGTACGTTGCCACCGACTGGGACCACCACTTCCCGGTAGCCAAGTGCGCCCTGGAGAACGGCAAGCACACCGCCATCGAAGTGCCCAGCGCCATGAACCTCCAGCAGTGCTGGGAGCTCATTGACCTCTCCGAGAAGACCCGCAAGCACTGCATGATTCTCGAGAACTGCTGCTACGACTGGTTTGAGCTGGATGCCCTCAACATGGCTCAGAAGGGTATTCTGGGTGAAGTGCTGTATGCCAAGGGTGCTTATATCCACAATCTTGACCCGTTCTGGAACGCTTACTGGACCAATCCTGAGAACGACCCCGAAAAGCTTGCCTGGCGCCTCAAGTACAACAAGGAGAACCGCGGCGACGTGTACGCTACTCACGGTCTCGGCCCGGTGGCCCAGGTAATGAACATTCACCGCGGTGACCGCTTCACCACGCTGGTGGCCATGGACACCAAGTCCGTGCACGGCCGCGAGCTGGTGGAGAAGAAGACCGGCAAGCCCTGCCCGGAATTCCGCAATGGCGACCACACTACGACGCTGATGCGCACCGCTAATGGCAAGGTTGTGGAGATTCAGCACAACGTGATGAACCCGCAGCCTTACAACCGCTTGTTCCAGCTGAATGGCACCCGCGGTTTCGCCAACAAGTACCCGATTGAGGGCTTTGTGCTGGAAAGCAGCCACATGAAGGGCGCTGAGGGTGCCCCCGACCTGGAGGACCTCGACTCCCACTCCTTCATGAGCGAGGAAAATATGAAGAAGCTTCGCCAGACCTATCGTCACCCCATCATCAAGAAGTATGGTGAGATGGCAGAGAAGGTAGGCGGCCATGGCGGCATGGACTTCTTCATGGATGTGCGCATGGTATACTGTCTGCAGAATGGTTTGCCTCTGGATATGGACGTGTATGACCTGGCCGAATGGTGCTGCCTGGCTGAGCTGGGCTCCCTTTCCATGGATAACAATAACTGCTCTGTTTCCTTCCCCGACTTCACCCGCGGGTACTGGAACATTGTGGACGGCTACAAGCACGCCTGGGCTTCCAAGGCTGAGGAAGCTGCCACCGATGCTGCCGCTGCTGCCTATACCGAGGCTCAGAAGATTGCTGTGAAGAAGCTCAACCTCTGGGGCTTGTATGACGCTGCCAAGACTGGCGATGCTGCTGCCAAGGCTGCTTACGAGGCCGCTGCTGCCCAGCTTGATGCTGAGATTGTGACTGCCGAGAAAGCTACCGCTGCTGCCAAGGCTGCTGCAGAGAAGGCTTACTCTGCCACATACCAGGCAGTTGAAGCTGCTCAGAAGTAAGATTCACAAAATACTCGGATTCTCATCTTTCCCGCCGGGATGCTCCAATCAGGCATCCCGGTGTTTTTTTTGGGGGGGGAGGAGGCTCAGGACCGGTGTATCGGTGTCTGCTATAACGTTTCCCATGGGTGCCCGGTAGCCGTGGCGTAGGCCGGGTGGGCCCAGAGACGGCGCGCCATGAGCCCCGGGCTGAGCAAGCCCAGCAGGAATCTCCGCCGTTGCGCTTCTCTGTCAAACTCCGGCATGGGGGCCTCCTCGGGGCAGAATGCAGCTGCATCGTATGGCGGCAGCACGGGTGCCGGGGGCAGGGGGGCTGTGAGCCCCAGACAGGCGGTGCAATGCCCGCAGCGCGGGTGCGGGGATTCTATGAAATATTGTTCCAGCGCGTCATTGAGACAGCCGGGAGCCAGCAGCATGTCTACAATGGCTTGCTGCCGGGTCAAATCTGCCTCTCTCCGCCGGGCAAAGGCATCGCTTAGTTCGGCTGCCACGTGGCGGGCATCGGGCGGCTCTGTACCGGGTATACTGCGCAGGCAAAGGGCTTGCTGGCGCATGGTGAGCTTCCATTCGCCGGACGCTTCGCATTCATAGAGGTATTCCACGGCCTCGGCAAAGGGGCAATTCCAGGCTAGTGCGGCATCCTCCACTTCGCCCTCGCGGTGGGTATCCAGCCAGCGGAGGCGCGCGCATTCTCCGGGACCCCGGCCATCGAGTATGGTGCTGAGGGAATAGAGTGGCTTGATTTTATAATATTTGCTGCCTTTGCTTTCCACTGCAACATGCTGCTGCAAGGCTGACAGAGCGCGCAGGGGAACATCATCCGGTATGTCACAGGTGGTGCCCAGTTCCCAGAGCGATACCACGCGTTGTCCGGCGGGCAGCAGCCAGCGCACACAGCGCAGCACTCCTTCTCTATCCGGTTCTGCAGCCAGAATGCGGTTGCGCGCTTCCACCAGATCTGCCGCTTCCAGCAGAATCAGACTGGTACAGGGAACTCCATCGCGCCCGGCGCGCCCCGATTCCTGCAGGTACGATTCCGGTGAGGAGGGGGTGCTCCAATGCACGACGGAGCGCACATCCGGTTTATCAATTCCCATGCCGAAGGCAATGGTGGCCACCAGTATGGTGATTTCATTGCGCTGGAATGCATCCTGGAGCTTCTCTCGTTGGTCGCCGGGCAGTCCGGCGTGGTAGTGGGCCGCCGGATAGCCGCGGGTGGACAGGTCGGCAGCCAGCCTTTCGGTTTCCTTGCGGGTGCGGCAATAGATGATGAGCGGCAGATTGGCGCTGTTTCCCAGAAACTCCAGCAGAACCGGCATACGTTCTTTTACCGGGCGGCAGATGCGGGTGATGTTCGGCCTGTAGGGCGGCAGCACGATATTGTTGCACCTCGGTATGCTGAAAGCTGTGTTCAAATCCTGCTGTACTCTCGGGGTGGCGGTGGCGGTGAGGGCCATGGTGGCGTGTGGTTGCAGCCGCTGCTGCAATGCCGGTAGTTTCAGATAATCAGGGCGGAAGCTGTGCCCCCATTCCGATACGCAGTGTGCTTCATCTATCACCAGCAGCGAAACCTGTACCCGGGCAAGTATCTGCTGTAACTCCCGGTTCTCCAGCGATTCCGGCGCTACAAAAAGGATACGCAGTATCCCCTCTGCCACCTGGTTCAGCACCTCGTCACGCGTTTCTGCCTCCTGGCTGGAATCGAACCTCGCGGCGCTGATGCCGGTGGCTTGCAGACTTTCGCTCTGGTCGCGCATGAGGGCAATCAGCGGCGAAACGACCAGTGTGAGCCCCCCGAGCAATTCTGCGGCGGCCTGGTAGCACAGGCTTTTCCCGTGGCCGGTGGGCAGTACCCCCAGCGAATTCTGCCCCGACAGCGCCAGTTCGATGAGCTGCCGTTGCCCGGCTCGTAAAGCTGTTTTGCTGAATCTTGCCAGGATACGCCCCTCTGCTTCTGCCGTCAGTTCCATGTGTGCCTCATTTTACCAGTTCGTCCTCTTGCCGAAAAGGCTTATTTTTGCCTTAATTATAGTAAAAAGATAGGAAAAATGCGTGAAGCATGATTTTTTTTGTTGCAAACCGCGTGCATACACGCTAAAGTGACAGGGTGCGACACTTCGTCTCGTCGCAACGTAGAAAACGAACCAATAGAAAGAAAAAACGATATGAAGAAATACGCTCTGGCTTTACTGGCTGCCATGTTCACAATGGGCGTTGCACAGGCTCAGGAGCCGGCTCCTGCACCGGCTGCTCCGGCTCCCTGCGTGAAGAAGTGCTGCGCTAAAAAAGTTGAATGCACCAAGGACAAGTGCTGCCCCATGAAGGCGGCATGCGGAACCACTAAGTGCTGCGCCAAGGATAAGGCATGCCCGGACAAGCCCTGCTGCGCCAAGATGAAGGCATGCCCCAAACCATGCCCGAAGGCTGCCAAGTGCTGCCCCAAAAAGGCTGAATGCCCTGAGAAGAATTAAATGCTCCCACTCGTGCATATTGCTCATCCACCCGGCTGTTGACCGGGTGGATTTTTGTTCTGGAGTAAGTCTCATGTGCCGCGTGGGGCTTTGCATTGTAGTGCTGGCCCGGTGGCCGATGGGTGGCATCCCGGAAGAATCATGACGGGAGCAGGCTCCAACTCTGCCAGGCCGGACGCAGGAAGAAAGATATGTCGCAATTCGGGTGAGCCGGGCGCTGTGCAATGTTCATGCAAACTTTGGCGGAAACAAAAAAATTGCAAAAGCTGTTTCATCGCGGTAATATACCATCATGAGAATATGCAGTGCGCAGAGTATACGGGAGGCGGAGCAGCGGCTTTTCGCAAGTGGCAGCATGAGCTCGCTGGAGCTCATGAATGCCGTGGTGGAGCGCTTGTGGCAGGCTTGTGGTGCGTTGCCGCTTATGCAGGGCTTTGCCCCCTCCCGCGTGGTGGTGTATGCCGGCGCGGGGAACAATGCGGGCGATGCCATCGGCTTGGCGGCCCGCTTCGGCTGCCCGGTGACTCTGCGCTGCGCCGGCTCGCTTTCAGCAGATGCCGCGGCGCAGCTCTGCGGGCGCGAGGAATCTACCGTGCCGGCACCGCAGGAGCGGCTCATGATTATCGATGGTCTGCTGGGCAGCGGGGCGGTGGGTGAGCTCCGCCCGGCGTATGCAGAGCTCGTGCGGGAGTTGAATGCCCTGCGTGCTGCCAGTCCGCGCAGCCTCACGCTGGCAATTGATATCCCCACCGGGCTGGATGCCGCCACCGGTGCCTGCGGGGCAGATGTGGTGCGTGCAGATGCGACCGCCGCCATCGGCTGCGTGAAACCCGGCATGCTGGTGGACGGCGCAGAGGATGCCGTGGGCCGCTTGCTCTGCATCCCCCTGTCGGAGGTGGGCGAAATACCCGCGTCAGAATCGGCTGGAGTGATAGATGTACCGGAGCTGTCCGGAATTTTGCATTCTCGTGCCTGGTCTTTTTATAAAAATAAGGCCGGAAGAGTTGCAATTATAGCGGGTTGCGTAGGAATGACCGGGGCAGCGCAAATGTGCGCTGAGGCCGCCGTGGCCGCGGGCGCAGGTCTGGTGGTGCTGTATTGTCTGCCTCCGGTATATCCCATTCTTGCTGCTAGAGTTACGCCGGAAGTGATGGTGCGCCCAGTAGGCTCATATGCCGATATTCATGAGCCGAATGCCCAGGTGCTCGTCATAGGCCCCGGCCTGGGTGAGGTGCAACCGGTGGCCGCAGAGGCGCTGCGGAAACTGGCCTCGGAATTTGAGGGTACTGTCGTGCTGGATGCAGACGGACTAAACACCTGCGCAACCTATGCATGGCCCCCCCGTAAGAACTGGATTCTGACCCCTCACCCGGGGGAAATGCGGCGTTTGCAACCAGCTCTGTCTGCTGGGCGTCGCGAAGCGGTGGCATGCTACCGCGACACGTTTGATTGTACGTTGGTGCTCAAAGGCACGCGAACCATCGTATCCGGCGAAAACGGCTGCTTTTATAACACTTCAGGAGGCCCGTTCATGGCCAATGGAGGGCAGGGCGATGTGCTGGCCGGGGTGATTGGTGCACTAGCCGCTCAAGGGGTGCCCCCGATGCGGGCTGCCATGCTGGGTGTCTATACGTGTGGGGCGGCCGCAGAGTATGCCTGGGCCGCTTCGGGATATCCGCCGGGCATCAGCGCCACACAAGTGATAGGCAAGCTTCAATACACGCTCGGCGGGCTGTGATTTCTGCCTCGTGCGCCCGTCATCGGCGGCAGAACTTCATTTGCCTGTTGGTTACGCGTAAACCTCTTATCCTCAAATTGTCAATTGTGAATTGTCAACCATCAATACACGACACACTGATTTCCACCGTCGTGTCGCGCTGTTGCCTTGACAAATCGGGGGTGATTGTGCGAAACTTTCCGCGTGCTCGATATCTGTCTCCTGGGAACCGGCGGCACCCTGCCGCTGGTGAATCGCTGGCTCACCTCGCTCATGGTGCGCTACCAGGGGCACAGCGTACTCATCGACTGCGGGGAAGGCACCCAGATAGCCGCCCAGCGCGTGGGCATGAGCCTCAAACCGGTAGATAAAATCCTCATCACCCACCTGCATGCCGACCACATCTCCGGCCTCCCCGGCCTACTCCTCACCATGGGCAACATGGGGCGCACCGATGACCTCTCCATCATCGGCCCCGTGGGCACTGAGCGCGTCGTCAGCGCCCTGCGCACCATAGCCCCCAACCTCCCCTTTGAAATCCGCGTCAGCGAACTCGAAACGCCGGAGGAAACCATGTACTTCCTCGATTGCGATATCCACGCCTTCCAGGTGCAGCATGGCGTCCCCTGCTATGGCTACAGCTTCACCCTCCCCCGCAAGGGCAAGTTCGATGCCGCCCGAGCCCGCGAGCTCGGAGTCCCCATGGAATTCTGGGGCCGCCTCCAGAAAAAAGGCGAAACCATCGAGCACGAAGGCCGCGTTTTCACCCCCGATATGGTGCTCGGCCCCGCCCGCCGCGGGCTCAAGCTCACCTACTGCACCGATACCCGCCCCATCCCCGCCATTGCCGCTGCCGCCGCCGACTCCGACCTCTTCATCTGCGAAGGCATGTATGGCGAGGACTCCATGCTCCCCAAGGCAAAGGAAAACCGCCACATGCTCTTCAGCGAAGCCGCCCGCCTCGCCGCCGATGCCGGGGGGGTCAAAGAACTCTGGCTCACCCACTTCAGCCCCAGTCTCCCCAACCCCAAGGCCTACCGCGACAACGCACGCGCCATCTTCCCCAACACCCATATCCCCCGCGACGGCTGGGAAAAATCCCTCCGCTTCGAGGAAGAATGAACCAACTGGTACGTTGGGAATTGACTATTGACAGTTGGTAGAGTGCCCTGCGCCAACGCCGCAGCTGACTTCTAATTTGTCCTTCGTACATAAAAACCAACTTTTTTACAATTTGTTTGAACGTTTTACCGCCGGGGTGCATCTACACCCCCATAAGCCATCCCGCTGCGCGCAAAAATGCGGGTGCTTACCAAGTTTTTTTCATGTAGTTTCAGAGTTGATTAGAGAGAAAAAGCCGGGCCCCCGAAAGGGTGCCCGGTTTTTCTCTCCCCCATCACCCTCCCTCCGCCGCAAACTTAAAATAACGCCTCGCATTATTTTAAGTTCCCGCCCGAAAGTAAAATAACGCCGGTGCCGAGACTCCGGGAATAACTGTTGCTTGTAATACGTGATTTTCCTATAGACAATCTGATATATCGTGCTAGAATGCCGCCAAGAGGACATCAGGGAAAGTATCTCATGAGTGAAGCCGCCCTGTTGAAGCTCAATAAACCATAACCCAACACATTAACAATAATGTTTAATGCTCCATATTATCCCCTCGGGATTACAGCCGATTTCGCCAGATTCTGTAAGTTCTTCGTTGATACTAATCATCAGCTGAGTCCTTGGGAAAAATTGCAGGAAAAGCAATCTATTTCCGGTTGCATTGCCGACCCCATCGACCGTGAATGCGAGCTGCGCTGCGATTGCATCGACTTTGACAAAGATATTGCTCAGGGGAGTGTCCAGTGTCTACTGGGTTACTCCTATTGTGGCAACCTCTCAAACAACCTCATTTTTCTCAACGCCGAACGCTGTAAGCAGAATGTTCACGCCCAAGCGGAAGCCGCCCGGTACTACCGTGACCACTTCTGCTGATTTGAAATGAAACTTTAGCTTACCTAGATTGATTACTTAAAATTTCCCTTATTGTGTCAAATATAGGTGTGAAGTTTTGCCAGCTTCTATCTGATATTTGAATTCTTTCTGAACGAACAGCTTCTGCAAAATCTGCTTTTTTTGCAAGCCTGTTCTTGTTGTGTTCGTCGAAGACCGCTTGTCCTCCATTGTTTTCTATAACCTTGTCTTTTCCCCGACCATTCTGCTGACTAAGAATTAAATCTTTTTCGGTGCGGTGGCGGCCAGTGTTATCATAAAACTCTGTGCCAAAAAATAAGCGAGTACCGTTTCCTACGTCACATTTTACTTCATTGTCAGTAAACAAATATTCGATGGAGATTTGATTTTGATCATTGGCTACTCTATGTGTAGGAACAGGGATGCAGAATGCGTATACATTGTTTCCGTAGCATTTATAAGCACCTTCGCGTTCTATCGTCTGACAGGTATTTGAATCTCTGTCGAAAATACCGATGATTTTGTTCTTGTGTTCGATTCGAGATAACTGCTTCAACAAGGTATTGAGATCTCCGTCTCCGTTGGGACTGTCCTCAGGTGGAAGTGTTTCGTAATCGATATCACAAATTCCTAGTTTTTCTTTTGCCTTGTTGATATGTATGATGTCTGTTTTTCCCTCGGTTATGATGATGGGCTTCTGAGAGAGCTTTATTGCTGATTCCATTGCCTTGCATTTATCTGCAAATCTCTGATTTTCATATATCATCATATCGTATACTTCCTTGTACAATGGGTTGTCCATTCTGGGAATGATTATCCCGTTGTTTTCTAGACTCATTATACGGCTCGGCAGGTCTTGCGCATCCTCTAAGCCCATGTGTAGGAAAGGTGAATGAGAGGTTATTATGAATTGGACTGCAGGAAATAGTTGAAGTAGGACAGGCAGGGTTTCGTATTGAAGCTTTATATGTAGATGTTTATCAATTTCATCAATGAGAACAACACCTGAAATCCTAGGTAAAATTTTAATGATGTCTGCTTGCTTAAGTATTTCAGAAAACAAACAGAATAGGTCCTTTTCTCCACTTGACATATTGAATAAACTTGGATATAGCCATTTTCTATCCGTTGTTATAAGTCCAATTCTCGTTGGCCCACTATTACGTGGACCTATGTTGAATTGTACGTCCTTGTAATTTCTGTTTGCTATGGCGCCAGCAATGCTGCGCATGCAGTAAAATAGTTGTGATAAATCGAGTTGTTGCGTAATATCGCTTCCTTTCATCAAGTCGTCGAGAAGCAAATCAAACAACCATTCTGTAACATCGTGCAAAGAAGATACTACCTCGATCGGATTTGGTAGTTCGAAATTAAAAGAAGCTTTCTGATTAAACGAAACTTTATTGCGGAATGGATTGTTTAGGTATTGAGGTATCTCAAACCTGTATGAAGGAAAGTATGTCGCTAGATTTTGCTGAAAAATATTTTTTGCATCATTTGACTGGAGACCAAAGATTCTTTTAACTCCTCCGCTTTGAGACAAGGAATCTTTGAAGTTGCTGAACGGTACCTTATTATAAATCGTTACTCTATTTTCGTATTCAGTTTCATCAAGTTTTCCATATATGTTAACATAGTCAATATTGCGATCGTTGTAAATGATTCTTATATAAACAATAAAATATGGATTTTGTCCATATATTTCACTTGTGGATTGAATTCGATAATATTGGTTTTCTATTCCACGAAACGACTGCTCATAATGATTCTTTGCAATTTCGTGAAAAGCATCTGCGATATATGAAAGAACTGTAGTTTTACCTCCTCCATTGATGGATGTGAGGACATTCACCCCTCGTTCGATGAAGCTTAGATGCAGATTTTCGAACGGTGCACAGTTGATGAAAAGACATTGTTCTACATGCATATGCGTTGCTGGGTATGGTTTCGGAATGCTTCTCTTTATTCTACACCCAGATAGATGGTTGACAAGCAAAAATTAAGTAGGCGGAACTGAGTTTGCTCGGGAGCTGTGGTGCCTGATGCTGAGCGGGTGGCTGGAAGGTCATGGGCTCTCTTCCTCAGCCGCCATGCGGGAGGGTGATTAGGGGGGGCTTCGTCTGTGGGCGAGACTGACTTTCTGCTTCTCCGCTGAGGGGGCGGGAATTTGATACATCCAAAATCACCTCAGCCGGAGGCTGAGGGTGTGGCCGGCTGGTTCGTGGTGTGGGGTGGCGGCGGCGGGGGAGAGGCCGGTGGCGGCTAGGATGTTGCGGAGGTCGGCGGCGGTGTCGCGGTGGAGGAAGGTGGCGTAGGGTTCTTCGGCCAGGAGCTCGAGCTCGGCGGCGTGGGCCCAGTCATCGGTGTTGTAGCTCCGGCCGTCTGCATCGGCTGCGGTGAAAAGGGTGCAGCGGTAGACAACGGCGTTCGGAGCGTAGTGAAGGGTTATCTTGGCCAGCTTGGTGATAAGCGCATCGATTTGCTCCGCATGGCCGGGCGGGCAGGTATCGGACAGTTCTTCTTGCGGCTGGAGAAGGTAATCCATGAGCGCGTTTTTCGCGGCGAGGAGAATGTGCTCCCAGTACCTCTGCGGGAGTTGTTCATAGTAATTCGGCAGGGGACGCGTGGCTTGTTCGTTGTGGCAGTTTTTCACACTAATCTGCCATGCCAGCGTTCGCTCCACCCCCTTGTTCACCAAATCGCCAGCCGTGGCTGACATAGTGGCGAAATGCGGCGCTGCGATATCCAAGGCGCACAGGAATGAAAATCCCGCCTGCGCATTGGTGCTGAAGGCGCAGCCCGCTGAATCGATGCGGAAGAAAAGCCGCACTTCTGCCGAGGAAAGATAAGACGTGCTCCTTGCCATTGCAAACAATGCATCGCTCACCGTCCGATTGAAAACCTGTTCCAAATCGTACTCAAACCGGATGATTCCAAACGGGTCATCAAACCATATGTTGTCCTGAAAAGAAAGGGTGTGTTGGGGCATACCGGTAGTCTATCCTGGTGTGAT
Organism: Akkermansia sp.; assembly: GCA_045538275.1. GTDB lineage: Bacteria > Verrucomicrobiota > Verrucomicrobiia > Verrucomicrobiales > Akkermansiaceae > Akkermansia. Next base: position 23,351 of record JAZSRB010000021.1, on the reverse strand, counting down.
TGATGATGCAAGGGAAAAATGAAGCTGTGTCGGAATGTTGCATTGACAATATAGAAGCCGTAGTATATAAGGCGTCAACGGATTAGATGAATATGGCAGAAGAAATAGAAGTGAACGAGACGGAAATAGAGCTTCCTGATTATTTTAATCGAGAACCGATAGCTTACAAGATGTGCGGGTTGATTGTAAACGCAGCAGCAAAAGATATTTCGCCTATTGTGTTGGACGGACCATGGGGAAGTGGCAAGACGGTACATGCGAAACGAATGGCGGAAATTTTTAATTCCGACAAGTACAAGGAAGATGTAAAGTGCGTATACTGGAATGCGGCAAGCTCTGATTTTGCGCAGAATCCATTGCCCATGTTTATGTCTGCTCTTTATCAGAATACCGACCAAGATAATAGGAGCCTTTTCAGTCAGCAAGGCCTTGTTATGTGTAAAGGTGCTTTTGTGGGGGCTGTTATGAGTCTTGCGAATCAATTATGTAAGGGGTATTTGAAAGTAGATGTGGAAGGTGTGAAACAAGCTGCAGAGGTAGGAGCGAAACAGGCAGATTTGGATAGCGACGAGGAGAAACAATTCGAGGAGTTCCTTAAGGAGGCTGGAGATGAAACACAACGCATCCAAGCAGCTGTTAAATTGTTGAACTTGGTTCGTGGAGAGAAACAGCTGATTGTCATTATCGATGAACTTGACCGTTGTCGTCCGGATTTCGCTCTCAAAATGTTGGAATGTATCAAGCATTTGTTTACTGCTCCAACTTGTAAGTTCGTTTTAGTGATGAATAAAAACTCAATGGCTAGTTCAGTTCAGCATTTGTATGGTTTAGACAAGCTGTCTTCGAAATTGTATTTAAACAAGTATATTAAGTGGGAGTTTCAGTTGCCGCATACTACTATTGCCGGGTTTAATAAGGCCAATTGTGCGTATCAATATTTCTACAATATGATGAACAAAGCAGGCTTTTTGGAAACAGTAAATAATAAATTGGTCCAAGTGTTTATAGCTCGAGTCGTTGAGTTGAAAGAATTCTCGTTGAGAGAAGTCGAGAAGTTAGTAGGAACCTTCAATTTTATAGAAATAAGCGGAGAAAAAGATTCAGCAGGAAGGGATGGAGTTTCTGAATTACTGAAAGTTTTTGTATCGTGTCTGAAGACTATTGATAGCAATTTGGTTATGAATTTGAGTATGAAGCAAGCTACTGTTGACATGGCGCTTCAATGTGTCGGGCTTGGAATGTCGACTGAGAGACATTTCGATAAACAAGAGACCCACATAAGACGGTTGATCTCAGCAGCTCTGGAAATATATTTGGCCAATGAAGAGAAATTGGAAAATGTTCGTGATAAGTATATACGTGAATATTCGTATTCTTTTGTGTATCGCGATGTAGGCCGATTTTGTTCGTATTTATCTACTTGTTCTTTCCTTTCAGAAAAAATTGGTGGAAGCAATTAGAAAAATCCCACCATTGGAAACTTGATTCCTGCCGCTTTGCGTGTTAGTCTGAGCCTTAGTCAGACAGAACCTTATGAATTTACAGATTGCAGATGATTTTCTTCGCTATTCCACCGGAATTCACGCGGTCGGGAGCAAGGCTCCTGCGTCCTATGTGGTCGCCATCGAGAAAACCCAAGCAGCCTTGCAGCGGCATCGTGTCTTTCTGGCACCGGGCGAGAGCATTTGGGATATTCGGGATACGGCGCGCCTGCAATCTCTCTACGCTCTTGTGAAGCAGGAACAAGCCAAGGGAGAGTTGGGGATTTACCGTGAGGAGCAATACACCAGCTATTGGAAGAGAAACTTCTGTTCTGCTGCCATCAACGAATTTATCCGCTTTGTCAGCGTTGCCCGGCAGTTCGAGACAGCCAGTAGCCAAGCGCAATCCCCCAAGGATTACACTGCCGAGTTGGAAAAAATCGAAAAGAGCATTTGTGGCAAGGGCAAGGAAACGTTGAAACAAACGAAAGTGCGCGTGAACCAGTATCTCTTCCGCAAAATGGTGCTGGATAACTACCGCCACCGCTGTTGCATCACCGGACTGAGCATTCCCGAGGTCTTGCGTGCCAGCCACATCACCCCTTGGGCAGAGGATGAAGTGAGCCGCCTTGACCCGCAGAACGGCCTTTGCCTATCTGCCACCTTCGATGCCGCGTTCGACCGCCACCTCATCTCGCTCGATGAAGAACTGCGTCTCATCTTTGCCTCCTCCCTGCGCGAATATTACACCCACGATTCCTTCAACCAAGTCTTCCGCCCCTACGAAGGAAAACGAATAGAACTCCCTGTCAAATACCTCCCCTCACCCAAGTTCCTGCAGCAACACCGCGCCAAACTGGCGTGATGGGTTTAATCCTGCTGATTGGCCCATGCCATGATGTGGGCGGGAAGGGGATGTTCAAGTCGCCAGCGGATGCTCATTGGCTTGCTGCCTGTGTGCCGAACGTAGCGAACTGGTCCCACGAATACGTAAGGTGCTGAAACACCGTCTCGTGTTTTCTTGCGTTCGCGAATGAAGAGCATGACGGTATACCCCAATTCTTCTTGTTTAATATAGGTCTGGCCGATGCTGCCGTGCGGGGTTGTGCCGGATTGACTTTGCCAGTGGAACAAGTTGGGGGATATGGCGTAATCCTCGTACATGGTCGATGGCGAGAAGTCATCCTCGCTCTTGTTGATGTCCGCAAAGAATACATGTAGTTTCCTGTCTTTGATGTGCAGGACGCCCTCACGCGATGGATAAGGGTTCTCAAAGTCCCCCAGTCCCAGAGCAAGCAAGATTTGGTCGCGGGTATAACTGGCATGAAGTTTCAATGAACCTGTTGCATCAAACGTGGTGCTGCTATAGATGCAACGATGTACTTTTAACCAGTCAATCAGTTCTTGCAAATCCAAGATGAGCCCCGGATTTTTCAGCGTGAAATAGTGCAACTGTTTGAGCTCGTTTTCAGGCTTCTTTTGTCCCCAGAGTACCTTATACACGCTGCTCAGTGCTTCCGTATCGAATGTGGCAGGGGTCTGGAGGCACTTCGCGAAACGCCCAAGCAGTTCACCATCTGTTTGCAACAGCAACTTGCGCATACCGTCACGCAAATTGCATTCGTACAGGCTCAGCCCAATATTGCTTGCTTTGTATTGCTGAATGGCAGACGGAAGCAATTTGCTATAAATGGTGTCTGGGTTGTCCAGCCCGAAGAAATCTAAAAGTTCGGGGAGCGTTAAACGCTGCCCCTCTTTCAGGAAGAGTTTTAATTCGGACTCCATGCGTTTGCGGTTGATGGAGCTGATGAGGTCGCGGATGTTCTTCAAAATGTGCTTTTGGGATTGTTCTTCCAAGTTGATGGAGCAACCGACAGGAAGTAGAGAAAATCCGCTTTGTACTTGTCTTTCAATATTTTTGAGACTTGTTTGAGAACAAAGAGCCCTATACCGCTGGGCATAGTTGAACTTCTTATTTTGAGGAGCAATGAAATCGAACACTACCAGGCACTCCTTATCGGGGCTCCTGCGTAAGCCTCGACCAAGCTGCTGGAGGAACACGGTTAAGCTTTCCGTGGGGCGCAGGAAGAGTACGGTGTCAATGTCGGGAATGTCCACGCCTTCGTTGTACAAATCCACGGTGAAGATGATAGAAACCTCACCTTGTTGCAATTTAGCTTGTGCGGAATTGCGCAAATCGGACCCACTGCTCGAAGTGAGCGCTACTGCTTTCACTCCATGCCGATTGCAAAAATCTGCCATGAATTCCGCATGGTGGATGTTGATGCAGAAGCCCAAGCATTTGCAACGGTGAATGTTGTCTACGCGCTTATTGATTTGTTCGAGCACCCATGCGGCGCGAGTTTCATTGTGCTCCAGCAGTGTTGCCAATTCTTTGCTGTCGTATTTTCCTGCTTCCCACTTGATGTGCGTGTAGTCGATGGAGGTGTGGTCAGCAATGCCGTAGTACACAAAGGGGCTTAACAATGTCCTGTCGATGGCATCACCAAGCCGCAATTCATGCGTGTAGCAGCCGCCGAATAGCGGACGAATGTCTTGCCCGTCCATGCGTTCGGGGGTGGCCGTAAGCCCCAGCAAGCTTTCTGGATTGAGGCCTTTGAGTGCGTCAACGTAACTGGCGGCGGAACCGTGGTGAGCTTCGTCTACTACGATATATTGGAAGTGGTCGGCTTCAAACTGCTGCTTCTTATTTTGCCATGATTGGACTGTGCAGAACCAATGCGTGTGGTTGGTCGGCTGATTGGAGCCGTCCACGATGCAGCCAAGGCTGCCGTTTTTGTTGACTTGTCGGAACGCCGCTTGTGCTTGTTCCAAGATTTCTTTGCGGTGGGCGAGGAAGAGCAGCGTCGCATTCGGATGTTTCTTGCAGAAACGTTGATAATCGAAGGCTGCAATCATCGTTTTGCCCGTGCCGGTGGCTGCAACGATGAGATGCTTGTTCTTGCCGGCGCACCGCTCGCGTTCGATATCTTCCAATGCTTCTTCTTGGTATCGGAAGGGTCGGATATCAAAAAAGGTAAGGTTTGCGTTGGCTGGCGTTTCCTTGCGCTCGAATGCGAGCGCCTGGCTCAGCCGCTCCAAATCCTTTTTGAGCAGGCAGGGCTCAAATGTTCGGGAATCTTCCCAGTGAGATTCAAATGCAGCGATGGTGGCATCCCACAAATGCGCCAGTTCTCGCTGGCTGATTTTTACATTCCACTCCAAGCCATTATCCATGGCCACTTTGGAGATGTTGGAAGAGCCTACGTAGGCTGAACCGAATCCTGTGTCGCGGTGGAAGATGTATGTTTTGGCGTGCAGTCGCGTGTTTTTGGTGTCGTAGGAAACACGAACCTCGGTATTGGGGAGCTTCTGGAGCCATTCAATAGCCTTTGCCTCGGTCACGCCCATGTAGGTGGTTGTAGCGATACGCAGACAGGGGGTGGAATCGTTGCGGTGTTTGTTGGTGAACTCTTCCAAGGCTGGCATGAGGGGAACTAGCCCCGTCATGCGGATGAACGACACCATCCATTCCGCGCGGTCACATGTAGCCAACTCTTTCTTGATTTGTTCGCCTAATTTGGGGGTGCGTGCGGCGCCTGTCAGCAGAGACGAAATGGCAAGAGGTGTGTCGGGTAGGAATACGTGTTTCCCCTGCATGAATGGAGGGAGAATCCCCCGAAGTTTTCGTCCTGAGGTGGGAATAATGCTCTGTTTTAAGTGCTCAGCAAAACTGGGTGACGAAAGTAGGTCTCGGAGCGTTTCATATAAGTTTTTGGATTTCAGCCTTTCATCGTGCTGTTTCAGGTATTCCAAAACCTCCGCGGCAACATGGGTGGGGAACTCATGCCAAAACTCCTCCTTGCTCAACGGCTCTTCCGAAATATGGAGCCCCTCAACCCCTACACATTTACGTTCGAGTTCCTGAGTAAGAAGAAGATCGTAAAATCCACGCTGCATACGGACCTTATAGCATATTGTGCGCCAAAGATCAAATGGAAATCAGTTGCCAATCATATGTATTTCTCACGTCATTGACTACGTTTCCGGCATGACCGACTCCTACACTCTCAAAACCTACGCTGTCCTTTCGGTTGGACCTCGAGAATGTGACGCTGCGACACCTGATTTTCAAACGAGCTCAAATTTCATGCAGGTGTCCAGTTATTGGAGAAGATAGTGCTTGACTTGTAAAACGGCAGAAATTACAATGCTAGTCGCTCCCTCTGTCTTCTTTTCCAATATGAAAATTGATATAAAGAACGCTGTTTCTCATTTCTTCTCGTCCCATTCTCTGGATATGGTGTATTCTGAGGCTGTAGCAAATGCTATAGACGCGGGCGCTTCGAAAGTATCGATTGACGTCGAAATAGAATCATTCTCAAAGCCTGAAACGCTGAAAATCCGCATAAGTGACAATGGTTGTGGATTCAATTCTCGAAACTTTGAAAAGTTTTCGCGATTGTTGGATGTAGATGCCGTAGACCATAAAGGGGTTGGCCGTCTGGTATATTTGTGTTACTTTGATTGTATTAGATTTACGAGCGTATATGATAATGGCGTAAAGAGAGAATTTTTGTTCGATAATCATTTTGAAGGCTTAAGTGAAGAATGTGATGTCTCAGATGGAGAATTAAACGGTACGAGTATTCTATTTGAGCATTTTATAGGTTCAAAAATTAATAGTTATAGTCAGCTGTTACCCGAAAAGATAAAGGGGTATCTTCTCGATTCCTTTTTGCCTATGTTCTTCCTGAAAAAACGCAAAAATGAAGAGATTCGTATAGAAATTAGTCTTTTAACTCAGGAATGTAATAAAGAAAAAGACTTCTTTTCAAAAAAAGCTGTTTTGAGCCTAGATGATGTGCCTGATTTGGCTTGTAAAAACGTTATATTACAAGAGATTGATTTATATGAGACTTTTCATGTTTTCTATAGAATCGAAAATGATAAATCAAAACCAAAAAAATTGACGACAAAAATATGTGTGGACGGTAGAACGTTGCCTTTGAAAATACTGACTCCGGATGCTATTCCAAATGCATATCAGGTTTTCATTATGGTTATGTCGGACGCTTTAAAAGGCAGTACAAATGCGTCTCGTCAAGTATTGGAATTATCTAATGGCATAACAGAGGAACAATTGCTTGGGGCTCTGTCTCCAGAGGTATCTCAAATTTTATCGTGTGAAATAACTTGTATTGACGAGAGAAATAAAAAGACATATGCAGATGTAGCAAGAAAATATCCGCATTTATTAGGTTGTTATGACCGAGGAAATTCTGTGGGACTGGTAAATGAGAATCAAATTATAGAAGCTGCACAGAAAGAGTTTTTTCGGCGACAGAAAGCACTGTTGGACAGACAGGATGAATTGAGTGAATCTGATTATTACACTGCGTTAGAGTTCGCATCACGTTCTTTGACTGAATATATCGTGTATAGAGGTATGATTATTAATAAGATAAAGGGTCTTGATAAAACACAAAGTGAGGATTCAATTCATAAAATAATTGTGCCGAGATATAGGACTTATCGAGCCGGTCGGGAATATGATCAATACTATAGCAATAATGTATGGCTTTTAGACGACAAATTTATGGCGTATGATACAGTTCTAAGTGAGCGTACGATGAAAGACGTGATGGACGAAGTAGGTGAGGGCATTGAGCATGACGAGAAGAAACGTCCAGATATTGCCATTTTCTTGTCGGCTGACCCCGTGAAAAGTCAGGGTGTGGATGTTGTTATTGTAGAGTTGAAGAAATATGGTATTTCTTTAGCAAAGCAAGAAGAGGTTGAGAGTCAGTTGAGACAGCGTGCAAGGATTATATTAAGAGCGTATCCTAAGAAAATAAATAGAATGTGGTATTATGGTATAGCGGAGATAACCAGCGAGTTTGCAGACGCTCTTTTAGAACGTAAATACAGGCCACTCTTCTCAAAGGGCCTCGCATTTTATAACCAGATAGACGTGATGGAAACGGAAACGCGTGCGATGTACCCTATCGATGTATGCATAATGAACTGTGATGCTTTTATCAATGATGCCGAAGCTCGCAATGATGTTTTCTTGGAGTTTTTAAGAAAAAGAATGCAAAGCTTTGCTTCCGATGACTCCAAATGAAAGCAATTCTATTGCGTGTAGCACGATGTCGTTAGTTTGGCGGGGTTGGGCACCTCTGTTGGTTTGTTTTTTAAAGGATAATGCCACTGATTGTCGTGATTTGCGGACGTTGCAGCGTCTGCATTCGGTTTCTCTGAGTCTCTAGTGTGACTTGTGATTTTTTTTCTGGTAGTATATGTTCATTTGATGGTATGCAAACATACAGCTTTGCTTCTGATTTTTCGGGGGCTAATCAGGTGCTGAATTATAGAGATTCGTTAGCTAGAGAAATTTACTCTCTAGCAAAAGGTCAATTCGATGCATTTAGTCCGAATTGCGTCGTCGTGATAGGCCGCATGAGTGAGTTTGGTCGAGATTCTAGAAAAATAGCAGCATTTGAGAATTATCGCGCTGTCCTATCCAATGTTATCATTACAACGTATGATGAACTGTTGTCGAAAATGAAAGATTTGCACAAGATAATGGTGGGAGTTGGAACAAATGATTGAATCAGTGGATAATGATCCACAAGCAAATAGAATGAAAGCATATGGAGAATGAAAAGACAAGCATAGCTCGTTATCCTAAGAAGTTTCGATTTTATCATTTCTTGGGGGCTGAATATGTTGAGAACTTCTTTCGAACAGAGAGGTTGAAAGTTACACAGCTGGGGCATTCGAATGATTACTTTGAATATAAACCTGGCTTTCTTAATCCCAATGTTGAACATGACTGGAATGTCGCTATTAAAGGGGGAGAGCCTTGCGTTGTGTGTTTGAGCACTAAAATGTCATCTCCTGTTATGTGGGGACATTATGGAAAGAGAGGTAAAGGAGCATGCTTAGTTTTCGATATCCCATTGTTAGAGCGCTCGCCTTTGCGGAAGTTCGCATTTGACAATACCAGAGATTTTTACGCATACATGATTGATGCGTTGCATCTGCCCATTGTTAAAGTTTCGTATACTGATAAGCGCTTGATGATAAATCGTATGCCGCCGTTTGGGACACAGGAGTTTTCGAATGTATTAATAGAGATTGCAAGTTCTAAAACGCTAGACTGGCAATATGAAGAGGAGTATAGGATTATAGTCGATACAAAGTTTTTGATTGCCCGGAATGGAAATTTCTTTTTTAAAGGGATGTTTCAGTTTTGTACAGCCGTGTTACTTGGCTGGGAGTGTCCCATATCGCGCGCTTACCTCAGCGCGGTGTTGAGGGAGAAGAATCGAGAAGACGTGAGTGTGGTGGATGTCTATCCTTCGTTGACAAAATGCGAAATCTCTTCATGTTGTTGTAATGGAGAATTGTACCATGACACTTCTGTTGAAGAGCTAGATGCATGGGGTATATGAGTTGATTGAAGCTTATCGATAGAATAGTGTATTCCTTATCGTTTCGTCTATATCCGCTCGCGATGCGTATAATCTAAATTTGCTTGTCGCGCGCGATTCTTGGGTATAGAATAAGCAGCATCATGAAAGGTACATTTACATATTCGAATCCGACGCGGTTGCATTTTGGTGAGGAGGCTTTGGGGAAGCTGGCCGGGGAGCTGGCGGGCTTTGGGCCGGTGGTGATGCTTTCGTATGGCAAGGCGTCTATCAAGAAGAGCGGGCTGTACGATAAGGTGATGGAGATTCTGCGGGCGGCGGGGAAGACGGTGGTGGAGGATCCGGGGGTGATGCCGAACCCGACGGTGGAGAAGCTGCGCGAGGGCGCCCGGCTGGCGCGCGAGAACAAGGTGGACCTTATCCTGGCGGTGGGCGGCGGCTCGGTGTGCGATTACGCCAAGGGTGTTTCCGTGGCGGCGTATTGCGAGGAGGACCCGTGGGAGAAATACTACGTGCGCATGGAGCCGGTGGATAATGCCATCATTCCCGTGGGTTGTGTGCTGACGATGGCGGGCACGGGTAGCGAGATGAATGGCGGCTCGGTCATCACGAATCACGCGGTGAAGCGCAAGATTGGCCGGGTGTTCGGCGATGCGGTGTTCCCGCGTTTCTCGATTCTGGATCCGGTACTCACGCTCACTCTGCCGCGTTATCAGATGGTGGCGGGCTGCTTTGATGTGATGTCGCATATTCTGGAGCAGTATCTTTCCGGCACGGATGATAACACGAGCGATTACATTGCAGAGGGACTGATGCGCTCGCTGGTGCACAGCAGTCGCATTGCCGCTACGAATCCGCAGGATTATGAGGCGCGCAGCAATATCATGTGGACGGCGACCTGGGCGCTGAATACCCTCATTGCGAAGGGGAAGACGACGGATTGGATGGTGCACATGATGGGCCAGTCGGTGGGCGCGTTCACGGATGCGACGCATGGCATGACTCTGGCGGCGGTCACGCTGCCGTATTTCCGCTACATCCTGCCCTATGGGTTGCCGAAGTTTTCTCGTTTCGCCCGCGTGGTGTGGGGCATCGACCCCGCTGGCAAGTCGGATGAGGAGGTGGCGCTGGCCGGGCTGGAGGCGATGAAGGCCTGGATGCAGGAAATCGGTCTGGTGCTTTCGCTGCGCGAGCTGGGCGTCACGCCGGATATGCTCGACGGCATTGCCGAAGGTACCTTCCTCCTGCGCGGTGGCTACAAACCCGACCTGACGACCGCCGAAATCCGCCAGATTTTAGAGCAAGCGCTCTGAAATTACGAGTTACGAAGTATCGAAGTATAATAATCCCGCGCGCCCTTTGGCCGCGCGCTTGTTTTAACTGCCCACCCCGCAGCTTCTGCGAAGCTATGGCGGGGCAAAGCAACAGCTTTCTTCCTCGCGAGTAAATTCGTAAATTGAAATTCGAAATTTATTGCCCATTAGAATAATTATAAAGTAAGAAAATTTGCCCTGAATTTGGTTGAATTCTGCCCATCTACCGCCGCTACCCTTGGTGCCTCATGTAAAGAAAATGCGGATTTTTTTACATGAGAGAGCAGAGACGGGGAGGTGAAACGAAATCAACCGCCGGTGGCGGCGGGTGGGGGGATGAATCAGATGAAAACACTCCTGCGGAGTGAATGATGAATGAAAACGGGCGCAGCCCGAATGAAAACGCCCGCCGGTGGCCGGCGGGCGTGAGGTGGGGAAGTTACATATAGTCCTTGAGTACATGCAGCAGATGGGTGCGGGTTGCCCCAGTTGAAGACGGGCGTATGGGCGCGTCATCCCCTGGCATATTTGATGGAAGCTGCTGATGATATCAGTTACCTGATTGCCGATTTGGAAGATGCTTTCCTCTCTAAGATCATCACGTTTGACGAGACGGTGGAGCAGTTGTTTAAGTTGGCTCATTTTTCTGCCGAAGCCCAGAATAAGGTGATGGATGAAAAGAATCGTTTAGATGCGGAAGCTGCGGTGCGTTATGCTCGTGCCATAGCTGTGGGTAGGTGTATCAGAGCCGTAGCCGACACGCTGGATGAACACTACGATGACATCATGTCGGGCTGCTTCCGTAATAGTCTGATGAAACATTCTCCTTACGCAAAAGAGTACGAGGAAGTGAGTGGTTTTTCCGTTCAGCAGATATACAGCCATGAGAGCGTCATCAGGGTAGAGGTAACCGGCTTTAACGTCATCAGGAAGCTGATGGAGCTCTACCTGCAATGGGTAGACAATCCCGGTTCTCCGCTCTCAAAGAAAATCGCCTGCATTTTGCATGCAGACAAAGCCAAGCTTGATGACCCCGACTATCGCTTTGCCCATGTCATTGACTATGTCTCCGGCATGACCGATTCCTACGCCCTCAAAACATACACCGACCTCTTTGGGTGTGTGCCGATGGTGTGATACATGCGGGACATTAGCGTTGGTTTCTTCAAAAAGTCCACCCGCAAGGGCTGGGCTTTTTTAATTTCAAAAAGATGCCGCAATACAGAAAATCTGTTTGACATGTAAAGGAAAGAGGAGTAAAACGCTGGATGGTAATCAAATAGGTATAGCGAGTGCATTATGAGTAAAAAAATAATTGTCCCTGCGTTTCTGATCTTCCTGCTTATGACTTTTTCTCCTACGGTGTGCTGGTGGGTAAATGGGTGGTTTAGGGTGGTTACAAATGAGTGGATTATCGATCACGTGACGGAGTTTCAAATTGTGTGTGCAGGATTGATTATTGCATTGATTTATTTTATAGTTCAGCATAGTTCTCTTTTCGGAAAAATATTATTATGGTTATGTATTTTGCCGGGCATATATTGCATGTTCCTTTCGTTTTACCTGTATTCTGATTCCAAGGAAGATGGCGTAATTCATTGCTCAAATGTAGAAATATGTTCATATGCGGGAATATTGGGACTCTTGGTATGGTGGCTTGTAACTATTACTAAACATGAGTCACATGGGACTCAACCATTAAGAAAGCCAAAGGAGCAGCTTGGACGTACATATTCATACAATAGTTTAGAGCATTATATTCGAGTACAAGCAAGTGATTTAGCAATTGAGAAGAATAGAAGAGGATGCAATATTGCAATAGTTGGTGATTGGGGGTGTGGTAAGTCTCATTGTATTAGTTATTTAAAATATAAACTTGGGCCAAAGGAAGAATGTAAATCAGAAGAATCAGCTCTCCGTAATTGCGGATTAGCACAGAAGGAGAAAACAAAATCGAAGAAGCAATACGAGGGGGATTTTATATTCTGTGATGTGAGCTTGTGGAAATGTAAATCTGTCGAGGATGCATGGTTAAATATTGTTAATGCTTTATATAAGTCAATACATAAAGGACAATCGTTTGCTCTGACTTCCTTTCCGGGAAGGTTGCTTTCGCTTTTTCTCAAGTTGGCGTCTATGTGTTCAATTGGAGGCGCTTCAACGCTGTGTTCTATCCTTGAAGTCGTTTCAAGCTCTGTCGGCTGTGGTGTTCAGGATAGCATTAGTAAAATCGATGCTGAGTTGGCAGAACGTAGGTTGATTCTTGTTCTGGATGATGTGGAACGTGCCGATTTTGAAATTCTCAGCCGTATGTTTCCTCTCATTGACCAGCTTCGGAATATCACAAAGCTGACAGTTATATGTGCTATATCTGAGGATGAGTTGGTTAAAATTTTCAAAAGGAATGGAATGGATGAAGATTCATTGGGGGGATATTTAACTAAGATATTTGATTATAGTTACTGTATGCCGCCAATGTCATCAGTGATGGTTGCGGAGAAAATTGACAATGACTACAATCATACAGGAAAGGACTGCGAGTTTTTAGGCCGCTTCCTGAGTGAATACAACTGGATGTTTGATTCACCTCGTCAAATGGAGAGAATATTGGCTCGGTGGCAGGGGATGGAAAGACAGTATTTCAGTATGCCTGATGAGATTTCAAAGGAATATGCATGTACCCTACATGAGGAATTTGAACTCAAAGTGTATATAGCTTTTGTTTTTGAGGCTTTTCGAATGTATGCCAAAGATTTGATTAGCAATATTAGAGAAACGGCTGATGCTTGCGGTTTTTTCAAAGCCTCAATCAAAAGGGAGAACTTCTCCTTGAGAGATGGGAAATCTTACGAAGTATACTTTATAGATAGGGGAACCAATGAACCAAAGTACAAGTATAAGAATAAAATAGTTAAATCTGCTATATGTTTCATATTGGATAATCTTGAAAAAATAAAGAACACTCATTTGATGTATGCTTTGGATATGGAGTATGCGAAGCTTAGAGAATTGAATGACTATCAATGCGCAGCTATCATCGGAAGCAGTGGCGGTGTTATTTCATCATCTCTAGAGAACGAGTTATCTGTTCTTTTTGCTGGCGCTAAAATTGAGCATGATTGTGTGAAGTCTTCTACTCTTGCATTGGTTTCGTACGCCATCAGAAATATTGCAGAAAGCGATGTGTATGTCTCGTATGCGAGGTCTGCAATGAATAAGCTGGGAAATGAGATTATAAGAGATTTATGCGATTATAATTCAGGAGAGGAGTCTAAGGCCTGTATTCTGGATTCTATTTATGCTTTGTATACCCCTGCTATTTCTGACAAGGAAGCCGATAATTCTGTCCAGATATTGTCTATTCTGCTAGAGAGATTGGATATAACAGGATTAGCACTGTCGTTTGAACGAGCTTTGAGACAACTACGCGAGAGATCTAACATGGTTACAATGCATGAAGGCGTACGCAGGATGCCTAGAACAGATGATGTTTGTATAACGTCTGCAGACAAAAAACTTTATCTGACTTTTGCGTGTCGTTACGTCAAGGCGTATACTGATATGCTGGCTGGTTGTACCAAAAATAACGGGGAGATTTATAGTGGAATTTACGGAATGCTAGAACAGATATTTACAATGGGGTTGCATGATGATATATATTCAGAGTTCTCAGATAATTTAATTCATCATCCCCAAAAGGAGAAGGTGTTGAAAGGCGCTCTGAAAGTGCTCCGTTATAGTGTTTGGAATGGAAAAAAGGAGTCACAAGATTTGCCTCCGCAGATGTTGACGCTGTACGAATACATAATAAAAGAAATTTTGGGAGATTCTAGGATGAATTCTTCACTGCGGAGTGGGTACATTAACGGGATTAGAAGGCTACTCTCAGAAAGAAAAAAGAAGAATGTTACGCAGAATACTTATAGATATACAGCCAGTTCTAGTAATCATACAGTTAGCAAAATAATTATAATGATCGAATTATGTATGCTGCAGCTTGAGAATATGTCAGCAGATGAAGGATAAGGCATTTTATCGTAGATGCTCATATTTGTGAACTTGTTTCATTAAACTCGAATGGGGTATATGTTCCCAATTTTCATGTCTGCATGGTGCAGAGTGAGATTCGAAGCCCGGATTTTGAGTGCCTGCAGGCTTTCCCTCGTAGAAGATTTATGAACCCCACCTCGGGACAATTGCGGAGATATGTCTGGAGGTGGGGTTTACTGTCTCTCATGTAAAAAATCAGTAAATTCTTTACATGAGGACAGGGGGTAGATAGTAAAAGCCGGTGCGGGGTGAACCGGCACCGGCTTTTTTGGGGGGGCGGGGGATGTGTTGAAACACGTCCCTTGCCGCGGGCTTACTTATCCGCCAGGGCAGCCTGGGCGGCGGCGATGCGGGCGGTGGGCACGCGGTAGGGCGAGCAGGAGACGTAGGAGAGGCCGATCTTGTGGCAGAACTTGACGGAGGCGGGGTCGCCGCCGTGTTCGCCGCAGATGCCCATCTTCATGCCGGGGCGGGTGCCGCGGCCGAGTTTCTCGGCCATTTGCATGAGCTTGCCCACGCCGTCCTGGTCGATGCTGGCAAAGACGTTGGTCTTGACGATTTCGAGGTCGCGGTAGTGGGGCAGGAAGGAGCCGGAGTCATCGCGGCTCATGCCGAGGCCGGTCTGGGTGAGGTCATTGGTGCCGAAGGAGAAGAATTCGGCGGTTTCGGCAATCTCATCTGCCGTGACGCAGGCGCGGGGAATTTCAATCATGGTACCGACCTTGTAGGAGATGCTACGCTTCTTCTCTGCAAAGACTTCGGCAGCCACGCGGTCGATGATTTCCTTCTGCAGGTCGAGCTCGCGCTTGAAGGCTACGAGCGGCACCATAATCTCCGGCTTGACTTCGATGCCTTCTTCCTCCTGCACTTCGATGGCGGCCTCGATGATGGCGCGGGTCTGCATTTCGGTGATTTCGGGGTAATCGATGCCGAGGCGGCAGCCGCGGTGGCCGAGCATGGGGTTGAATTCATGCAGTTCCTGCACGCGGCGCATGATGATTTCCACGGGCATGCCGAATTTCTGCGCGAGGGTGAGCTGCTGTTCCTTGGTGTGGGGCAGGAATTCGTGCAGGGGCGGGTCGAGCAGACGGATGGTGGCGGGCAGCCCCTGGAGGGCCTTGAAGATGCCCTTGAAGTCGCTCTTCTGGAAGGGCAGCAGCTGGGCTACGGCTTTCTTGCGGTCGTCGATGCGGTCGGAAAGAATCATGCGGCGCATGAAATCAATGCGGTTGCCGGAGAAGAACATGTGCTCGGTGCGGCAGAGGCCGATGCCCTGTGCGCCGAAGGCAAGCGCGGCGGCTGCCTGGTCGGGAGAGTCGGCATTGGTACGCACACCCAGCCTGGTGGCCTGGGCGCACCAGTCCATCACGCGCTGGAAATCGCGGTAGGTCTGGCTCTGCTCAGGCTTCATGGTCTTGCGGATGAGCACCTGGATGATTTCGGAGGGGGCGGTGGGCAGCTCCCCGGCGTAGACGAGACCGGCTGTGCCGTCCAGCGAGAGGTAATCGCCCTCACGATAGGTCTTGCCGGCAATCTCGATGATGCGGTTGTTGTAGTCGATGCTCATGTCGCTCACACCGCAGACGCAGACCTTGCCCATCTGGCGGGCAACCAGGGCAGCATGGCTGGAAAGACCACCGCGGGCGGTGAGGATGCCCTCGGCGGCAATCATGCCGCGCAGGTCTTCCGGGCTGGTTTCCAGACGCACCAGCAGCACCTTTTCGCCGCGGTCGGTGGCTTCTACGCAGCGGGTGGCGTTCAGGTAAATGCGGCCGGAGGCAGCGCCGGGACCGGCGTTGAGCCCCTTGGCAATCGGCTTGGCCTTGCGCACGGCGGCTTCGTCAAAAATGGGGGCGAGCACCTGGTCCACCTGGTCAGCGGGGATGCGGCTCACGGCGGTCTGCCAGTCGATGAGACCTTCTTTCTCCATATCGCAGGCAATGCGGAAGGCTGCGATGCCGGTGCGCTTGCCATTGCGGGTCTGGAGCATGTAAACCTTGCGGTCCTGGATGGTGAACTCGAAGTCCTGCATGTCGCGGAAGTGGTTTTCGAGCGTCTTACGGATGGCGCAGAGCTCCTGGTAGGCGGTGGGCATCACCTCGGCCAGGCGGGCAACGGGGTCGGGGGTGCGCACACCGGCCACCACGTCCTCACCCTGGGCGTTCATGAGGAATTCACCATAGAATTCATTGGTGCCGGCGGCGGGGTTGCGGGTGAAAGCCACGCCGGAGCCAGACTCATCGCTCGTGTTGCCGAACACCATGCACTGCACGTTCACGGCGGTGCCCCATTCGCTGGGGATGCCGTATTTCTGGCGGTAGGTGATGGCGCGCTCGTTGTTCCAGGAGCCGAATACAGCGCCGATTGCGCCTTGCAGCTGGTCCCACGGGCTGGTGGGGAACATCTCGCCCGTGCGCTTGAGCACCAGCGTCTTGAAGCGGCTCACGAGCTCCTGGTTGTCCTCGGCGGTGAGCTCGGAGTCGGAAATATCCTGGCCGTAGCGCTCCTGCTTGAGCGCGTGGATGACACTTTCAAAGGGCTCCATGTCCTCGTTCTCGGCCTTCTGCACGCCCATCACCACATCGCCGTACATCTGCACAAAGCGGCGGTAGCAGTCCCAGGCAAAGCGGGGGTTATTGGTGGCGCTGGCCATGGCGGCCACGGTCTCGTCATTCAGGCCCAGGTTCAGAATGGTATCCATCATGCCTGGCATGGATTCGCGGGCACCGGAACGCACGGAGACGAGCAGCGGCATCTCCGCGGTGTCGCCGAACTTGCGGCCCACCAGCGTCTCCATTCTCGCAATACCCTCCTTCACGCAGCCATCAAGCTCTGCGGGATAGGCGCGGCCGTTGTCGTAGTAATAGGTGCAGACTTCCGTAGTAATGGTGAACCCGGGGGGCACCGGCAGCCCGATACGAGCCATTTCTGCCAGATTCGCCCCCTTGCCACCCAGCAGCGGTTTCATGCTGCCATCGCCATCGGCGGTTCCGCCGCCGAAATGATATACAATCTTGTTCATGTTGATACTTCTTTGTTTTCTGGAAAATGAGTTTAGGTATCATACTCCTGCGGCTCGGGGGGTGTCAAGCATGCTCGCGCGCATGACGCGGATAGATGCGCTCCTTTTTTATCATTTTGCGCTTGACCGCCGCGGTGCGTTGTGGTAGCGTGCCTTTCAGCGGACTGCGACGCCGCTTGTACGTATATTTCACCGCTATGTCTACTGAACTTCCTCAGAAAGCCGAATACCGCCACCATACCGGGCGGATTACCGTGGTAGCATCCCGCTACAATGAAAAGTATACCGATGCTCTGCTGGAAAATTGCATTGAGGAACTGGCGCAATGTGCGCCTGGTATCAAGGTAGAAGTGGTGCGCGTGCCGGGTGCATTTGAAGTGCCGGTCATGGTGAAGCGTTCGATTCTGAAGCCCGCCAGCGGTGAGGCTCCTGCTGCTGTTATTGCGCTCGGCGTTATTCTGCGCGGCAGCACCGCACATGCTGACCTCATCGGTACAGCCATCACCACTCAGCTTCTTTCCATCTCCTGTGAAACCATGGTACCCGTGGTGCATGAGGTGCTGCTGCTCGACAATGAGGAACAGGCCTTTGCCCGCTGCATTGCCAGTGCGCTCAACCGTGGCCGCGAGGCGGCTCGCGCTGCCATGTCTATGTTGAGCGCCATGGACGCGCAGAGTGATAAGCGCCTCAGCTATCGATTCTGATTATTTCCTCTTTCCTGTTACTTCTGTATATGAATATCACTCTTAGCAAAGTTCGTCAGAGCACCCTGGGTTATATATACACCTATCTCGCAAACGGCTCTCAGCCGGTAGATAGTGAGCTGTTCTGGAGTATTGCTCAGGAAAAGGAATATGAGAATCTTCGCAAGGCACATGCCAAAGCCGTACTGCATACCTGCCGCGATGCTGCAGATTCAGCCCGCCTACTGGCTGACCGCCTGGAATTGACAAAAAACCGCATGCATGGGGATATGACCACCGCTGCCCTGCGCGAGGAAATTGAGCGCTATGCCGGCCAGTCTATCGCATTTGATGCCGCGCTGCGCTCCCTGTTGTACAGCCTGGGGGATAAAATGCGAGATTCTTCTGCCCCCCTGGCTCAGCGCACTAATGATGTGCTGCGCCTGGCCGCCGTGGTAGAATCAATGGGGCGCGAACTGACGCTCCGCTTTGCCGATTTTCCCTGCTATCGCCAGCAGCTGGAGAGCCTGGCTGCGGCAGTAAACCGCCGCGCTCGCATGATGCTGGCCTGCCTCGTTCTGCAAAGCCCGGAAACCCTTTCCGATAATAAGGAATACTCTGGTCTGGCCCGCCAGGCTCAGGATATTCAGGAACTGCGCCCTGCAGTAGAAAAACTGGCTACCGCCGTTATTGCCCGTATCCCGCTCATGGAACCCCGCCTGGAGGAGCTTCTCAATAATTACTCCGTAGACCGTCTGGATTATGTAGACAAGGCTATCCTCTACATTTCCCTCTACGAACTGGAGGAAAACGGCCTCGAGGTCCCCATCGTGGTATCGGAGGCAACCGCCCTCGCAAATGAATTCTCCGGCAGCAAGAGCGCACCATTCATTCATGGTGTTATTGCAGCCGCAGCTGCCAGCAAATAACCAGCCATGGCTCACTTCTTTTCCCGTCTGGTAGACAAGTTCCTCGGCGAACCCGAAATCGATTGGGACGAACTCGAGGCCGACCTCATTTCCTCCGATATCGGCGCGAAGCGAGTTCTGCCTCTCATCGAGGATTTGCAGGAGCAGAACTCGCAGGATGCCTGCGATATTGTCGACTATATCAAAGCGCAGCTCCGCGCGGCTTTTCCCGCCAGTCTGCCCCAGCTGCCCCCCCCGGCAGAAGATAAACCCGTGGTTATCATGATGGTTGGTGTCAATGGTGCCGGTAAGACCACCACCAGCGCCAAGCTGGCTTATCTCCTGCAGAAGCAGGGGCACAAGGTCCTTCTTGCCGCGGCAGATACATTCCGCGCCGCTGCAGTAGAGCAACTGGCCAGCTGGGCTGACCGCCTGCAGATTCCCCTCTACAAAGGCCGGGAGAATCAGGACCCCGCTTCCGTTTGTTATGAGGCGCATACCAAAGCCATTCACGACGGCGTGCAGTACCTTATCTGCGATACCGCAGGCCGCCTCCACACCCGCCACAACCTCATGGAGGAGCTTTCCAAAATCCGCCGTTCCATTGCCAAGCAGGATGCCGATGCCCCGCAGGCCTGCTATCTGGTGGTAGATGCCACCACAGGCGGTAATGCGCTCATGCAGGCCCGCGAATTTCACAAGGCAACTCCGCTTACCGCCGTGGTCGTTACCAAAATGGACGGCTCCGGCAAAGGCGGTGTGGCTGTTGCTATTCAGGATGAGCTGGGTATCTCTCCGGTATTCCTAGGGGTGGGAGAAGGCAAGGAGGATCTCATCCCCTTCAAGGTGGATGAATATGTGAACACTCTTCTGTAAAAAAACATGAACTGTCTGCTCGAATACACGCACGAGGCTCTGGTGCAGCTGCTCAGCAGTATGGGGCACAAAGCATTCCGTGCCACCCAGCTTCAGGAGTGGATATGGAAACACCGCGCCACCTCATTTGAGCAGATGTCCAACCTCCCGCCTGCCTTGCGTGCTCAGCTTGCAGAGTCCTTCTGTCTGCGCCCGCTCCAGGTGGTGGAGGTGAGCGAAAGCTCCACCGGAACTACCCGTAAGTTCCTTTCCCGTATGCAGGACGGCCACCTGGTCGAATCGGTCATCATCCCCGCAGCTGTGGGGCAGGGCGGGGCGCACAGCTCCCGCCTCACTCTCTGCGTTTCCTCCCAGGTCGGCTGCGCATTCGGCTGCCGTTTCTGCGCCAGCGGACTGCTGGGGTTCACCCGCAACCTGACCGCTTCCGAAATACTGGGGCAGATTCTCGCGGCCGAGGAAATTGCCGGCGAACGCGTGGATAACCTCGTCTTTATGGGCATGGGAGAACCCCTGGCCAATATGGATAACCTGCTGGCGGCCCTCACCATCATCCTGGACCCCCGTGGTCTTAATATCGGAGCGCGCCATATCACCATCTCCACCTCTGGCAATGTGCCGGGGCTGCGTCGTCTGGCGGCCTTCGGCAAACCGCTGCGCCTGGCTGTCTCGCTGCACGGCGCAAGCGATGAAGTGCGCTCCCAGGTTATGCCGGTGAACTGCAAGTGGCCGTTGGGTGAGCTGCTTCCTGCTCTCAGTGAGTGGAACCGCACCGGTAAGCACATGATAACACTGGAATACATTCTCATTCAGGATGTCAATGCCATGCTCCCCGAAGCCCGCAAACTGGCCCGTATCGCGCACGAACTCAACGCCAAGGTCAACCTCATTCCCTACAATACCGTTGAGGGCCTTCCCTGGGTGCGCCCGTCCGAGGCCGATTGCAAGGCCTTCTGCCGCGCGCTCATGAATGAAAAAGTGCCCGTTACCATGCGCTATGAAAAAGGGCATGATATCAACGCCGCCTGTGGTCAGCTCCGCCTCCGCCGTACCACGCAGCAGTCGGAATCCTAAAAATCCCTTGACGAAAAGCGCAGGTGCGTGTATAGTGCGCGCGTGAGTTCTAAAAACGTACCATCGCTGACCCTGCCTACTACCGACTACGAGCGCATGCTGGATATGAGTAACCAGCACCTTGTCTGCGTGCTGCGCAACGCTGTGCTCGCGCCGGAACGCATCGGCCGTTTCTCACCCCGCCCGCCGGAAAATCATGATGCTTACACCGTGCATCACCGCCCCGGCTGTATTGACATTCATCTGCACATTGCCGGTGAAGATGTCTTCTGCTGCAAGTTTGTTCCCGCTCCGGAGTATTAATGGTGACTAAATGGCTCGTCAGTATTGCCGCCTTATCCACGCTCGGGCTTTCTGCCTGCCAGCAATGCCGCTGGTGTCCGGTTGAGCGCGAGCTGCTGGCTGGCGTCCGCCCGGTAGTGGAGCCTCACGAGGTGGAGTTCCTTCCCATGCTGCCGGACACCCCCGGCACGCAGATTGTAGGGCGCTTTCTTCTGGAAGCCGATTCCGGGGCCGACCTCGCAGCCGAAACCTGCCTCCAGGAGGTGCGCCGCCGCGCTGCCGCCATGGGGGGAAACGTGATTGTCTACCTCTATCCCGGGGTGGACTATGCCGCTGTGGCCTACACTCCAGAACTCCGGCAGGAAAATCTGCATGCTAATGATGAAATAGCTGCTGCCGGGGAATAATGCCACCCCTTTGTAACAAAATTGTAACATTCTGCTTGCGTTTTGTGCTAGTAATCCGGCACCCCTTGTGTTAAAAACAGACCAGCGAAAAAAACGTTTTCACAAATTATGGCACTTCATATTCAAATGAGCGATGAGGCCGAGCGGGAGTACAAGCGCATGAAATTGCGCGGTGCACTTTCTTCCTTTGGTGCGTCTTTTGCACTCTGCCTGGCGTTTACCCTTACTCTCACATTTACCGTTATCTACTTCGCTCAGGACCCGCCTGCTGAGTTCCTGGCATATGTACCTCCGGCAGAAGACCTGCCCCCGCGCAGCCAGCCTACCTCTCCGCAGCTCAGCTCTAAGGCTGCTACGCCTACCAACTCTGTAGCTCCCTCGGTGATTGTTTCTACTGGCGCGGCTCCTGTTGCCATGGCGCAGATTGATATCCCTCTGGATGATTCCTCCGACGAGGGTATCTCCATTGATATCGGTATCGGTCTGGATACCGGTCTGGGTGAGGACCTGGGTGAGGAAGGTGGCGGTATGGGTTCCTCGTCTCCGGCCGGCTCGGCTCTGGAAGGTACTTTCTATGACCTGAAACTTTCCAAGGGCGGTGCTCCTACCGGGCTTGGAGCTAATACGCAAGGTAAAGTGCTCAAGGTGCTCAACGGCTTCCTCAAGACCTGGAGCAAGAGTGCTCTGAGCCGTTATTACCAGTCCAATACCACACTTTTCGCCTCCAACTGGTGCTTGCCCAGCTGCAATGCTAACTACGCACCGCATGCTTTCTTGTGTAAGGATAAGTGCAAACCCTCTGCCTGGATTGCCATCTATCGTGGTAAGGTAAAGGCTCCCAAGGACGGCAAGTTCCGTTTCGTTGGTACAGGTGACGACCTTCTTGCTGTTCGTTTCAATGGTAAGATGGTGCTCGAAGCCGGTTGGGCTATCCCCTCGCTCTACGATGATAAGAAGCCTGGCGAATGCGGTACAATGGGTTCCGTTGTGAGCGGGCCTGGCAAAAAATACCATAAGGACCTTAAGGACGGAAATATTCGCGAGAAAAAGGACTACGAATTCATCAAGCCTAAGGAAACCAAGAAGTGGAACGATGAATTGGGTGGTCTTACCGCTGGCTCTCATTTCACAGTAAAAGAGGGTTCCGTCTATCCCATCGAAATCCTCATATCTGAAATTCCCGGTGGTGCATTCGGTTTCGCCCTCTTCATTCAGGATATCACTAAGGGAACCAAGAGCGCTCAGCTCGATATCTTCCGTACCAACTTCTCTGTACCCAACATGGCAGAGGTGCAGAAACTGGTGAAAGATGCCGGCTGCGCCATGGGTGAAATGCAGTGTCCCGCATTCAATGAGGACTCCCCCATCTGGATTGCTGTCCCCTGATGTAGATTTGCTGCCATACTTCAACGCCATCCCTGGAGGAATCCTCCCGGGGTGGCCTTTTTGTTTGTAAAAATAATTTTCCGCTCTAACCCGCACGAAATCACAGGGGTTAGGGAAGGTGCGGAAAAATAATGCACAAAAAATCTCAAAAATACGCTTGACGTTTCAATCCTGTTCGTGTATGCTTGCCGCCGCACCCCGCTACGGGGTTGCCCGAAAGGGGTGAGCGCTCCGCCGCTTGTTCCCGCCGGGCGAGGCAATTTTCCAATGTATGACTTTCCGTGGTACCACGGGCTGCTGAGAAGCGGCTCACCGGCTTAACAACCTGCCGGGCGGGGTGCCGGAGAGGATAAAGAGAGGGAAGGAAAAGGTCGTGACGCGTGCCGTGGCCTGCGCCGGGATGAAGTTCTCCGGAACTTCGGAGCGGGGTAAC
>JAZSRB010000011.1:0-32208 GCA_045538275.1 Akkermansia sp. | reverse complement strand
GAAGAGGGGAATCAGTTTTTCCGGGAACTGGTAGGGGCCGTAGTTGTTCGAGCAGTTGGTCACCAGGGTGGGCATGCCGTAGGTGTCGTGGTAGGCGCGCACAAAGTGGTCGCTGCCGGCCTTGGAGGCGCTGTAGGGGCTATGCGGGTTGTATTTGGTGGTCTCCAGAAAGAATTCGCTGCCGTAGGGGGCGGCGCCCTCCGGCTTATCCAGCTCCAGCGCACCGTATACCTCATCGGTAGAGATGTGGTAGAAGCGCTTGCCTTCCCAGTTGCCGTTCCAGTACTGACGGGCGGCCTGCAGCAGACTGAGCGTGCCCATCACATTGGTGCGGGCAAAGGTGAAGGGGTCTTTGATGGAGCGGTCCACGTGGCTTTCTGCGGCCAGGTGAATCACGCCGTCAATGTCGTACTCCTGCATGAGGGCACACACCTTGTCAAAGTCGCAGATATCGGCCTTCACGAAGGTGTAGTTCGGCTTGTCCTCAATGTCCTTGAGGTTGGCGAGATTGCCGGCGTAGGTGAGGGCATCGAGGTTGATGATGCGGTACTCCGGGTATTTGTTGACGAAGAGGCGTACAACGTGGGAGCCGATGAAGCCTGCGCCGCCGGTGATGAGAATGTTTTTCATGTTATTGTAACAGCGACAAGAGGTGATGCCCATAGGCGTTGTGCGCCATGGGACGTGCTATTTCTTCCAGTTTTTCCTTGCTTAACCACCCATTGCGGTAGGCGATGGCTTCCAGACAGGCAATGATGAATCCCTGGCGTTTCTGGATGACTTCAACAAAGGTGGAGGCTTCGCTGAGTGAATCTGGCGTGCCCATATCCAGCCAGGCGTAGCCGTGGCCCAGCAGCAGAAGTTTCAACCGATCTGCTTGCAGGTAGACCTGGTTAAGGCTGGTGATTTCCAGTTCTCCCCGCACAGAGGGGGCAATGCCTGCTGCCAGTTTTACAACGTCATTCGGGTAGAAATATAACCCCACAACGGCATAGTCGGATTTGGGGTGGCTGGGTTTTTCTTCCAGAGAAAGGCAATTGCCCTTTGCATCAATTTCTGCAACCCCGTATCGCTCCGGCTCTTTCACCTGATAGCCAAGAATGATTGCTTTGCGTTCCTTTTGCACATGATGCATGGCATGACTGAGAAGTCCGGTAAGGCCGCTGCCGTAAAAAATGCTGTCTCCCAGTATCAGGCATACATCATCGCTGCCGATGAAATCCCGCCCGATGATAAAGGCTTGTGCCAGCCCATCCGGTGTGGGTTGCACGGCGTAGGTGAAATGCACGCCATAATCGCTGCCGTCTCCGAGGAGGCGCTTGAAGCTGGGTAAATCATGCGGCGTGGTGATAATGAGGATATTCCGGATACCTGCCAGCATGAGCACAGAGATGGGGTAATACACCATGGGCTTGTCAAAGACGGGCAGCAGTTGCTTGCTCACCCCTTTGGTGATGGGGTAGAGCCGTGTACCGGAGCCGCCTGCAAGTACAATGCCTTTCATGGGATGGAATGGTCTTTTGCCGTTACTTGTGAATATACTGTATGGCTTATGGCTTGTACAGTTTTTTCTTGAGCTTGGCGGGGGAAATACAGAAAAGCCCGCAAGCATTGCTTGCGGGCCTTTCGTATGCTCGAAGGGGGACTCGAACCCCCACGGGTCTCCCCATTAGATCCTTAGTCTAACGCGTCTACCAATTCCGCCATCCGAGCATTGGTTTCGCACTGGGTGCGGGGGGAATATACACCACGGCGGGCGGCTTTGCAAGACTTTTTTTGTAGAAAGTGGAAATTTTATTGTTTCCTGCCGCGGTAGGCGCCATTTCTATCGTAAAAACGGCCGTTTTCCTGGCGTCCCTGGTAGGCACCGTTGCGGTCATAGAAGCGGCCGTCCTGCATGCGGCCCTGGTAGGAGCCGTTGCGGTCGTAGAAGCGGCCGTCCTGCATGCGCCCCTGATAGGCACCGCTGCGGTCGTAGAAGCGCGTGGTGCCGCTGGAGTCGGTTTCGGTGCGGCCCTGGTAGGCTCCGTTGCGGTCGTAGTAGTTTTCTGCCATGGCGGGCAGAAGCAGGAGGGGGAGCAGGATGAAGGGTAGCTTTTTCATGGGGGGATGGCTTTTATTTGACGGTGGCTGTGGTTTCTCCTCTGGCCAGGCGGATGCGCAGCTCTTCTCCGCTGTGCAGGGCCGTGGCGTCGCGCGCCAGTTTGCCGTCTGTGGTGCTGACGAGGGCGAAGCCGCGGTCGAGCGCGTTTTGCGGGCTGGCGGCTTCCAGCCGGGCAGAGAGGGTGCCGAGCCGGGCGCGTCTGGCGGCCAGTTGGGAATGCAGCGCTTGCAGGAGGGCTTGTCTGCGGTGTTGCAGGTTGGTGGAGGCGTGTTCGATGTGGCGCAGCACGGCCCCGGTGGAGAGGCTGGCTTTGCAGATGGCCAGGCGGTTGCGTTCCTGCAGCAGGCGGTTTTGCAGGGCTGTTTGCAGATCTTCGCTCAGGGAATCGAGCCGCTGCTGGTAGGGAGCCAGCAACTCGAGCGGGGAGCCCAGCCGGCTTTGCTGCACTACTTTGAGGCGGAGTCTCGCCATTTGCAGGCTGCGGGTGAGTTGCCGGCGCAGTTGCTGCGTGGTGTTGCTCAGCCAGGCGCGCAGCTCTGCGGCATCGGGGGTGGTGAGTTCGATGGCGGCGGTGGGCGTGGGGGCACGTAAATCGGCCACAAAGTCGGCTATGGTGAAATCGGTTTCATGCCCCACGGCAGAGACTACGGGGATGGGGCAGGCGGCTATGGCGCGTGCCAGCACCTCTTCGTTGAAACACCACAAATCTTCCAGACTGCCGCCGCCGCGGGCGATGATGATGTAGTCCACCGTGGGCAGGTTGTGGCGGGCGGGGTTGCCGAGCTGCTCCAGGGCGTGCGCGATGCCCAGCTCGGCTCCTTTTCCTTGCACTTGCACGGGGTAGAGGTAGGCGTGCATCCACGGGGCGCGTTGTTCCAGTCGGTGGCGCATGTCCTGGATGACGGCGCCTGTGGCGCTGGTGACCAGGGCGACGCTTTGTGGAAAGCGCGGAATGCGGCGTTTGCGGGCGGGGTCGAAGAGGCCTTCTGCCGCCAGTTTTGCTTTCAGGGCTTCAAATTGCTGCTGCAGGGTGCCAATTCCTGCTTCTTTTACCGAATCGACGATAAATTGCAGCGAGCCGCGCCCTTCCCACACGGTGGCTTTGCCGCGCAGCTCTACCTGCATGCCTTCGCGCAGTTTCAGGCGCATGCTGCGGGCGCGGAAAGCATACAGAGCGCATTGCAGCTGGCAGTGCGCGTCCTTGAGGGTGAAGTAGATGTGCCCGCTGCTGGCTGCTTTGCAGGAGCCGATTTCTCCCGCCACGCATTGCTCACCTACGTTGACTTCTACTGTCTGCTTCAGCCTGCAGACCAGTTCTGTTACGCTTAATGCCATGTGAATTGACAATTGACGATTGTTTGTCCCGAGGGAGCCGAGGGTGGTGGAAAACTTCGCACTTCCCACTTCGTACCTCGTGCTTTTTACTTCTGGTTGGGGTCCTGCCAGGCGGGGTCGAAGCCTTTGGCGTAGGTGAAGAGGTCGCGGTGAATGTATTCGTAGTAATTCTCGCGGGCTTCGGCATCGAGCTTGTACCAGATGGCCACGTTGAGGGCGCGGGCTACCTTCTGCATCATCTTGAGGGTGAGCTCGCGGCCCTGGCGGGCTTTCTGCACTTGCTTGTGGGTGAGCTGTTCGGTGGAGACGCTGACCAGGTCGTGATTATCCAGCCCCCAGTATTGCATGATGGCATCAATACGCTGGGTGCCGTGGTTGAGTTCGTTGAGTTCGTTCATCTTTAAGGATAATGTGGTTGTTATACAGGGGGTAGTTGGAAAATAATCAGAGCCCCGGCACGTGGCGCACGTAGAAACCGCCGCAGGGGCGGGAGTCTGTGTACCAGCGGGGGCCCACGCCGCGGCTGGTGCCGGTGGTGTCAAAGCGCATGCCGGCTATCATGAGGAACACATGGCCACGCTTGGCATACACGGTGAGCCACTTGCCGAAGCCGGGGTGCCCCCATTTGAGGAAGTCGCGGGAGGAGGGGTAGCTGTCTTTTTTGAGCATGCCGCATTCATGCAGAATGAAGGCTACGGAGCCGGAGCAATCGTAGGCTTTATCGTAGTGCTTGCCGTGGCCGCCGCCCAGACGGTAGGGCTTGCCCACAATCTTGTTGCCGGCGGCAATGGCTTTTTTGATGCGGGCCGGGGCTTTGTAGGGCACGGTCACCTTGCCGCTGCGGAGCTTTTTGGGGGTGTAGCCTGCGTGGTACACGTATTTGGGGGTGCGTGCATTGCTGCTGAGCTGTTGCTGGCAGCCGTGGAAGCCCAGCATCAGCACCAGAACCAGAAGAGTGGAAAGGATTCTGTTCATGCGAAGCATTATTATATTGTATTTTAACACAGAACCCGCCATTGGCAAGCTGAAAACGGATAGTTCGACAGGAAAAATGCCGCCGCAGCCCCTGGGAGCAGGGAATCTGCGGCGGCATGTGGGTGAATTATACCATTTATATTATACGAGGCCCTGGGCAATCATGGAGTCTGCCACTTTCACGAAGCCGGCAATGTTGGCGCCGGCTACATAGTTGGTGAAGGTATCGGTGCAGTCCTTAGAGTACTCGCGGGCGTGGTTGTAGGCATTTTCATGAATGTTCTTCATGATGCTGAACAACTTGGCGTCTACTTCCTCGCTGCTCCAGCTCAGGCGCATGCTGTTCTGGCTCATTTCGAGGCCGGAGGTGGCAACACCGCCGGCGTTGGCAGCTTTGGCCGGGCCGTAGAGAATCCTGGCGGCCAGGTAGTTGTTGATGCCTTCCAGGTCGGTGGGCATGTTGGCGCCTTCTGCTACGAGCATGCAGCCGTTCTTGATGAGGGTGGCGGCTTCTGCGCCGTTGATTTCGTTCTGCGTGGCGCAGGGGAAGGCGCAGTCGCAGGGCACGCTCCAGGGGCGCTGGCCCTCAAAGTACTGGGCACTCTTGAATGCCTCTGCGTATTCCTTGATGCGGCCGCGGCGCTCATTCTTGAGCTCCATAATCCAGGCGAGTTTTTCCTGGTTGATGCCCTCGGGGTCATAGATGTAGCCGTTGGAGTCGGACATGGTGACGACCTTGGCGCCCAGCTGGTTGAGCTTCTGCACCAGGTACTGGGCCACGTTGCCGGAACCGGAGACCACGCAGACTTTGCCGGCGAGGTCATCGTTGCGGGTGGCGAGCATGTTCTGGGCAAAGTAGACGGTACCGTAGCCGGTGGCTTCCGGGCGAATGAGGGAGCCGCCCCAGTTCAGAGCCTTGCCGGTGAGAACGCCGGTGAATTCATTGCGGAGGCGCTTGTACTGGCCGTAGAAGTAGCCGATTTCGCGGGCGCCCACGCCGATATCGCCGGCGGGCACGTCTGTATCGGCGCCGATGTGGCGGTAGAGTTCGGTCATGAAGCTCTGGCAGAAGCGCATGACTTCGGCATCGCTCTTGCCCTTGGGGTCAAAGTCGGCGCCGCCTTTGCCACCGCCCATGGGCAGCGTGGTAAGGGAGTTTTTGAAAATCTGCTCGAAACCGAGGAATTTGAGAATACCCAGGTTTACAGAGGGGTGGAAGCGCAGGCCGCCTTTGTACGGGCCGATGGCGCTGTTGAACTGAACGCGGTAGCCGCGGTTCACGTGAATTTTACCTGCGTCGTCCTGCCACGGCACGCGGAAGATGATGGTGCGTTCCGGCTCGACGATGCGTTCGAGAATGCAGTTGTCTTCGTACTTCTTATTGGCGGAAAGTACAGGTTCAATGGTGGAAATAACCTCCTGTACAGCCTGGAGGAACTCGGGTTCATGCGCGTTTTTGGCGCGCACCTGTTCCAGAACTCGTGTTGTGTAATCAGACATATATGTATGGGCTTGTCTGGGTTGCCCGGCTCCGGCCTGTTCGGCTGGTGCCGTGGTCAGACGCGCCGCATTATACCAAAAAGTTGCTGTTTGGAAAGTCTTTTTTCAGAAAAAATGCCAAACAGCTTCTGGTATCAATGCAATAGCTTGCATTCAGTAAGCTCCCTTGCCAGCTCCTGTACTTCTTCCAGTGGGAATAAATCGGAGCTGATGCTGATGCGGGTTGCGCCGGAGCAGAGGTTGATGGTGCAGCTTTCTGTGCCCGGGGTGCTGGTTTCCTGGAGTGTGGCGGAGCTCAGTTCGCTCCATATGAGGCTGGTGCTGCCGGTGAGGCTGCGGCGTGTCACGCCTGTGGCGTCAATGGTGATGCGCAGCACAGCATAGTATGCGGCCCACGCCGGGGTGATGATGATGGCGGCTGCTGCGGTGGCCTGTTGCCAGAGGGTGTCTTTGCTGCAGAGTACATAGATGGCGGCAGCCAGCACGATGAGGGTGGCGGCGGTGTAAAGGTGTGCGTTGGCGCAGCGTAGTGTGCGGAAGGCGGGCATGGGCTGGAATGAAACGCTGCCCAGCCGTGGGGCAGGGCAGCGTGTGTGTGGGGGGGGAAAAGTCAGGCCTGGAAGTGGGCTTCCGGGGAGTCTGCCGGCACAATCTTGATATCGGTGGGTTTGATGTCATCCGAATAGTCGTTGCCGGGTTTCGGGCGGTACTTCACATCAATGGGTTTCACGAAGCCACCGCGGTAGTAATCTTCCACAGCGCGGGTGATGTATACGGGCAGCCCTATAACTGAGTGCTGGAAGAATTTCTTAGCCACGTGGTTCTGGGTACGGATGCAGCCGTGGGAAAGGCGCTTGCCGACTACTACCTTGCCGGTGTGAAGCCCCACGCCATCGGGGGTGAAGCGGTGCCAGTAGGGCATTCCGGCGCCCTCGAAGGTCTGGCCTTCGGGCAGGCCGTGGGCGAGGTCGGCGTTGCTGTTGGTCACTTTGCCGTTGGCATCAATGAACTTGCCGTAGCGGCTGGATTTGTGGTCTTCATTCTTTTCAATGATTGGGAAAACCCCGGTGGGGGTCTCGTGGCCGTTGGTGCCGGTGGAAACCGGCCAGTCCATGGCAACGCGTCCATTCACGTACAGGCGGGCGCGCTGCTGCGGTATGCAGATGACCAGCTTGGAGTTTGCCCGGGTTACGAGTCTGAGCAGGGAATCATCTGCATAGCTTTGCAGGGTGAGCGGGTATTCTTTGCTGGCGGCAAAGTGTTCGTGTGTACCGGCGGGATAGGTGTTCACGTAGGTGGGCAGTTCCTTGCCGGGCAGGTTAAGCGGGTTGGGCAGCTGCACCGGGATTGCCGGCATGGTGGTCATGGGGGGCATGGTTGCAGCCGGGTGGCCGGCGGGCTGGAGGTTGCTGCCGGTGTTATAGAATTGCTCGTCGTACGAACAGGCAGAGAGCAGCAGGGAAAACAGGGAGACGGTGATAATGCGGTTCATGGTTATCTGGCGGCGGGTATGCGTAGGGTGGAACCTACGCGGATGTTGTTTGCTGTGGCCGGGGTGAGGTTGTTAGCTTGCATGAGGGCGGCGGCGGGCACGCCGTAGCGGCGGGCAATGCCGTACAGCGTATCGCCGGGTTGCACGATGTGCGTGCCGGGGGCGGAGGTGGCTCGTGTGGTATAGGTGGCTCCCGCTTTCGGAATAATCAACAGCTGGTTGATTCGCAGCGGGGTTTCGGCGCTGGCCATGTCATTGGCGGCTACCAGGGCTTTTACGGTGGTGCCGTACCGGCGAGCCAGCGCGCTGAGGGTGTCGCCCCGCTGCACGGTGTGAACGGCCGGGGTGCCGCCGGGGGGCGATACCCGGGGTTGCTGCTGAGTGGCCACTCTGGGTTCTGCTGGTGCCGGGGGCTTTGGTTCTTCCCTGGGAATGGAGGCCGCCGGTACGCGTACCGGTGCCGGGGTGGAGTGGTAACGCTGCCCGTTGCCGGAGTCAATGACAACATCGTCCTCCAGCACGGGGGTGGCGGCATCTTTCCACCAGGTGAAATCCAGACTGCCATCCTTTACCACGCAGGAGCTGAGCACCAGTGCGGTTGCAGTACAGGCAGGAAACCGGATTCCGTGGCGGAGGTTCATATGGCAGAAACTGCGTGGCTGTTGTTATCAGCGGCGGCGGTTCTTTTTGGAAACCGTGGAGGTTTTGCCGGGAATGGTAATTTTGGTACCGGGGCGTACCTTGTTGGCCTGCGCCATGGTCATGTTGTTGGCCTTGAGCAGGGCTGCCAGGGTTACGCCGTTGCGGGCTGCTACCTTGGAGAGCATGTCGCCCTTCTTGACCACGTAGGTGGTGCTTACAGGAGTGGGCTTGTTCTTGCTGGCTTTGTATCCCTTGGGCGTGAAGCGCACCTTGATAATCTGCCCGGGGTGAATGATATCGCCCTTGATGCCGGAGTCCTTGCGAATCTGGGCAATGGTGGTGTTGCTGCGCTTGGCGATTTCATACAGATTGTCGCCGGGGCGCACCTTATACACCACAAGTGCGGGTTCGCTGACTTTCTTGATTTTCTTCTGCTGCTTCTTGGTGGCTGCCGTAGCTTTCTTTCTGGGGGTAGAGGCTGTTGCTACAGCCGGAGCCGTCGTCCTGGTCTGCGTGGTGGTAGCCACGGAAGCTGGGGGCTCAGGCATGGCGTAGGGGTCGAAATCAGCCGCTACGTGAGAATCAACCACGGTGTCATCAGCCGCCATTGCAGGTTGGTTCTGGCTGGTGATGCCATTGGAAACCGCCATGGATTCACCCGGTTCAGGTGTGGCATAGTGGTTGCGGTTCATCTCGGGAGTACGCTCGCCGGCGGGTACTTGGTATGAGGTGTCACCTTCGAGTACCCAGGGCGGAAGCTCTTCATCGCCAATGGCTACTTCGCTCATGGGCATGGCTTCTTCGTAGCCGAGGGTGTCTCCGTTGTTGCGTAAAGATCTGCAGGAAGACAGGGCTGCAAGCATGCCGGCCCCCAGACAAATGACAGTAAGGCTTCTCTTCATACGCCGCCTACCCTAGCAGAAGTGCAGGCGAAAAGCAAGCATTTTTCGTGCTCGCGCGTGCGCGCGAAAGGCATAGCGTCATGCGTATAAGAAAAATATTTACCTTTGCCAGACTTTGTGGTAGTGTTCGTGCGTTGGCTTTCCGTGTTGCTGCGGAGCATAAAACTTAACACACATCCCATACGAAATAATATGAATCTGGAAGGAACAAAAACCGCAAGGAACCTGGCTACCGCATTTGCTGGTGAAGCTCAGGCCTATACCAAGTACCAGTACTACGCCTCCAAGGCTAAGAAAGATGGCTACGTGCAGATTTCTGAGCTTTTTGAGGAAACTGCCCGTAATGAGAAAGAGCACGCTAAGCTGTGGTTCAAGGCGCTGCATGATGGTGGCATTCCCAGCACGATGGATAACCTGAAGGATGCTGCTGCCGGTGAGAATTACGAGTGGTCGGATATGTACGCCACTTTTGCCAAGGAAGCCCGCGAGGAGGGATTTGAGGAGCTGGCTGTGCTGTTTGATGGTGTGGCGGCCGTGGAAAAGCATCACGAAGAACGCTACCTTAAGCTTCTGTCCAATATTGAGGAGGGAATCGTATTCTCCCGCGATGGTGATGTTATCTGGCAGTGCGGTAACTGCGGGCATATTCAGATTGGCAAGAAAGCCCCGGCTATCTGCCCGGTGTGTGACCACGCCCAGGCTTATTTCCGCATTGAGGCGGTGAATTATTAATTTATATTCTCACCCGCCGGTTGCGCGCCAACCGGCGGGTGAATTGTTTTCATGTGCCATGTGGCAGGCAAATAAACTCAGCATCATCATTCTCCTTGCGGGCTTTGCTGCACTTTTTGCGGCGTATTGGTATTTAGCTCCGCAGGATGAGCTGTTAGCTAAGCGGGTGCTTTACACTGGTATCTGCGGGTTGCTTTTTGTGGTTGCGGTAGCCAACTGGCTCAGCTTGAAGAAGTGAGATTTGCTCATTGGTAGGTTCTGCAGCGGTTCAGCCAGCCTGGGAGCCAGCGTTTTTCGCCACGAGCCGCGGGAGCGTTGTTCACGCGGCGTGTGAGTACGGCAGCGGCGGCTTGTGCGAATTCTGCCGTTGCCGCGCGACCAGTAGGTTGCCCCTGCATTTCCTCCAGCACCTGGAGCAGCCCCCAGCCGTGGCCGTTGTAGCGTTCGCTCGTTTTGGTGCCCTCGCCCTTGAAGTTGACATAATCCACCAGGCAGTACATGCCTTGCGTGGTGGTAGATAGTGCGTTGTAGCGGGCCAGGACTGCCTGCGGATTCCGGCTTTGCTGTATCATGCGCCTGAGTGCCAGGCGTGAGCGCAGTATGATGAAGCGGGTCTGGATATCCACATTTGCTGCGAGCCAGCGGCGCATGGCATCTGCCCGGCCGCTTCGGTCTGCCAGAAAGGCGGCTTTATCTGGCCAGGGGGCCGGGCCATTGAAAAATGCCGGTACCTGTACGCCCTTGTAGCGGGCGTAACGCACAAATGCAGGGAAGCTCTCATCAAATGCCTCTTTTACCCCGGCGGGATACCAGATGAAATGCCCGATGCCCATTGAGGGGAAAGCCTCACCTTCATTCCAGGATACAAGCCCCGGGACCGTGCCGGCGCATTCGTTTTTCCAGATGCGTTCGCCCAGCTCCCGGGTATTAATCGTGCTTGTAGAACTGCGACCCGGGGCAGACTGGGTGGCGCAGGATACCAGAGAAAGAGCCAGAAGGGGGAGTAAAAAAAGCCTCATACGAGCCATTTTATCACAGATGAGCTGTTAGTAAAGCAAGCTTTCCGCCTGTGCTCGAACTTTTGTATATAAAAATCTGCCTTTGTGCTTGACACGCTGGCTGCCCTGTGGTACATTTCCGCACCGCCATGCGCTCAGGGTGCTTTGTATCACGGCACCGCGCGGGCAGAAACAACCGAAATTATACATTTTTAGATATGGTAGCAATCCGTCTTAACCGTCAGGGGTCCAAGGACCGTCCTTTCTACAAGATCGTTGTCGTTGACAGCCGTGCTCGCCGTGATGGCGATTTCATTGAGCAGGTGGGTACTTACAACCCCATGGCTGAGGGTGAGAACTACACGCTGAACCTCGAGAGCGTGGACAAGTGGCTTGCCAACGGTGCCCAGCCTTCCGAGACTGTGGCCTCCATCATCAAGAAGGTTCGCGCCGCCAAGGCCTAAGCTTCTTACCAGAAACCTTTCACACAGGTTGTTTCAGAACGCGCCCCGGTGCTGTAAAGCATCGGGGGCGTTCTGCATTATGGAACAAAGCAGCAGGTTACATCCAGCGGAACCAGTGCCAGATGAAGCGGCCGATGCCGCCTATGAAATACCGGCTGGCGTTGAAGAGGTTCCAGATGATTTTGTACACGGGCATGGCCTGGAGCATGAGCATGGCCAGCACGGTGCTGCGTGTGCGCGAGGCGCTGGTGATTTCAGAGTAGTCCTTACCGAAGAGGACGATGAGTTCAAAAGTGGCAACGGTGCAGGTGAAGAATAGTGCGCAGATGGTGGAGACGGGCTCGCCGCTAGTGAGCCAGCAGGTAAGTGCTGTACCTGTTATGCCCGCCAGTATGAAGCAGCAGCAGAGCTGCCAGCGGTAGAGCTTTCCCGGCCAGTAGTGAAGCACCAGGGCGGCGGTGGCATGGTAGCACAGCGGACCAGCGGTCAGCTGCCACACGAGCCCTGGCCCGTTTAGTGAAAAACCGCCCAGACAGCAGCCACCGCAGGTGGCTGCACTGGTGAGCAGCAGGAGAATGGCGCTGGTGGTCAGCGTGTGTTCCAGCAGGTCGACGGTGATCAGCAGAGCCAGGAAGAGCAGGGGCATGGCGATGGGAACCTTCAGCATCCATGCCTGGAAATCCGGCAGAGCTGCTGCGATGGTGCCGCAGATGGCGGCCAGGAGGACACAGGCAGCGCAGCCCAGGTGGGCAAGTGGTGTGTGCGGGGAGTTCATGGCCTGGAAAGCAGTTCTGCGGCCCGGCTCCTGGCGATTTTACCGCTTTCCGTCCGGGGGAGCAGGCAGCGTTGAAGGTGTTGCGGCTGGTGGTAGCGGGGCAGCTGGGCGCAGGCGGCGCGCAGGGTGGTTTCCTGCTGGGCTTCGCCTTCCCAGAGCAGGGCAACGCATTGCCCCAGTACCGGGTGGGGGTGCGGCAGCGCGATGACCTGCAACCCGGTCAGGCCGTGGAGGGTGCGTTCAATATCCTCTGCCTGGATTTTGATGCCGCCGGAATTGATGACCGCATCCACGCGCCCCAGAATGCGGAAGCGGCCATCGGGGGTGAGCTCTGCCAGGTCGTTGGTGGTTAATTGGCTGATACCCAGGTAGGGGACGCTGATTTGCAGGGTGCCTGCCGGGGAGAGTGAGATATGAACACCTGGTAGTGGGGTGTAGAGCTGGCTGCGCAGGGAACCGTTTGCCGCCCGCAGGGCAATGTGGGAAAGTGTTTCGGTCATGCCGTAGGAGGTAAACACCCGGCAGGGGAGTGATTGGAGTTGTTCTTCGAGGACGGAGTCCACAAAGCCGCCTCCCAGCAGTAGTGTGCGCATGCGAGCCAGCTGCTCCGCGCCATCCGGCTGTGCCAGGGTGCTTGCTACCTGCATGGGAACCAGGGGGGCAAAGTCGATGGCGGTTTCCACCCCGGCCAGGGGGGTGGAACTGGGTTCTACGACTACCAGATTCAGCTGCCCGACCAGTGCGCGCACCACCATCATCTGCCCGGCAATGTAACGCAGGGGAAGGCAGAGTAGTGCGTTTTGCCCCGGTTGCAGGTCAAATACCCGGCAGGTGGCTTCTGCGCTGGCGCGCATGGCTGCTTTGGCGGCATGCAGACATTTGGGGATACCGGTGGAACCACTAGTGTGCAGCGGCATGGTGGATTCGGGGGTCCACCATTTCTCAAGAAATGCAGCGAGCTCGGCGCGTATGCCTGTTTTTCCCTGTCGCCAGGCTGGCAGGGTGGCGGGGGTGATGGTGCAGCCATCTATGCTGATGGCGTGGAGAGGCATGGCTTATTTTCTGGTGGTGGCGCGTTGGGTGGTGACCACTTCGCGCAGACAGCGCAGCAGTTCAAGGCGACCATTGGCCAGCACCGGCTCGGAACAGAGCGCCAGGCGGCATTGTGCCGCGCGTTGCAGGGTGGTGACGGTGGCGGCGGTGTCGCGCACCATGGTGCCGGAGGTGGCCATGGCGGGGAAGTGTCCCTCAAATTCATCGCGGCTTTCCACGGCGATGATGACACCCAGCGGTTCGAGGGCGCGGGGCATCCAGGCACGCATGCTGGCGGTGCTCAGATGAATGTCGCA
Source organism: Akkermansia sp. (assembly GCA_045538275.1). Lineage (GTDB taxonomy): Bacteria > Verrucomicrobiota > Verrucomicrobiia > Verrucomicrobiales > Akkermansiaceae > Akkermansia. The sequence continues at coordinate 18,940 of JAZSRB010000011.1, read as the reverse complement.
GCCGGCCTTGAGCGCGGCCATGAGGGCTATGGAGAGGTCAATATCGCTGGTGGCTTTTTCGGCGCGGATGCAGAGGGAAAGCGGGCGGTAGCTCAGCGTGGTGCGGAACCCGGGGCTTTCGTCCAGCGTGCGGGTGAGCCCGAATTCATTTTCCCACCAGTAACCGATGGAGTCTGCGGCGGAGGAAAGGCGCGTGGTGTCATCCGGGCCGGGTTTGGGGGAGAGTGTTTCCCAGGGGGTGAAAGCCAGGTTGCGCTGGGTGCCGCGGTGCTGCGGGCGGGCCACTTCCTGCCATTGGCAGAGGGCGGTGATGAAGTTGTTGCCGCCGCTCATGGGGGCGGTGGTCTGCCAGGCTGCGCGCGGGCGCACCCCGGGGCGGTGCTGCGGGCAGCAGTTGATGGCTACCTGGTTTGCAAAGGTCAGGCGGCTCCAGAGTTCAATTTCATGCGGGTCGCGGGAGTAGATGCCTACGGCCCGTTCCTGCGATTGCTTGCGCTGGTTGCGCCCGGCTTCCTCGGTGCTTTCCACACGAATCAGACCGATGACAGGTACGTTGTGCACAGCCTGGGCAAAGGCGCTGCCTGGTTTCACGCCGACGCGCACACCGGGGGTCCACACCAGAGAGCCGATTTCCGTGGTGGCCGGGGGAACCAGCCATGCTTCGTTGGGGCCGAGCTGGGTAAGGGTGTACCACTGGTCATCATTGAGTGGGCGGCCCATGGGGCCGATATCTGCACCCTCCATCCAGCCGGGCTGGGCGGTGATGCTGGAAACGGCATCGCGCAGGGCGTTCATGAAGTGCTGGTTGTCGTACACCTCAGCATGCACGTAGAGAAGGTGAGGCTGGGCGGGATCCTGGCCGGCGCGGCTGAAGAGGGTGCGGGTGATATCGCGGATGGCCTGAGCCCAGTCTCCCTGGGAGGAAAGGTAGATGCTGCTGATGCCGCCGGTGCCAGCCAGTACCGGGCGCCCCTCGGCGGCGGCAGCCATTTCATAGGTGTGCTTGGCGCTGCCGTGGTAGATGAGGCCGTTTACGCGCTCGCTGTTGAGCAGTTTGCGGGCTATCTGGTTGTCCAGACATGGCACCATTTGCAGCCGGGGAAATGTGAACCCGGCTTCTACCAGTAACCGGGTGAGCTTATCTGCCAGCAGCACGTTGTGCGCAGAGGGTTTGTAGATAACGGCATTGCCGGTTACCCAGGCTGCAGTGATACCCGCCACGGCTTCTTCCAGCGGGTGTACGCGGCTGGGCGCCACGGTGATAACCCCCAGCGGCGTGGGCATGGTGCCGTCCATGAGGCCGTCCTGTACGATGCTGTGCTCATAGAAGCGGCAGGAGTCAATGGCGTTGGTTACCTCCATATCCGCCTCTTCCAGCGTGAATCCGGCATCTCTCACCAGCAGGGAGATGAACTCGGTGCTGCGTTTTTCCAGCTGGCGGGCGGCCTGGAGCAGGTGAATGCGGCGTTCTTCCTGCGTGGGCGGCATCTGCACGGCTTCACGGGCGGCGGTGTCGAGCACATCGTTCACCATGTTGAAATCAGCCGAGAAATAGCGGTAGTCCTCCATGCCCGGAGCTGTCAGCGAGCGGCTGATGCAGAGCAGGGGGGATTCTACCACCTTGCCATTTATGCACAGCGGAATTTGTTCCTGCGGGCGTTCCGCTTCCTCTGCTGCGGCACGGTGCAGGGTGTCCATGCGGGCGCGGTCGGTGATGCCGGAAAGCCGGGTGAAAGTGTAGGACCCATCGGCGCCGGGGGCTTCGTGAGCTTGTTCCTCGCGGCCGCTGAGGGCTGCCAGGAAGTGCTGGCGCATGCGGCCCCAGCCCATGGAGTTGGGTTCCAGTTCGCCACCGGCGGCCAGTATACCCTCCGGCCGTCCCAGTTCCTGAACCAGAGAAAGCAGGTAGGATTCGAAGCCGGCTTCGCCGCCTTCGGTGGTTACACCGGTGGTCAGCAGTACATCTGCCCCGTTTTTTGACAGCAGACGTCCGGTGTGGTTACAGAGCCCGGAAATGAAGTTGAACTGCGGGTTGCCCTCGCGCCCGGCGCGCCCCCAGCAGAGCAGACCATAGGCAATATCGAAGAGGTTGTGGGTGCCGACCACCGGGGTGAGTACCTTTTCCCTGGTGCCCATGGCGGTGGCAATAATCTGCTTGTAGCGGGCTTCCGTCTCGTTCTTGCTGCGGCAGACCTCATTGGCGCTGCCGTATACGTAGGTGTTTTCCTGTTCCTCGTCCAGGTGGCTGCCCTTGACCAGAAGCACCTTGAGCGGGGCGGCTCCCTTGGCGGCGCGGGCTGTGGCCCACTCGGTCATTTCCCGCAGCAGGGCGGGGCTGCCTTTCAGGTAGGCCGGAATTTCCAGCGCTGCGTCCGCCTTATACAGGGCGGTGCCGGCCATGGCCAGGCGGAATGCCTCGGCCACAATGTTCATGGTGGTGGAAAGCCCGCTTTCCACCAGTACCGGGCGCGGGGTGCCTCCCTGAACGGAGAGCTTGAGCAGCGGGCGCAGCTTTTCTGCAAGTGCCTTGGCTCCGGCTTCGGGGGAATAGGGATTGAGACCGGGGCAGAGCCGCCAGGGCTGGATGACTACACCCACGCTATCCTGCTTGGTGAGAATGGCTTCCAGGTGCTTGAAGTATTTTTCTGCGCTTTTCTGGCCGAATACCTGGGGTACCAGCGGGTTAAGCGCCAGGGTGAGACCATCTTTCGCACACTCGCGCACGCGCCTGGCTACTTTGTCTGCCAAGGTGGGGAGAGTGAGTTCGCCGAAGGTGGAGCGGAAAATGCGCTGCACCTCAGCAATGGCAGCCCCCTGCATGCTGCGGGCGGCCATGGCGGCTGCTTTGAAGCGCAGTTTGCCTACTGTGCTGAAAATGGCCGGCACACCGCCATGCTCAGCCAGCAGCCGACGCAGGTTTTCCACCTGTTCTGCGGGGTCGGTTACATGAAAAACGCTGCCACAGAGTTCCTGCACGAAGCTCAGATTTTTTTTGTCTGTCGCCAGGCGCGATAATGCGGAAATCAGGGTGCGCTCATCAGAACGGATGCCTTTCAGGGAGGCCAGCAGCAGTTCCTGGGCTAAATCGGCCGAGCGCTGGGCCAGGGTGCGGTCGTCCCATTTACGCTTTTTTGCCTCTGCCAGCTGTGCCTGTATATCCAGTTCCGCCATAAGTTGCCCCATTCTACCCTGCCAGCGGCTTGCTGGCAAGTGAAAAGTATGACTTGCAGGGCGGCTGAGTGGCCTTTATATTTTCTTCCAGTCAATTTGCCCGGGCAGCAGTTCGCTGATGAGCCGGCGGAGGTGATTATCGGCATCTTTTTCCGATATGCCGAGCTCCGGGCTCCAGCAGGTGCCGGCCTGGAAATAGGCCCAGCTTTGCACTTTCCCAAAGAGGCAGCGGTCGCAAATATCCCGCAGGGTGCGGTGCAGGTGCGTGTGGCATATGCTGTTGTGCCCGATGAAAAGATAGTAGTGAATATAGTGCAATCGTTTTGATTTGAGCGTTTCGAAAGGCAGACTCGACACTAGCCGGGTGACAATGAGGCTTTTGCCGTCTTTCAGGGTTATTTCTGATATGCTCCCTTGTACGTTAAGATGGCCCTGGGCCGGCAGACAACGTTCAGGGCGGTGGATGGAGTTGTTTAAATCCCGCCCAGAAAAGACAATGGATACATGGACAGGGAGGGATGGTTTTTCCCACGGAACCCGGGGTAACTGAACGTATTCAGCCTTACTGAATTTGGTGTCAGGACTGAGGAGAAGTCGTTCTGCTTTGCTTTCCTGCCTTTGGGTTCCGTGCCAGCCTTTGAGTTGGTAGCCTGTCGGTAATTCAGGTGAAATGGCTGGGGGTATTGGTTCTCCCTGTTCAGGTAGAAAAAATACACCGGTAAATAATATCAGGGCTAACAGGGGGGGGAGAAAGGCTCGAAATATCTGTTTCATTTGTCCGAAAATTATTGTGCTTGATTTGATCTCTTCGATATTACTACCTTGCGACGCGGAGAAAAAGGCACTCTCCCGGATAAGCAATCGTGCAGTATGGTAAGACCAATGACTCCGATTGGAAAAAAGAGAAGCAGCCCTGACCAGTCGTGCCATGTCTTGGATGCAAAGACCGGGCTGATGAATTCAGAACAGATGAATATGCTTGATATGCGTAATATATTGGTAATGATTGCCAGCGGAAAAGCACTGAGGGCAAGGATGAGTCGTTTCCATAGGGCCAGATTGTCAGACAGGTACGCCCATGTGCAGGATATCGTGATAAGGGCGGTAAGCGAATGCAGCCCGGAGCAGCCGCCGTTGATGTTGAACATCTGTTCTGTACCGGAGATGAGCGTGACACTTGTTCCCTCTATTCTGGTTTGGATGCCAAAAAGCTGAATTATCCAGTTAGCAGCTTCGGTGGATAATATCTGCAACCCCGTCGTTGCCTGGTATACGTTGGGTGGCTGTACGCTGATCAGGATGAAAAAGAAGGGAAATGCACAGCGTATGGTGGCTCTGCTTCCCCAATAACACCACACAATGCCGGAAAGGAGAAAGGGAATGCTGGCAACAGCTATTCGGGGCTGCAATGTCCGAATGGACACGAGATACAGAACAAATCCTGTGGCAATGAACCATAACCCATGCAGACTGCCTTCTAAGCTTTCTCCTTTGAGCTTCCTGCATGCGTGTATGAGCATGTAAGCACACAGAATCGGAATCAACCACCCCTGCGTTTTTTCCAGAGAACTGGTCCAGCTATGGGTAAGCCAGGCTATCGGGCTTGGCATATTGTCGTAGATCATGTTGTGGATGCAGAGGGCGTACAAGATAATTGCAAATAGTGCCCCGCATCCAATCCATTGGAGGATTGACAAGCTGCGCCAGAATGAATTTTTAGTGTTTTGTCCGCTCAAAATGAAAAAAAATCTGGTTAAATGTGCATTTAGTATTGCAATTTTTGCGAAAATGTCAAGAATAGTCGCTCACCCACCACATCTGCATACATGAAAATCATCAGCGGTACCGCTCATCCCCAGTTAGCTAAGGATATTGCCAAGGTCATGGGTCTTCCCCTGTGTGACGCAACTGTCAATACCTTCCCGGACGGCGAAAGCTTCGTTCAGATTAAAGAATCCATTCGTGGCGCAGACGTCTTCATTGTTCAGCCGACCTGCCCACCCACGAACCACAACCTCATGGAACTGCTCGTGATGGTGGATGCCGTGCGCCGCGCCAGCGCCAGCCGCATCACCGCCGTGATGCCTTTCTACGGCTACGCCCGCCAGGACCGCAAGGATAAGCCCAGAGTGCCCATTACCTCCAAGCTGGTGGCCAACTTGCTTACCGCTGCTGGTGTGAACCGCGTGCTCACCATGGACCTGCATGCCGCACAGATTCAGGGCTTCTTTGAAATCCCCGTGGATCACCTCCACAGCGTGCCCGTGCTGGTGAAGCACCTCAAGGCCAACTATGTGAAGGATATGAACAATCTCGTGGTGGTTTCTCCCGATATCGGCGGTGTGAAAAACGCCAAGAGCTATGCCAACATCCTTGGCACGGAGCTTGCCATCGTTGCCAAGCAGCGTATCTCCGCTACCGAGGTGGACGCCCACGCCGTCATTGGCGACGTGAAGGGCAAGGATGTCCTCATGGTGGACGATATGACCGAATCCGGCGGCACTCTCTGCGCTGCTGCCAAGATTCTCAAGGAGCACGGGGCCGCCCGCATCTTTGCCGGCGTGTCCCACGGCGTGCTGACGGATACTGCCCGCCAGCGCCTCGCCAACAGCTCCATTGAGTGCCTGCTCACCTCCGACTCCGTGCCCATGGCCTATGGTGACCGCGTTGATACCGTGAGCATCGCCCCGCTCTTTGCCCAGGCCATTGCCAACATTCACCACAATGCTTCTGTGACCCACCTTTTCGAGGTGTAAGGCCTGTTGAACTGCAACCTGTTTTTACCAGCGGCAGCCCCTGACCGGGCTGCCGCTGCTGCGTTATGTCCGGCAGCCCATTCCCGGTTGAAGGCGATACCGGGGCGGCGGTATTTGAGGCGTGTATAGAGATGATACATAAAATATCGAGATATCAAGTGGAACTAATCCTCTATTAACCGAGGAAATTAAATATGAAAATAATATTCGGACAAAATCAGCCAAATCCTGGAGCGCCCAAAGGAAGATTGCGCGAAACGGCGCAGACCGATGCTCAGCGGGCTGAGTTTGAACTGCTGATGCTGCGAGCGGCAGAATTGAATGATGCCGAGGTCATGCAGAAACTGGCATGGGAGTATTCCTCGGATGGAGATAGCCTCCGCGAGAATGTGCCGGCTGCTATTTACTGGTGTGAGCGGTCCTTGCAGGTATACCCCGATGATGCAGATTTGAATTACCTGCTGGCAGAGAATCTGTTGAAATCCGGAGATGCAGCAACGGTGCGCGAACGGGCCTACTCGCATTACGCCAAGGCGGCGGCTCTGGACCACGCCCGGGCTGTCCGCATGCTGGGCCGTGCCTGGGCAGAGGGCTGGGCCTATGAACAGGGGGACTGTATGCCGGCTAATCCCGCAAGAGCACAGGAACTTTATACCAGGGCTGATGCTCTGGAAAAGCGGGACTGACGAGTATACCTATCCTAAGCCGGACTGCAGATCTTATTTATTGTTATATACGGCTTCGGAGGTGAGCTGCTGCAGCAGACTACGAAGCTGTGCCGTCTTCTCCGGGTGCTGCGGGGCGATGTTGCGCTGCTCGCCGGGGTCGGCGTTCAAATCGTAGAGCTGCTCGCCGCGGCCCTGGCGGTCGGGGCGGCCGCTACCGTAGTCCGGTATGTATTTGAACTGCCCTCGGCGCAAGGCATAGCGCGGCCCTTCAAAGGCCTGGGTTACAAGTTCGGTGCGGCCCTGTTCCGTATTTCCCAGAAGCGCGGGGAGGTGGTTTTCGCTGTCGCGCATGGAGCCCTCGGGGATGTTGATGCCGCAGAGGCTGGCCAGCGTGCGGCCGATATCCATCTGGCACATGAGGGCGGTGCTGGTGCCGTGTCTTACGGTGCCGGGCCAGTACACGATGAAGGGTACGCGGGTGCCACCCTCAAAGAGGGAATATTTGCCGCCACGCCAGGGATGCGCTGGTTTGTGGTCAGCGCATGCCTGGCGGGCTCCGTCCTCATAGCCATCGGAGATGACGGGGCCGTTGTCGCTGGTGAAGATGATGAGGGTTTCCTCCGGTTTGTAGCCGTTTTTCTCCAGTGAGGTTATGAGACGGCCCAGGGAATCATCCATCTGCAGGGTAACATCGCCGCGGATGCCAAGCTGGCTTTTCCCGCGGAAGCGATTATGCGGGTCACGGGGGACGTGGATATCGTTCGTGCAGAAGTACAGGAACAGCGGTTTGCCGGCGCAGCCGGCAATGAAACGCTCGCCAGCAGCGGTGATTTCATCGGCAATATCCTGGTCTTTCCACAGGGCTGCGGTGCCCCCGCGCATGTGGCCGATGCGGGAGATGCCGTCGATGATGCAGCAGGCGTGCTGCCGGTCGCTGGGCCTCCCCCAGGGCTTGAGCAGCTGCGGGTGGGTAGCTGCAGTCGGAACGCCCGGGTAGGCCTTGCCGCTGTAATTGACCTCAATGGGGTCCTGCGGGTCGAGATTGCGAACTTTGCCGTTTTCCACGTAGACGCAGGGTACGCGGTCTCCGGTGGCGGCCATGATGAAGGAGTAATCAAAACCCACATCTGCCGGGGCAGGGGAGATGGGCTGGTTCCAGTCAATGTTGCCGCTGCCCAGGCCCAGGTGCCATTTGCCGATGGCGGCGGTGCGGTAGCCGGCTTGTTGCATCAGGGTGCCTAAACACTCTGCCTTGTCGCGCGTGGGGATGATGAGGGCGGCATCTCCCGGCAGAATGCCGGTGCCTTTCTGTCGCCAGGCATATTGCCCGGTGAGCATGGAGTAGCGTGAGGGGGAGCATACGGAGTTGGTGCTGTGCGCATCCGTGAATAAAAGCCCCTGGTCTGCAAGGCGTTGTACATTTGGGCAGGACGCGCCGCTGTTGCCATAAGCGGTGGTGTCATTATACCCTAAATCATCTGCTACGAATAGCAGGATGGCCCGGGGACAATCAGTGGCAGTTGCAAGAGCAACTGCCGCCAGAAAGGTTACGATGAGTCGTTTAGTCATCGGCGTGGATTATTTGGCGTTCTTCATAGATTTTTTGCGGGCCTTTCTGGCTTTTTTCCTGGCAGGCCTGGTCTTGTCAGCAGAATCGGAGATATCATCGGGGTCGTTGCTCATGGCGCGGCGTCCCATGGCGGTGTCATCATCTTCACTTGCGGTCATGTAGTCAGCGAAAGTGCGCTTCTGTTTACTGTCCTCGGTGACAGTCCACACGGGGGAATCAAGCAGGAATGGGGGCACTTCAAGTTTCTTACCCACAGCGTAATTGGTGCCGTTGCGCTTGAGAGCCTGCTTGATTTCCTCAAGGTCGGGCAGGAGGTCATTGGTGCGGAAGAGCGCCAGGGTGGGGGATTCATCGGGGCCGAATTTTCCGTGGTCACCATTGCCGCGTACTTTCTCGATGAGCAGGCAGTAGCCGAACTCGTTGCCGGGGATTTCAGAGAGAAGGATTTCGATGGGGTAGGCTTTGCCCTTGGTTACGTGGAAGTGACGGCCGGAGGGCAGACCGCCGAGCATCTGGTTCCAATGGGGGATTTCCTTGTACTGGTAGAGGGCACGGCCACCGCTGGGAGAGGTGATTTCGTCCTGGTATTTCCTGGAGATCCCCAGGGTCATGTTGTTGCGGGAGGGAATAGACCAGCCGGCTTCCAGAACAACCTTGTTATCGAAGCGGACAACGATGGCATCGTCACCCATGCCGACAAAGCGGAAGTTGCCGGATTCGGGGGCAATAACGGTGCCGCTGTAGTGAACCACCCAGTCAAGCGGTTCTACCTTGCGGGTCTGGCTGCCGCTGTTGCAGTTGAAAGCGTAGGGGGCATAGGCAGCCTTGCAGCGGGGCAGGTAGAAGTAGGGGGCTTCCAGCTTTACCTTGGGGGAGTAGTACTGGCGCAGCATACTGCGGTCCCAGTCTGCGTCCATGAAGTTTTTGATGAACTCGACAACGGCTTCGCGGTGAAGGGGCTTGGCACCCTCGCGCACCGGCTGCTTGAGGTCATAGAAGCGGCCGGTGAGGGTAGAGGTATCGTCAGCAGCCATTTTGTCGATGGCTCGGTTGGTTTTGCCGCCCATGACATCGACCCCCTGGCCGGAGCGGGTGTAGCTGCTCATTGAGGCTTGGGAGCGCTTGGTCATGTCATCCCAGCTGGGGGTATTGGGGGCTGTGGCTGTAGCGCTGGTGGCATTTGCCTTGGCTGTGGTATCAGCCGCAGGGGTGCTGGTATCTGCCTGCATGGCCTGGTTGGCCTCTGCAAACAGTTTGTCCCAATCGCTCTGAGCCGGAACCGGCTGCGTGGCGAGAAGAACCAGAGAAAGTAAAGAGAAGATGATACGCTTACCCATAACACACTTAATCTAGCTGATTAAACAGCCGTTGACAAGTCTAAAAACGTGCAGGACGAAGTGTCTTGCGTAGAAACGGAAATGCCGTGGCTTACCTACCGCGTTTTTTTTGCCTTATTTCCGGGCCCAGTGGCTGCTTTTTTACTGAGGATTCCTTTGCAGCCTTGCGGCGACCCAGGGCAGTGTCTTCATCGCTCATGGAGGCAGCGGCTCGCTCAACAATATTGCGGCGCGGGCCGTTGGATTCCACTTTCCAGATGGGGGAGTCCTCCAGGAACGGGGGAATCTGGAGCTTTGCTTCCGGGGCGTAGTTCACACCATCCTTTCTGAGCTCCTGCTCGATTTCCTTGAGGTCGGGCAGCATTTCGTTGGTACGGAAGAGTGGCAATGTGGGGGCTTCACCCACGTTGTATTTACCGGTGGGGGCTTTGCCGGTTTGCAGCTCTTCAATGAACAGGCAGAAACCGAAGCGCCCACCGGGTATCTCCGAAAGGAGGATTTCGATGGGGTAGGTCTCTCCTTCCTTTACATGGAATTTGGTGCCGGTCTGAATACCGCCCAGGCACTTGTTCCACTCCGGGATTTCTTCGTACTGGTAGAGGGCGCAACCTCCCTTCGGCGAGCTGATGAAGTCCTGGTATTCCTTATAGGACCCCTTGTTCATATCGTTGCTGAGATGGGAAATACTCCAGCCGGCCTGCAGCACGACTTTTTTGTTGAATCGCACCACGATGGTGTCATCGCAGGTGCCGACAAAGCGGAAGTGGCCGCTCTTGGGGGCTGTGACCAGCCCGCGGTACACCACCACCCAGGCCCGGTGTTCAACCTGGCGTTCCTGTTCGCCCTCATTGCAGCGGAATGCCTTGGGTGCATAAGATGCCAGACAGTAGGGAAGGTAGAAGTAGGGAGCAGCCAGCTCTACCTTGGGGGAGTAGTATTGCTCCAGCATTTCCGGTTCCCAGTCGGAATCCATGAAATTCTTGATGAAATCATTGACTTGCTCTCCGTGCAGCGGCCTGGCTTTGGTAGTATCGAGCGGTTGCTTGAGGTCGTAGAAACGGCCGATGAGGGTGGAGTTCTCGTCCGATGCCAGTTTCTCCACTCGGCGCTTGACTTTGCGCATGATATCGAGTCCCTGGCCATCTTTGGCGAATTTGTCCATGGACTGGCTGGCGCGTGTCTTAAGTTCGTCCCAGCTGAAATTGTCGGCATTACCTTTATCTTGTTCTGATTCCTTCAAATCAGCTTTGGCTTTTTTAGAAAGTTTATCCCAGTCAGATTTTTCTTTCTTATCGGAGCCAAGCGTCTTGTTGGCGCCGTCCATGAGTTTGTCCCATGCGCCGGGGGCTCCTTTCGCCCCCGCCTGCTTAGGATTCCTGCCCTTCTTGCCTGGTGCCGCAGGAGAGCCTTTGAATGCGGAAACTGCTTCGTCCCAGAATGCCGGTGCCTGCTGAGCGAATGAAAGCAGCAGGGGAAACACGAAGAAGAGGATACGTTTACTCATGGGAATGGAGCCGGGTGGAATTTAGCCGCAGAGGGGGGGGATGGAATCAGAAATCGAATTTGCTGTGTTCGGTAACGGGCATGGCCTGCAGAAGAAGCTGGCGGAAGCCTGTTGCGGTGAAGATGTTGTTGTGGTCGGCGTCGAACTTGTGCACGATGGGCGGAGTGCGGAACGCCTGGATGAGCTTCTGGGTGCTTATCTCAGGAATGGATTTATCGTAGTTGGCCTGCATGATGGTGACAGGGCAGGTAATCTGCGGTGCTACGCGTACGGAATCCCAGGGGTCCAGCGGCATGATGCGCGGGATAAGCGGCACCACATTGCAGGCTACGGTTCTGGCATTATCAAATGGGCAGATAAGCACAATGCCGGCTGGTTGTTCAGAGATGGCTACGTGGGTTGCTACGGCGCTGCCCAGACTGAAGCCGGCCAGGTAGAGCTGGGCTGCGGGGTTTCCCATGGCAGCCCTGGCGTAGCGGATGCTGTAGCGAGCATCGGCCACAATGGTTTTCTGGGATGGTTCGCCGGTGCTGTCGCCATAGCCGCGGTAGTTCATGAGCAGGTAGGAGCGAGAGGGATCTGCTGCAGCTATGTTGGCCAGCGTGCCGACATTCTGAGCATTGCCCCCAAACATGACTACCAGCGGCGTGTTGGCACCGCGGTTGAAGAACCAGCCGTGCAGGGTGCTGGTGCCGTCTTCTGTGGGTAACTCTAGTGTGTAGGTGGGGTAACCGCAGGCGGCATCCGGCAGTTGCATTCTGCTGCCGGGGTAGACCATGCTCTGCATGGAGCAGGAGCTCAGGGCAAAAAGGGCGACGGCTGCCAGAACGGGGGCAAATCGGCGATGTTTCATGGTGTGTGATAGAGATGATTAATGGATGTCTTATTTGCCGTGGTGCTTGTGCTTGCCCGGGGGGGGCGGGTTCTTACCTCTGCAGGCATCGGCATCCGCTTCCTGGTTTTCTGCAGATTCTTCCCCAACGTCTTTGCGGCGGCCCATGGCGGTGTCCTCATCCTCTGTCATGGCGGCAGCGGTGCGTTCTACGATACTACGGCGCGGACCTTTGGCCTCGACCTTCCAGACCGGGCTGTTTTCCTCATCGTATGGGGGAATTTCCAGCTCTTTACCTACGCGGTAATCACCGTCCTTGGTGAGGGCCTCCTTGATTTCCTTGAGGTCGGGGAATGTCTCATTGGTGCGGAAAAGGGATACCTTGGGGGCTTCGCCTACCTCGTATTTTCCGGTGGGGGCTTTGCCGGTTTCGAGTTCCTCGATGAGCAGGCAGAAGCCGAATTCGCTGCCGGGAATTTCAGAGATGATAATTTCGATGGGGTAGGTTTCGCCTTCTTTCACGTGGAATTTCTGGCCAGCCTGAATACCGCCGAGCTTGCTGTTCCAATGCGGGGTTTCCTCGTATTTATAGAGTGCGCCGCCGCCCTTGGGGGAGCTGATGAAATCCTGGTATTCGCGACTGGTGCCCAGTGCCATCTCTCCTTTGGAGGGGATGCTCCAGCCGGATTCCAGCACAACTTTCTTGTTGAAACGCACTACCAGGGAGTCATCTCCCATGCCGATAAAACGGAAATGACCGCTCTTGGGGGCTTTGACCTCACCGGAGTAGACGACTAGCCATGCCAGGGGCTTCACTTCCTTTTCCTGCTCGCCCTCGTTGCAGCGGAATGCCTTGGGTGCATAGGAGGCCTTGCAGCGCGGCAGGTAGAAATAGGGAGCAGCCAGTTCTACCTTGGGGGAGTAGTATTGTTCCAGCATTTCGGGGTCCCAGTCGGAATCCATGAAATTGCGGATGAATTGCACAACTTTTTCCCGGTACAGGGGCTTGGCTTTCTTTTCGTCCAGAGGCAGCTTGAGGTCGTAGAAACGGCCGGTGAGCGCGGAGTCTTCATCTGCTGCCAGTTTCTCGACCTTGCGCTTGACCTTGTGCATGATGTCAAAGCCCTTGCCATCTTTGGCAAACTGGTCTATGGATTTGCTGGCGCGTTCTTTGAGCTGATCCCAGCTGAAGTTATCAGCGTTGCCCTGGTCCTGTTCAGATTTCTTTAAATCGGTATCCGATTTTTCAGAAAGTTTATCCCATTCGGATTTTTCTTTCTTCTTGTTATCGGAACTGAATTTTTTATTAGCCTCCGCCATGAGCGTATCCCATGCGCTGGGGTTTTCGGCCGCTTTGCCAGGTTTTTTGCTGGCGGCTGGCTTTTTGGCTGCCGGACTTGCCTTGAAGGCCGAGACAGCATCATCCCAGAACGCCGGAGCTGGCTGGGTGATTGCTGCCAGAAGAGGAAGAATCAGGAAGGAGAGATGCTTGCTCATGGCTTCTACTGGGCTGAGAATAAGTGTTGTATGGCGACTGGTTTACTCTGCATCATTATCTGTTTCAACAGCCTTATCGCTTTTGACAAGGCGGATGCAGCAGGAAATGAAGAGAGCCCATACAATGCCGATGGAAAGCAACATGGTAATGATACCTGCGATGGTCATAATGGTTGGAATGGGGGGTTAATTGTTAGAATCTTCGGGGGTGGTGTGCTTGTGGAACTTGGGGGAGGTGTAGATGACGAAAGCAAAGAAAAGAGCTACCAGAATTACCCAGACTACGGGGAATACGGCACCGGGTTCGCCATTGAGTATGTTGACTACCTGGCTGCTCAGTTTCACGAAGATGTTCTGGTAGAGCCAGGAGGCAAAGATGATAAGCAGGATGCCGGGGGTGACCCAGCGGATGATGAAGCCTAATCCTCGCGGCAGGGGCATGGAGGCTCCGGTGCGCAGTTCCTCAAGACCATTCCTGGTGCCCCACACCATGTTGAATATGGTGAAGAAGAGACAGGAGGTGATGTAGAGGAACATGGTGCCGAACCAGAAATCCATGGTGTCAAGTGCCATGAGCCCCTCGGTGAACCAGCCGACCATGAGGGTGCCGACGGTTACCAGAAAAGCTACCAGAGATACACTTTGCATGCGGCGCAGATTCCAGAATTCCTCAAGGAAGGCCACAGAGGGCTGCAGCATGGAAATGGCGCTCGTGATAGCTCCAATGAAGAGTAGAACGAAGAAGAGCGTGCCGAATACCTGGCCGCCTGGCATGGAATGGAATACCTGCGGCAGTACGTTGAAGCCCAGCCCGAACGTGCCGCAGCCTGCCGCGGCTACTACTCCCAGCAGCGCTACGGCGGCGGGAATAATCATCATGCCGGCCAGACCTACCTCTACGGCTTCATTGGCCGCATTGGCGGTGAGGGAGGAAAGCGCAATATCCTTGCGGCGGCGTACATAGCTGGCGTAGGAGCATACCGTACCGAATCCGATGGAAAGGGAGAAGAACACCTGCCCTGCTGCGGTAAGCCACATTTCAGGATTCAGCAGCCCCTGGGTAAGGGAAATGTACTTTTCCTCCACAGGCTTGCCGGGATGCGCGGCCTGGATGCGGGATATAAGCTCTGCCTTTTGCTCGGATGTAGCCTGGGCCGGTACCATTTCCACTTCCTTGCCCTCGACTACGAGCATGGTCTTGGTAGGGTTCCACATGTAGCCAAGACCTTGGCTTACATTGCGCTCCGGCTGGCTGGCATCCGGGGTGCCCAGGGTGAGCACGCGGACCAGAATGATGAATGCGGTGAGGAAGAGCAGGGGCATGCTCCATTTGCAGAACCATTCAATCCCCTTGCCGATACCGCGGAAAATGATGTACATATTGGCCAGGATAGCCAGAGCAAAGAATACCAGCTGGGTGCCCCCACCCAGGAAGATGGAGCCGTCTCCGGTGAGGCCCACGAAGTTGGCAAAGAAGTTGCCGTAACCCTCGCTGCTGTTGAACTGCAGATCCCCCATGGCGGTGTGCCATGCGTAGCCGATGGTCCAGCTTTCCAGCGGAATGTAATACATGGCAATGCCGATAGTGGCGACGACACCGGCAATGCCGAGATATTTCCAGCGAGCCTTGCCACTGAGCAGGTAGAATATGCTGGCAGTGCAATGCCCCCCCAGCGTGCCCCCCTTGCGGCCAATGGCCCATTCTACCCAGCTCAGCGGAATCCCCAGCAGAAGGAATGCCGTGAAGTAGGCTATCATGAAGGCACCGCCACCATACTGGGCGGCCAGTCCAGGGAAGCGGAGGAAGTTACCGAAACCGACGGCGCTGCCGGCAACGGCCAGCACCACGCCCATACTGGTATTCCAGTTTTCGTTTTTCTTGTTTGTGCTCACGATTGTAATATGAGGTTTGGTGTGAATTATTTGTTGAATTTGCGGGGGGTGGCAGCTACGATGCAGAAGAAGAGGGTGATGCCAGCTGCCCAGAGCAGCGGCAGAATGGCGCCGATGCGCCCCTCGACAATATTAGCGACATATGGGCTGCGTGTAAAGAACAGCTCCTGACAGAGCCATGCACCGAAGATGACTACCATGATGAGTGGTGTCACCCAGCGGATGATGAAGCTTGCTGCTGCAGGAATACGGATGGCTGCGCCGTTGTTGAGTTCGGCCATGCCATTATGAGTGCCCCATATCTGGTTGAAGAAAATGAGGTTGAGGCCGGTAGTCACATAGAGGATGAGGCTGCCGACCCAGAAGTCGATACTATCCAGCGCCAGCATGTCCCTGGTGTACCAGACGATAATGAATCCCCCCACCAGCAACAGCCCTGCCACCAGGGCAATGCTCTGCCCGCGGCGCAGATTCCAGTATTCTTCCACGAATGATACTGCCGGTTGCACCTGTGAAAGCGCGCTGGTCACCGCTGCAATGAACAACAGCAGGAAGAACAGAACTCCGAAAAGCTGCCCGCCTGGCATGACGGCGAATACTTGCGGCAAGACATTGAACCCAAGCCCGAATGTGCCCACGGTGGCGGCTGCGGCTACGCCCAGAAGTGCCAGCGCTGCCGGTACAATGGTGAGCCCGGCCAGACCAATTTCGGTGACGGAGTTGGCAGCTCCGGCTGTGAGCGCGCTGAGTGCTATATCCTTGCGCCGGCGTACATAGCTGGCGTAGCAGCAGATGGAACCGGACCCGACGGAAAGTGAGAAGAATACCTGCCCGGCGGCCCTCAGCCACATCTCTGGATTGAACAGACTCTGCCAGAATGTGATTTCTTTTTCTTCGATACAGGCTGTCGGGTACTCTTCGCGCAGGCGGTTGAGCAGGTCCGCTTTCTCTGCCTCTGTGGCTCCTGCCGGTACCATGCCGATGGATTTGCCCGTGGCACTTTCAACCAGCATGATTTTTTCCGGGTTCCACATGTACCCGAGTCCCTGGTCGACGCTGCGTTCCGGGTGGGCGGCATCCGGTGTGCCCATGGTGAGCACGCGCACCAGCAGCGCAATGGCTACAAAAAAGAGAACAGGCATGCTCCATTTGCAGAACCACTCAATCCCCTTGCTGACCCCGCGGTAGATGAGCCAGAAATTGGCCCCGAATGCCAACAGAAAGAAGATGGGGGCACTCGTCTGCCCGCTGAAGAAGTGACCATCTGCCCCCATGCCGACAAAGTCGGAGAAGAAGTCTCCGTATTGCTGCGGGGTGTCTAAGTTCAGGTTGCCCAGCATGGTGTTCCAGGCGTAGGCGAGCGTCCAGCCTTCCATGTAGACATAGTAGACATTGATGCTGAGACCAGCCAGAATGCCGAGAATGCCCAGGTATTTCCAGAGCGTTTTGCGGGAGAGCAGGTGGAATACTGAGGCCGGACTGTGCCCCCCGAGTACACCGCCACCGCGGCCGATGCTCCACTCTACCCAGCACAGCGGCAGCCCCAGCAGCAGAAAGCAGCAGAAGTAGGCCACGACAAAGGCTCCGCCGCCATATTGGGCGGCCAGACCGGGAAAACGCAGGAAGTTACCGAAGCCGATAGCGCTGCCGGCAACGGCCAGCATGACTCCCAGGTTGGTTTTCCAGTGATCTGTTTTATCGGGCATGGCCGTTATTCCTTGTCTTTCTTGTGATAACTGAAACGAGTAGAGGTGTGTGCCACGAAGCAGAAGAACAGCAGGACAATACCTACCCACACCAGGGGAATGACCGCGCCAGGCTTACCCTCCTGGAGGTTGGTGATGTGGTAGCTCTGTTGCACAAACAGGTTCTGGTACAGCCAGGCAACGAAGATGAAGAGCATGATGCCCGGTGTTATCCAGTTGATAATAAAAGCAATGAAACGAGGAATGCGCATGTGTGCACCGCGGCGCAGCTCGGCTATGCCCTTGTTTGTTCCCCAGACAAAACGGAACACGATGAGGAAGGTGGCCGAGCTGATGTAAAGGCTCATGGTGCCCAGCCAGAAGTCCAGCGTGTCCAGCGCGATGAGGTCATTGGTGAACCACACGACAATCAGGGAACCCACAGTAAGCAGCAGGGCGATGATGGTGACACTTTGAATGCGGCGCAGTTGCCAGAATTCCTCGATGAAAGCCACCGCCGGCTGCAGAATCGAGATGGCGCTGGTGATGGCTGCAATCGAGAGCAGTCCGAAGAACAGGGTGCCGAAAATCTGCCCCCCCGGCATGCTGGCAAACACCTGCGGCAGTACATTGAACCCCAGGCCGAATGTGCTGGTACCCGCAGCTGCCACTACACCCAGCAACGCCACGGCTGAGGGGATTATCATCATGCCCGCCAGACCAACCTCTGCCACCTCATTGGCTGCATTGGCTGTGAGCGAGGAAAGGGCAATATCCTTGCGGCGGTCGACATAACTGGCATAGGTGCAGACAATGCCGAACCCGATGGATACGGAGTAGAACACCTGCCCTGCTGCGGTAATCCACAGGTTCGGGTTCAGGAGTCCCTGCACCAGGGTGATGGGTTTCTCCTTGATTTCCTGCTCCGGATACTCCTTCATGAGGCGTTCCAGTTGTGCCTTCTTCTCTTCCGGTGAGGCTGAGGCCGGAACCATGTCCACCTCCTTGTCTCCGGCTACCAGCATCACCTTGTTCGGGTTCCACATATAGCCCAGCCCTTCGTTCACATTGCGTTCGGGGTGGGTGGGATCCGGTGTGCCCATGGTAAGCACACGCACCAGGATAATCACACCGATGATAACCAGCACCGGCATGCTCCATTTGCAGAACCACTCGATACCCTTGTTCACGCCCCGGTAGATAAGCCAGAAACTGCTGAATACCGCAATGCCAAAGAAGACGAGCATGCTGCTTTCGCCGCTGAATATGCTGCCGTTGCCGTTCAGTCCTACAAAGTTACCGAAGAAGTTGCCGTATTCCGCGCTTGTCTTGAAATTCAGATCGCCCATGGCTATGTGCCAGGCGTAACCGAGCGTCCAGCCTTCCAGTGCCATGTAGTACATGGTAATGGCCAGCGGGGTGAGTACAGCTGCCAGACCGATGTACTTCCACTTGCTGCTGCGGGAGAGTACAAAGAACGCAGAGGCGGAGGAATGCGCGCCCAGAGCACCGCCCTTGCGGCCGATGGCCCATTCTACCCAGCTGAGCGGAATACCCAGCAGGAGGAATGCCGTGAAATAGGCAATCATGAATGCGCCGCCGCCATACTGGGCGGCCAGGCCGGGGAAGCGCAGGAAATTGCCGAAGCCGATCGCGCTGCCGGCCACAGCAAGCACGGCGCCGATGTTGGAGGTCCAGAGTTCTTGTTTAGTGTTAGTGCTCACGGTGTGAAAAGAGTAAAAGGCGTGTTATGATACGCTTGCGGCCGCTGGATGTCAAGCCAATCTGGTTGAGTGATAACAAAAAACACATGTGTCCCAAAGATTGCAGAAGCAGCTGATAAATGAATGCCGTTTCATCAGAAGCCCCCTGGTATTAACAAATGAGCGATAAATTGAAGTTTGTCGGTGAGTGCGGTCTGGCGACCGCAATCGAAATTCCGCTCGCGCGGATCGAAATCGTCCCTGCCGTGCCGTCGAAATCAGCCTGACAGGCTGTCGAAATTGCTGCCCGCCCTTCAGGCGGCA
>JAZSRB010000040.1:0-33548 GCA_045538275.1 Akkermansia sp. | reverse complement strand
GTGGCCATGTTGAAATGGTATCCGGCAAAGTTTCCCAAAGTTTACGGAAAATTCAAAAAAAATTCACGAAAAGCAGGGAGGGGGGAATATTCAAGAGCCTGCTTTTCTGGTATAATGCAAGCAAACAAAACATGACAGCCTGCTAAATGGAGGATGAAAAATGGCAAGTGTGAGCAAAAAAAGAAACAGCTATTATGTGAAGTTTTCTTTTCGGAAGCAGGAACGGAAACTTTACGGATTCACCGACCGACGGATCGCGGAACGGACAGGCGAGAAAATTGAGGATTTGAAAACCTCTGTTCTTTCTGGTGTGGAGTCCCCGGAGCTGACAGCGTGGAAACAGAAACTAGCGACGGACTCCCCGGCAATTTATGACAAATTGCAGAGCTGGGGACTGGTTCCTGAGCGCGTGAAGGTTTTCACCGTCAAGGATATGGCCGAATTGTGGGAGGAACAGGCGCAACAGTCAAGCGAGCGGACGCAGTACAAACACGAGCGACACGGAAAACGGCTGATTGAGTATTTTGGAGCAGACCGCCCCGCCGGAACGATAACGACTACGGAAGCGCAACAGTTCTTGCATTGGTTTTCGACCGCCCCTCTGGATACCAGAGGGAAAACACCGAAAGCCTACAGCCCCGCGACCGTAGGACGGGAAATCGGCAATTTCAAGTCTGTTTTCGGCTGGGCCGTGACTTGCGGTAAATTGTCGTTCAATCCGTTTCTGGTTTTGCGTGGGTGGGAAGCGAAAAATCAGGAAAACCACGAATACGTTCCGGCGGAAATCGTCAATCAAATTTTGGAGTCAATGAGTAGTTTAGATTCCGCCGAAAGCAGGAAGTGGAGGGCGGTTTTTGCGCTGGGTCGGTATGCCGGATGCCGTGGAGCTTGCGACCTGTTCCGGTTGACGTGGGATAAAATCCGGTGGAGTTGCGCCGGAGAAATCGGCTCCGTTACCCTTGAGGGAAAAACACAGCGCGGAACGATTCCGCTTGCGCCTGCTCTGGAAGAGGTTCTTTCTGATTGGTTTGATGTTGCGCCGGAGGGAGAACGCGTCTTTCCGGATATGACCCCACAGACGAACACAAACACCATGCTGAAAAAGTACGCAAGGCGGGCCGATGTGATTTTGCCGGAGCGCAAGCCATGGTACAATCTGCGGAAATCGTTCTGTACGGATTTGTTGAAAGCAGGAGCGGATATTTTGACGTATCAAAAACTAGCCCGGCACTCTGGAAAGATTGCACTCCAGCATTATTCAACCGATATTGAGGACGGAGGCTACACCGAAACGCCCGCAGGTTTGGAGCTGGGCGCATGGCTGAAAAAGTACGCGACGCCGTCCAGACGGACGCGAGGGGGCCGAAATGTGGACCTGTGGGGGCCGAAAAGGGGCCGAAATGTGGACCTGTACCGCATTGCAGAGAAAAGCACGGGCGAACAGAAAAGCGCGTCAAGTCCCGTAATTTGCGAACTCTTGCAAGAAATTGAAAAAGGGTTGCGAAATCTTGCAACCCCCGAAAGTAGCCGAGGCGGGAATTTTAAAAATGCGTTTTTTCCCGTGTTTTTCGTGAATTTTTAATTCAGACCGGGAGAAACACCGGGAGAATTTAGGAAATTTTATCTATTTGATGTTCTGATCTTTCTTGCGTGGATTTCTTTGTTTGGTGAGGAAATAGCCAAAATAGAGACCTTTCTCGCGCCAGCGGGCGCGCTTTCGATTTGGAATGAGGGATGCGGTTTAAGAATGCGGGGTGTGTGTGCCCCCTTCCCGTCGCCGCGTCCGTCGCTCGCCCATAGGAGGCGGGAACGAGTGGAGGCGGAAGCTGGGCGCAGAAAACTTCGTAGGGAGGAAAAAATTTTTGGGGGAACCAACAAAAATTTTTTCGGACCGTCAGCGAATTTTCAAGCACGCTTTCCCGCCGGAATGAGTGGAGCCGTTGGCGACGGATCGGCAGAGGGAACGGGGGCAGGTCCCCTTTTTGGCGGGCGTTTTGAGCAAAAAGAAACTTTCACGAAAGGAGAAACTTGAACATGAAGAGAAACCGAACCGAACGGACGGCCGAGCGTATCCGGAAGTACGCGGAGATCTACGACATCGAGAACGATTCCCCGTTCATGTTCCCGCCGAACGAGAACATCCTGCGGGCGCATAACGCGGATTTCATGAACGACGCGCAGGGAATACTTGACTTTGGAGAGTCCAAGGCGCGGAGCGCGGGACTGACTCGCGCCAGCGACCAGACCGCGGACGCGCCGGAGACGCTTCTGGAAAAGTTCCTGATGCGTGTTCCCCCTGCCGATAACATGGGGCTTGCGAGGTATGAGACGGCGGACTATCCCCGGAACTGGGGCGGGTACGATGGAGGCGTGGAAGCTGGCATTGACGGCGAATGGGACCAGAATCGTTTCCTCTGGCTCTGTGAGGCTCTGGACGTCTGCCGGCAGTTCGCGGATGACGGCGATTTAGAGCGGTCTTTCCTTGAGTTCGGCGGTTTCGTCTGGAAAGTCAGCGCAAAGGGAGCCGCTTCCGGGTTCCATAAATACAAGTACGTCCTGGAATCCCACGGCGTGAAACTCTACATCCACAGCAACCCGAAGGGAAATATCGTGCCGGTCCGCGTTCGGTTCGGGTTTGAATGTCTGGCCCGGACGAATCTTTTCGAGGCGGTAAAGACGCTTCGGAACGCGCTTTCCGAAATTGGTTTCACGTGGGGCCGGGAGACGCTTTCGCGCGTGGATATGCAGGTCTTGCTCCCAGTCGACATTTACGAGTTCGCCGACGCGATGAAGGGAAAAAAAGTCGTGACGCAGTGCCGGGGCAAGTGCGAAATTACGAGCGACTGCCACACGATGCGCATTCAGACGATCACGCTTCGTTCGGAAAATGCCGAGGTCTGCATTTACGACAAACTGGCGCAGGTCGATGAGTCGGACGACGTCTATTTTATGACGTTTTACCGCTGGGTCCTGAACTACAAAAAACCGGAGTTCCTGACGCGCGTCGAGTTCCGTTTCCGCCGTCCGATGCTCCGCCGGTACGGGATCACGACGTTTGAGGACCTCCGATTGAGTCAAAGATCGCTCCCGCAGGTCTTCGGGCGTGACTGGTTCCGCATTCTGGAACGTGAAAAAGTGCGCGGAAGTGAAAACGTCATCAAAAATGCTCCGATCTGGGACCGAACGCTTCGGGCGTTTGAGTTTTATTTCGGCCACGAAAACGGGGGAGGCCGGAGTCGTGAGGAACTGCGGGAATATCGCCCGCCGAAGAGTTCGCCGGGAGTAGAACGTCTGGTAAAACAGGCGGTGGGCTGTCTTGCGTCCGCGCTGGCAGTCACGAAAGAAAAGGCACTTGACGCGGTGGAGGCGGTGGAAAAAGCGGCAGAAGTACTCAAGGATTACGGGGAAGAACTCCTCGGCAAAATGACGGTCAAACAGATTCAGAATGAGGTCGTCCGCGCCTTCACTCCCGACAATCGGCGGAAGTATGATTGCCTCTCCGAAATACGCCTCGCAATGGTTCCGGGACCAGTTCGGGAGTATTTTGATTTATGGTTTTGATTAAGTGTACACGGTGTTTGTACACTTTTGATAAAAAATGAAATTTGGCCTATTTTTCAAGCTCGGAAGTCCCGTAAAATACGGCACGAAAAAATTTTGAAAAAAATTTTTTCATTTTGGATGTACAAAAGTTTTTCCTGACGATACAGGCGCAGGGGCTTTTTTAAGTCAAAACGTCATGAAAAATATTTTCAGGAGGAATCAGAATGGAAAAGGAATTTTGCTTTCAGAAAACGTGCGAACATCCCGAACTGCTGACGCGCGAAATGGTTGCCTCGTTTCTCGGTGTGTGCGTTCACACGGTAGACAATTACCGAAGGTACAAAGGGCTTCCTTCGTTTAAATTCGGCGGTCATGTGCGTTTTTCGCTCGCAGAGGTGCTGAAATGGCTTGAATCCCAGCGTAGAATGCCGGAACCGGTCCAGTGAATCGGCAGTTCAGAAAATTTTTGCGCAGGGGGGCTTGCGTTTATTAAAATTTTAAAGTAAAATAAAGGAGGATCGGTTTGGCTTCCATTTTTCAGAACAAAAAATACAGTACGTTCGGGGTCGAGATCATGCTTGCGAAAAAACGCTGGCGTCTTTATGGTCTTTCGACCCGCCGGGATGCAGAGACCGTCAAGACTCATCTGGAAGAGCTTCAGGCGAGTTTTCAAACGGGTTCCATCGCCCCTAATACCAAAATATGGCTTGCGAATCTGTGGAAAAAAGACCCGGACCAGTATCGGCGTATTGCGGAAATGGGTCTCGCAGAACCAAGGGAAGAATGCGGAACGATCGGAGAACTTGCCGAGCGTTATTTTGCGTTCCCGGTCAATGGTCAGGTTCCGAAAGACAGAACGTCTTCGGGGCGGTATGGGGCGAGTCAGTCGCTTCTGAAATTCCTTGCGAAACAACAGCCTGGAAATTTTTGGTACGATGAGAAAGCGGTCCGGAAAGTTTCGGAAATGAAAGTCTCCCAGCTGACGCAGGATGACGCGCTGAAATACTACGAATACATTCAGCGCGTTTACGCCCGTTCCACGTGGGGCCGTCGGATAAAGCACATAAAAACGATGTTTGATCTGGCCGTCTCGCTGAAATGGATCGAGCAGAATCCCTTCACGAAATTTAAGGGAAGCTCGACGCTGACGCGAACACGGGATTTTTTCATAAGTACGGAACTTGCGGAAACCGTGCTTCGAGCGTGTCCGGATGCCCGGTGGCGTCTTCTGTTCAGTTTCGCGCGTTGGGGAGGTCTGCGGATGCCGTCCGAGGTCACGTACCTTCGGTGGTCCGATATTTTGTGGCAGGAAGACAAGATCCGGATCAGCATTCCGAAAAAGACGAGCCGATTTGACGAGGAACGGGGGAATTTCGCGCAAAGATATATTCCGCTCTTCCCGGAGATCCGCACCGCCCTGGAAGAATACCGGAAGAAATGCGGGAAAAAAGCGAGATCGGACGCTCCTCTTTTCCCGGAACTGGACGGTTCCGACAGTTCCAGCGCATTTCTTCGGAAGCAGTTCAACCACATATTGAAGAAAAACGGCATCCCGGTATGGCCGAAACTTTTCAATAATTTGCGTGCGACGCGGGACACGGAGCTTCAGGAAGAGTATCCGCTTCACAAAGTTTGCGCGTGGATGGGACACACCGCGGAGGTAAGTTTGCGCCATTACACGCAGATGCGTGAGGAAGATTTTCACCTTGCGTCCCGTCCGAAAAGCAAGAACCGGGAGAAACACCGGGAGAAACACCGGGATGCAAGCAGATTCAAAGAGTGAAAAATAAAGAAAAACGTTAAGAAAAGTTTAGTTCATCAAGTGTCGCAAAACACGGCACAAAACGCATTTTCTTCGGCAAAAAAAGAGGGGCTGAAAACCCAAAAGGTTCTAGCCCCATATAGCCCGGAAGGGATTCGAACCCCTAACCAAGGGATTATGAGTCCCCTGCTCTGACCGCTGAGCTACAGCCCCACGCGGAGTGTACAGAAGAGATGGCGCGGATGCAAGCTAAAAATAGGATTGATTTTGTCATGCGGAAAAAGAAAAGGCCCAGAGGAACCACTAGAAGAAAAAAAGAAGAAAAAAAAGCAGAGAGGCAAACAGAATGATTGACGCGAGGGGGTGTTTGGTGTAGACTGCAAAAAGGGCGTACTATCGCCTCATAACGCGTTAATCATCTCACCAAACTTACTTCCGTGTACTCGAACGAAGACTTTCTCCTGCAGCTCCTGGTAGAAGCCGGGGCAATTGATGAGGGCACCCTCGATTCTATCCGTATGCAGCTTTCACCGCTGGATAATATTATCGAGCACCTGATTGAGAATAAGTATATTACAGCCGAATATATTGCCCAGGTGGCAGCCAGCAATTCCGGATTGGAATATGTGGATGTGACGGCTTTCGACATTGACCCGGGGATTATTGCCTCGGTGAAGGGCGAACTGGCACGCCGCGTAAAGTTCCTGCCGCTGGGGGATGATGGATTCTCTCTGCAAGTGGCCATCTGCGATCCGTTTGATATGCAGACGATGGATAGTCTGCCGCAGTTCCTGGGACGCGATGTGAGTTTCTTTGTAACATCTGAGCCATTGATGGCCAAGGCTCTGGATAAATACTACCCGGAAAAGAAGGAATACGCCAAGGGCGATACGGAAGGCCCGATTATTGAGCTGGTGGATAATATGTTCAACGACGCGCACGAAATGCGTGCCTCAGACATTCACATTGAACCGATGGAAGACCGCGTGCGCCTGCGTTTCCGCGTGGACGGCCGCCTGGTCGAAGTTGCAAACCACCCGAAAAAGCTGCTGGGGCCGATTGTGGCGCGACTGAAGGTGATGAGCTCCTCGATGAGCATTGCAGAGAAACGAGTGCCGCAGGACGGGCGCATTGAGATGGATTTGCGGGATGGCGCACACATTGATCTCCGTGTGAGCACCGTGCCCACCAACCATGGTGAATCGGTGGTGATGCGTATTCTGGATAAATCAGCCCTGGCGCTGGGGCTGCCGCAGCTGGGCTTCCTTTCAGATGATGAAGCCACCTTTGACCGATTGGTAACCCTGCCCGATGGCGTAATTCTGGTAACCGGTCCCACCGGTTCTGGTAAGACCACCACGCTCTACGCATGCCTGAATCACCTGAACCGCCCGGACAAGAAGATTATCACCGCAGAAGACCCGGTGGAATACGAGATGAGCGGCATCAACCAGGTGATGATTCGTTCCGAGATCGGCATGACCTTTGCGGCAGCGCTGCGAGCCATGCTGCGCCAGGCTCCGAACATCATCATGATTGGTGAAATTCGAGACGGGGAGACCGCCAGCATTGCCATTCAGGCAGCTATGACAGGTCACCTCGTGCTCTCGACCCTGCACACGAATGATGCGCCCTCCTCTGTAGCGCGTCTGGCAGATATGGGAGTGGACCGCTTCCTGATTGCTTCTGCCGTGCGCGCCATCATGGCGCAGCGCCTCTGCCGCAGCCTGTGCTCCTGTAAGATTGATGGCCAGCTGACGGAGAAGCAGGCCACCATGCTCAACATTGACATCAACCGCCCGGTGAAGGTACCGCGCCCCGGTGGCTGCGAAAAATGCCGAGGCAAGGGCATGAAGGGCCGACTGGGCATTTTCGAGATATTTGAAGTGACGGACGATATGCGCGGTCTTATCAACTCGAACCTGACTTCAGCACAACTGCGCAAGCGCGCCCGCGAACTGGGTATGCGCACGCTGCGTGAAGACGGTATCCGCAAGGTGATGGCCGGCCTCACCTCTGCCGATGAAATCATCCGCGTAACCACCGGCGACGCCAGCTAATTTCCCACCCCATACCAATTTACTATAGATATGAACAACGAGGTTGCAATTGATGTCTTCATCAACAACGGCATGCTGGATCGCTCCGTTGCGAAAGATGTTGCCGATGAAATGGCCAACAGCGGTAAGGAGCTGTGGGAAACGCTGATTGATTTCGGCGTTATCAGCTGCCCGGAGGATTACTGGAATGTCATCGCCATGGAAGTGGGCGCCCAGTACATTTCCCTGGCTGATTTCACCCCGCCGCAGGAGGTGCTCGACATGCTGCCCGCCGGGCTGGCTCGTCTGCATGGTGCCCTGCCCATTGAATACCGAGAGGGCGAAGGCCTTTATGTGTGTCTGGAGGACCCGCTGAATCCGCAAACGGTGGATGACCTGCGAGTGGCTTCCGGCTATGATATTTACCTGTATGTAGCAGCGGATTACGAAGTTCGCAACCGCATCACCGAATGCTATGGCGGTGCAGAAGCCGCCATGGGTGATTTGCTCGCCGAGCTGGATTCCATGAACGTGGGCAGCAACGACGGAGCCGAGGAAGCCAATGCCGCCCCGGTCATCAAATTTGTGAACCTGGTGATTATGCAGGCCATTAAGGAAAAGGCCTCCGATATTCACCTGGAGCCATTCGAGAACGAGTTCAAGATTCGTTACCGAGTGGACGGCGCTCTGTATGAGATGGCCCCGCCGCCGGTGCATCTGGCCAATTCGGTGATTTCCCGCGTAAAGGTGATGGCCGGCATGAATATTGCTGAACGCCGCGTGCCGCAGGATGGACGCATCGTGATGAAAGTAGGTGAAGCCGGTGTGGACATGCGTGTGAACTCCCTGCCCACCCAGTATGGTGAATCGGTGGTAATGCGTGTGCTCGACCGCAACAGCGTGAGCCTCAACCTTGACAACCTGAACCTCTCCCCGCACCTGCATGAATACATCATCGATACGGTGAACAAGCCCAACGGCATTTTCGTGGTAACAGGCCCCACCGGTTCCGGTAAAACCACCACACTCTACGCAGCCCTGCGCGAGGTGAATACCGAAGACTCCAAGCTGCTTACAGCAGAAGACCCGGTGGAATACGATATCGACGGCATTGTGCAGGTTCCCATCAACGAAGCCATCGGCGTAACTTTCCCCCGTGTGCTGCGCGCATTCCTGCGTCAGGACCCGGACCGCATTCTGGTGGGCGAAATCCGCGATACCGACACCGCCCAGATTGCCATTCAGGCAGCTCTGACCGGTCACCTTGTGCTTTCCACCCTGCACACGAATGATGCCGCCGGCGCAGTAACCCGCTTCGTAGATATGGGCGTGCAGCCTTTCCTGCTGGCCGCCACACTGCTGGGCGTGCTGGGGCAGCGACTGGTGCGCACCATCTGCCCGTACTGCAAGACCCCGTACACACCGTCGAACTCCCTGCTCAATCAGCTGGGTATCAACCCGCAGCTGATTGGCAACCAGCAATTCTTCACCGGTGCCCGCTGCGACAAATGCGCCAACACCGGCTACAAGGGCCGAAAGGGTATTCACGAGTTGCTCAATGTGACCGACCCCATCAAGGAACTCATCACGCAGAATGTTCCCTCCATTGTGCTGAAACAAAAAGCCATTGAGCTGGGCATGACCACGCTGCGTCAGGATGGTATCCAGAACATCTTTGAGGGCAACACCACCATTGAAGAAGTGCTCAAATACACCTAATAGCTTGACGCCACGCCCCACATCTGATATTTTTTTAACATAACAACATTTTCCCTTTAACTTACTAAACACTATGCCTAATTTCAAATATACCGCGCTCGACCAGAACGGCGCTGAAAAAACAGGCTTCGTCACGGCTGATAGCAAAATAGCAGCCATGGAAATGGTGCGCGCCCAAGGTTTACTCGTACGCGAATGCGAGGAAAGCAAGGGCGGTCCCTCCGCAGTAAAACCGGCTAAGGGCGGCAAAAAAGAAGCCAAGGGCAAAAAGAAAAAGGAAAGCGGCAGCAAAGGCAAAGCCGGTGCAGCAGTAAAGCAGAAGGAGCTCATGGTATTCACCCGCCAGCTCGCCACGCTTATTGATGCAGGTCTGCCGCTGCTCCAAAGTCTGAACGTGCTCAGCAAGCAGGAACCCAACCCGAACCTGCGCGCCACCATCGTGGCCCTGGGCGAATCCGTACAAGGGGGCTCCACTTTCTCCGAGGCGCTTTCCGCCTATCCCAAGATGTTCAACAAGCTCTTTGTGAACATGGTGAAAGCCGGTGAAATCGGCGGTGTTCTGGAAGTCGTGCTGAAGCGTCTGGCCGAATACCAGGAAAAGGCAAACCGCCTGCGTTCCAAGATTGTATCCGCCATGGTGTACCCCACCATCATTCTGGTCATCGCCGTGGGCATCCTCACCTTCCTCATGCTGGTTATCGTGCCCAAGTTCAAGGAGATGTTCGAGGGCCAGAACATGGAGCTGCCGGGGCTTTCCCAGTTCGTGTTCAACTTCTCTGATAACTGCATGGCCACCACCATTCCCTTTGTGCCCAATGCCGTGCTGGTGCTGGGGCTCATTGCCGCAGCCATCGTAGGTATTTCCTTCTGGAAACGCACGCCCAAGGGGGGCCGCGCTGTGGATTCCATGGTGCTGAAGCTCCCCAAGATTGGCGATTTGAATAAGGTGAGCGCCGTGGCCCGCTTCTCCCGTACTTTCGGCACTCTGGTATCCTCTGGTGTGCCGATTCTGCAGGCCCTTCTCATCACCCGCGACACCGCCGGTAACGTGGTGGTGGCAGATGCCGTAACCAAGATTCACGATGCCGTGCGCGAGGGTGAATCCATTGTCACCCCGATGAGCACCTGCAACGTATTCCCGCCCATGATGATTTCCATGGTAGACGTGGGTGAAGAAACCGGCCAGCTGCCGGACATGCTCATGAAAGTAGCCGAGGTGTATGATGAGGAAGTGGACAACTCCGTAACCGCCCTCACCGCTATGCTTGAACCGCTCATGATTGTCTTCCTGGCCGTGGTGGTTGGTAGCATCGTGCTCGCTATGTTCATGCCGATGATGGAAATCATCAAGAACGTATAATCCTGACCTCACCCATTCGCCCCAGAAACAGCGCATGAAACTGACCAAACAGACAACGAAGGGCTTCACGCTGGTGGAAATTCTCATCGGTGTAGGCATTCTGGCCATGCTGGCATCCGGCATGTGGGTGGCAGTAGCCAGCTACCAGAACAAAAAGCTGGTCAAGAAGGCGGAGGCAGAAATTGCCCTGCTTGCCGCCAGCATGACCGAATACCGCACCGACAACGGCGGGCTTCTGCCCTTTGGCCGCGGTGATGAGGAGAGCTCAGCCATTATGTACCGCGCCCTTTCGTGCGATGATGATGGTGACGGAGAACCGGACAACATCAAAGGCGTGACCCGCATGCCCTACTGCCCCTCTTTCACGGTTATCAAGAACCCGAAAGAAGCCGAACAGGGAGAGGGGATTCCGGTATTGAAAGTCCGAATCAAGACCAAGACCAAGGGTCAACGCAAAATGCTGGTCGTGATCGATCCCTGGGGGCGTCCGTACCGCTATCGTCTGGGCTGCGAGGCCGAGGATGAAAAGGGAAAGAGCGGTGAAGGCATCAATGGAGACTTTGATATTTTCTCCCAGGGAGCCGATGGTCTTGGTGACAGTACGAACAAATCTCCCGAAAACGAAGATAACGTTTCCAACATCAAACTCTGGTAAATCAACAACACCTGATACCAATGAACCACCGTTTATACACGGCGTGTCTCGCAGCAACCAGTACCGCCATGGTGCTGGTTGCTGCGTCTACCCCCGCCCTGGCAGAAGAAAGCAAAACCGCCCCGGCCCTTGATCTGGTCAAACGCGTAACCCCCGAATACGCTGACAGGGTCAAATTCCGCATCAAACAAAACTGTGAGCAACCCACCCTCCGCGCAAAGGGAAAAAAGCTGGTTGTAACCGCATGCAACATCAAGGAAGCAATCCGAGCATATGGCTATTACCTGCGCAAAATTGCCAAGGTTCACTTCTCCTGGAACGGCGATAACGCCACAGCCGCTCAATTCATCCTGCCGGAATCCGCCATCACCGTGCCCAAAGCGCTGGACTTCAACTACGCATACAACTACTGCACCCTCAGCTACACTTCCACCCACTGGGATATGAAGCGCTGGGAAAAGGAAGTTGACCTCCTGGCGCTGAATGGTTACACCCATGCTCTGGTAACCGCGGGTCTGGAAGAAGTATGGCAGCGTTTCCTCAAGGAAACCGGCTACCCGCAGGATAAGATTGCCTCATACATTCCAAACCCGGCCTATGCAGCATGGTGGAACATGGGCAACCTGGAGGGAGAAGGCGGCCCGGTAAGCCAGGAAATCATCGACCACGAAGCCAGACTTGGTAAATTCCTGGTAAAGCGCATGCGCCAGCTGGGTATGGAGCCGGTGCTGCAAGGCTACGTCGGATTCCTGCCGCACGACATGCCGACAGACAAGGTAAATGGCCGTATCATCCCTCAGGGCAAATGGTGCAGGCATTACAACCGCCCCGCCATCATCCAGCCCACAGCAGAAGATTTTCCGCGGCTGGCAGCCATCTGGTACAAGCACCTGAAGCAGGTGTACGGATACCAGGGTAAATACTTCGGGGGTGACCTCTTCCACGAGGGCGGCAACCCAGGCGGAACCCCCTTCACCCCGGCAGCCCAGGCCGTGCAGAGAGCCATGCTCAAGTCTGCGCCTGATTCCACCTGGTTAATTCAGGCATGGGGGCACAATCCGCACCCCCAGCTGGTGGCCGGCACCGACCCGGAACACACCATCATCCTGGCGCTGGATAAAGACATGACCCCCGGGCACAACATCAGCCGCAACTACCAGGGGCGTCCCCACGTGTGGTGCGAATTGCTCAATTTTGGCGGCAACCAGGGTATGTACGGCGGTGTCCAGCTGCTCGAAAACATGAGTGGCAATGCCGGTGGTGCAATTGGCATCGGTCTTATTTCAGAAGGGCTGGAGACCAACCCCTATTACTATGCCCTGCTCACCGAACGCATCAACACCCGCGAGGCCATCGCCCCGCGCGCCTTTATTGAGGAATACACCCATGCCCGCTATGGCGTGAAGGATGCCGACGTCATCCGCGCATGGGAACTGCTGCGTGAAAGCGTTTATGCCCCGGTGCGACTTCAGGAAGGGTGCCAGGAAAGCATCCTCTGTGCCCGCCCCAGCCTCACAGCCAGCAAGGCTTCCACCTGGTCCAAGCCCCAGGACTATTACGACAAGGCCAAGGTAGAAGAAGCGGCACGCCTCCTGCTGCGCGCCGGCCGGAAGCATGGGCTTGATAAACTGCGCACCTACCGCTACGACATGGCAGATGTCTGCCGGCAGGTACTCGCAGACCGCGCGCGCACCCAGCTGCCGAAAGTCAAAGCTGCCTACGATGCCAGAAACGCGGACGCTTTCGCCAGGGAAAGCGAAGCCTACCTGCAACTCATCCGCGATACCGCAGCTGTGCTGGCTACCTCAGAAGATTTCCTGCTGGGTAAATTCCTGGAAGGCGCCGAAAGCAAAGGTGGTAAGAATCAGGGGGCCCGCCAGCAGATGCGTCATGCTCTGCTGCAGCTCATCACCACCTGGACACCCACCAACGGCATGCTGAACGACTACGCTCACCGCCAGCTTTCTGAGCTGATGAGCATGTACTATCTCAAGCGCTGGGAAGCCTTCTTCCATGTGAAAAAAGCAGAGTTGAGAGGAGAAAAGCTGGCTGGGGAGGGTGGACGTTCGGCGGAACAAACCACCGAAAACAATGGGGAAGCCGTCAGCACCAGCTATGAGCTGAGCAAATCCGTGGATGCCGTGGAACAAGGATTCCGCAACGCCAACCTGGAGTTTCTCACCAAGCCAAAGGGCAACGTCATTGAGCAGAGCTCCCGCATCCTGCGGCAAGACTGATGCCTGAGCCTCATAATATCAGGGAAATGGAAGCAGGGATTCTCAGGCCCTGCTTCCTTTTTTATCATCCCCGGTTATTCGGACATTTTCTTAAGGAGGCCATCCCACACAGCCTTACTCTTCTCCTGGATTCCCCCTTCCGTCTGCTGGAAATCATCGGCCATATCCTCAGCAGTATTAATTCCCTTGAGAAGCATTTTGCTACCCTCCCTGACCATGGTATCCACATCAATGGAATCCACCAGTTCCTTCCACATACCGCCGCTGAGCCACGAAGGCATAGCCTCCGTGGGCAACTCACCTGTCTCATCCGGGGCTGGCAGATTCTGATTTGGAGCGGACTGTTTGTCATTAAATGCCAGTTCGACCACACCGCTGCGTTTACCGCTGGGTGGCACCCAGCTCATCAGCGCCAGTTTGCCGCCTTTTTTCATATAATCGGCATAGCTTTTGTTAAACTTCTTAACGCTGCCAAAGCAAGTCAGATAAGCGGAGTATGAGTTTTCTCCCTTTCTATACGCCTTTTCAGCCGCAGCCCAGAAGTCATCATAGTGCTCGAAATAGCGGTTTACCTCCCGGAAATAGAATCCCTTCACTTTCGGAGTAGACGGGAACTGCTTGAGATTCCACTTGTGGTCGCGCTGGATTTCAGCATCACTCAGACAGAAATAATTATGGCGAAGCACCTGGCTCCCCCCGGGAATGGTTGGATCATCCCAGGTGGCATCCACATGGTACCACTCCCCCTGCTCCAGCTGCACCAGGTTCCAGGCATGCGCGGTTCCCTTCCCCTTACCCACCATGATATGGCAGGGAATATTGACCATGTTCAGCATCAGATACAAGCTGCGGCTGTATGCATCGCACACGCCCTTATCCTGAAGCAACATGGTGGTGCATTCCGGGCCGCTGGGCTTATCATAGCGCACGCGGTTCACCAAGTCATCATGCAGAGCCTTCAGCACCTCTAAATCACTCATTCCCTTCCTGACACAGGCCTTGATTCGTCTTTTTGCTTCCAGCAGCGCCTTACGCTCATCAGAATTAAGCTTGTGCATGAGCGAGGCATCGCGGTGCGCTGCCAGCATGCGGGTCGAATCCATATAGGTGAGGCGCAGCACATACTCAGAATTACTCAGCTGCGCATATTCATATTTACGCACGTAATTGAAGCAAAGGCTCTCCGGGAGGATGCGTCTGATATTCCTTTTTTTCAAATCGCCCGCAAAGCGTACCCCCACTTCGCTCTGCATGGCATTGGCCGACTTCTGCAGAAGTTCATTCAATTCGTCCATGTTGCGAACCTCTGTAAGCCCATTCGCAAGTACTGGAGGAACCAATGCTAAGCAGCACATTATCAAACCTGTCAGAAACCTTATCATGCAGGAGACTCTACCATATACGACCCTGCTTATCAAGAGAAAACCGGGTAATCCCCGCTGGGATTACCCGGTTTGAAAGCGTCTGCAACAAGGGATTCTCTTAACCAATCTGGGCGCGGCCGCTCAGGCGGGCACCCTCATCCA
The DNA here is from genome assembly GCA_045538275.1 of Akkermansia sp. Classification (GTDB taxonomy): domain Bacteria; phylum Verrucomicrobiota; class Verrucomicrobiia; order Verrucomicrobiales; family Akkermansiaceae; genus Akkermansia. The sequence goes on along the minus strand of JAZSRB010000040.1, from coordinate 18,707 downwards.
TGGAAAGCACACCGGTAGTGATATCACCGGTGATGTTGGACTGGGAGCTGAGGTGGCAGCGGTTGCTTTCGATATTGCCATCCACGCGGCCGTAGATGTGCACTTCTCCAGCGTGAATATCGCCCTTGATGTTGGCCATTTCGCCAATGGTGACCTTGCCGGTGTCGGACTGGATTTCACCCTCGATGTGGCCATCGATGTGCATATCATTCTGGAAGCGGATGGAACCGATAATTTCGATACCGGAGGAAAGAACGTTAGTTGTGTTCGTGCTCATGTGAGTCAATGAAAGTTGGGGTTGAAAATAATTACACCGTCATGATTTCCTTTTCCTTGGCGGCCACCAGGTCGCCCACGGTCTTCACGTACTTGTCGGTGAGCTTCTGCACCTTGTCCTCGGCGGTGCGCACACCGTCCTCAGTCAGAATATTGTCGGCCTTGAGCTTCTTGATGCCGTCCATGCCGGTCTTGCGGACGCCGCGGATGCGCACGCGGGTTTCCTCACCCAGACCGGAAACATACTTGCAGAGTTCCTTGCGGCGCTCGCCGGTCAGCTCGGGGATGGGCAGGCGCACGGAGCGGGCGTCAATGATGGGGGAGATACCCAGACGGCTCTCGGCGATAGCCTTCTTGATGTCGTTGAGGGTACCCGGGTCAAACGGCTGAATCAGGATGGAGCGGGCATCGGGCGTGGAAACCACGGCCAGGCTCTTCAGCTTCATGCTGGAGCCGTAGGAAGCCACGTAAATATCCATGTTATCCACCAGGGAGGGGGAAGCCTTGCCGGTGCGCACGCCGGCAAAACCAGCCTGCATGTGCTCCACGGCTTCTTCCATACCCGTTTCTACTTCGAGCAAGAGTGTCTCTTCGTCCATTGTCGTAATATGTATGTTGTGTGTTAAAATCTGTTTCAGCCGATAATAGTGCCGATCTTCTCACCCAGCAGCGCGCGGGTGATATTGCCGGGCTGGTGCATATCAAACACCATGATGGGCTTGGCGTTGTCCTTGCACAGGGTGAAAGCGGTCTGGTCCATCACTTTCAGGTTGCGGGAAATGCACTCCTCATAGGAAATGGCATCAAAACGCGTGGCGGTGGGGTCAGTCTTGGGATCGGCGGTGTACACCCCGTCCACCGAAGTCGCCTTCATCACCACCTCTGCATTGATTTCGCAGGCGCGCAGGGCGGCAGCCGTATCAGTACTGAAGAAGGGGTTGCCTGTGCCGGCGGCAAACACCACCACCTCACCAGCGCGCAGCTGCATGCGGGCCTTGTTGCGCACATAGGGCTCGGCCACGTTCTTCATCTCAATAGCGCTCTGCACATGGGCGGGCACACCGGCCTCCTGCACAGCGGAGCATATGGAAAGAGCATTCATCACCGTGGCGAGCATGCCCACATAGTCAGCCGTGGGGCGATCCATGCCGCGCACGCTGGCCTTGGCGCCGCGCCAGATGTTGCCGCCACCCACCACGATGGCAATCTGCAGATTACCCTTCTGCTGCGCCTCTGCAATTTCGCGTGCGATACGGGCCACAATCTCCGGCGAAATATTATCGCGACTACCGGGCGCACGAAGTGCTTCACCACTCAGTTTCAGAAGAATACGCTTATACGGAGGCTGTGTCTGTTCGCTCATGTTGCCAATATAGGTTCAGTTCCTCATAACTCTGCCACTTTTAACCCCAAAAAGCGAGTAAAAAATGTGCCAGCCAGCAAATTTTAACGGCTCCAGCCCTGCATCAGATACAGCTGGCTGTTCACGCAGCGTGATTCGCCACCATCGGCCGGGGTGAAGTGCAGTTCCCAGGTGCTGGCATACAGCTCACCCCACTCGCCGCTGTAGACGGTAAAATCATCGCTCACCGCCAGCTTGCAGAATTCGCGGTAGGGCTCGGGGGTAAGCTCCACCAATTCCATGCTCAGCGGGGTCTTTCTGGTATACTCACAGGCTTTCACCCGGAACGTACCCTCGGGGTAATCGCGCGGCACAACCAGCATGGCCTTATAGATGCCGGGTTGGAAATCCTCTCGCAACACAAGGGTGGGCTTATCCGGCAGCGCCGGCAGCAGCGCGTCCAGACCTTCGCGGGTAGGGTTGGCGGCCAGAGCAGCCAGTCCTTCATTCAGCATCTGCAATTTCTTGAGTTCAAATGCTGATGGCACTTTATTATCCCCCCAATCCGAGCACCGAGTGTAAATTTCCCAGCCGTTCTGGAGAGGTTTCCGCCATATTATATCATCCTCACGCCAGAAATGGCATTCAGCGCCCAGGTGGTGCTCGTCCACGCGGCGCAGGGTATCAAGATGCGGAGCCACCTTCACCCCGGGAGTCAGCACCACATGGCAAGCCGCGCGCAGTTTATACTCCAGCAACAACTCCGGAGCCTCTGCCACCAGTTTCTCCACATTCGGAGCGGCATCGGTAAGCTGTTCATCACCAGAAATGCACATTGAGGAATCCACATGCAGCAACTTTTTCCACTCTTTCACCGCAGGGGACATCTGCGATTTATCCTTAATGGTATAGAAACTGAAGCCCAGCGGCACCGCCATGCCAGGCATATTCGCCGGCGTCATCTCGTCCGTCAGCCGATGTTCCCACGCAAAGTCATCGTAACACGCAAAAGACGAAGCTAACGCACTTGCAGCAAGGCAGACAAACATTCCGGCCCCCGCTATCGGCGTCCACAACCAGGCCCACCACACATGGTACTGGTGCTTAATGAGACGCACAATCGTAAGCACCACCAGCCAGAGCGGCAGACCAAAGAAAAGCAGAAGCTGCGTTATCTGCAAAGGAATGGAAAGCTGCCCCAGCCAGTGCCGTTTCTCGACATCGGCCCCCATAGACACATAGCACAGGCACGCCAGACCGGCAAAGCAAATAATACTCCCGACCAGAGCCACCACCGGCATCACCCAGTTGCGCCCCAGAACAAAGCGCAACACTTTCGCAAACTTTTTCATAACTTATTTTTCTTTAATCGATACAGAGCCCGGACACCCACCAGTGCCAGTCCCAGCATGCAGGCGTGCACCGGCAGCCAGCCCCACACCACCGACGGCTCCACCCAGCGCGGATGCATCAACCCCGTATGCCAATACCACCCATCATGCTCGCCCCACAGCAGCGGCGCATGCCAACAGATGAGCAATGCTTCATAACCCAGCAGCAGACCGAAGACCACCATATCGCGCCGCCAATTTTCCAGACTATGCGCACGGTACAGAAACGCCACACACCACGCAGGCACAGCAAAAAATGCCAGACAGATACTCTCCCAGGCATGCGTGCCGGCGCAATCCTTCTCCCCCCACAACAGAGCAAGACAGAACACCGCCAGCACCAACAGCGCCGCCATGTTCAGCTTCGCATGCTCAACCAGCAGCACCCGCCGCGCTTTTTCGCACTTAAACATATGCTTCCTCTTTCCGATAATACAAACAGAAAAAATACCCGGAGCAGCCCAGCAGCACCAGCTCCACCAGTCCCACAAATGAATGCACAATCCACGGTTCCGGCGGCACTCCCAGACTCAGCACCGAAGCAATGATGACACGGCATATCCCCCGCATAACGAAGTAAATCTACCATATTTCCTCTTCTGAAACAATCCTTTTCATCATAACATTCTTGCAACAACCGGCCCATTCAGATATACTGAACCATCATGAAGAACATTCTCGTCATCTCCGGCCACACCAACACCACCAGCGACTCCGTCGCCAACAAAACCATCATGGAGCAACTGGAAACCACCCTGCCCGGCTGCCGCACCGTGTACCTCGACCGCCTGTACCCCGATTTCCGCATCGACGTTGCCGCCGAACAGGAACGCCTGCTCTGGGCCGACATCATCGTGCTGCAATTCCCGGTATTCTGGTTCTCCATGCCCTCCCTGCTGCACCGCTGGATGGAAGCAACCTTCCTGCACGGCTTCTCCCACGGCAGCACCGGCGACAAACTGCGCGGCAAAACCCTCGTGATATCCTACACCACCGGAGCCCCCGCCGAAGCCATGGACTGGGAACCCTTCTTTGCCAACCTGCGCGCCACCTGCCAGTTCACAGGTATGGAGTGGGGCGGCAGCATCGGCACGGGCGGCGTTTCCTACCAGATGCGCAACGACCCGCAACTGCTCTCAGAAATAACCGGGAAAGCAAAGCAACACGCCCGGCGTCTTACTGAGCACCTACTGAGCCTCAACAGCTGAGCAGAAGTAGTCACACCCCATGCGCCACACCCGCCAGTCCAAAAAGGCTCCACCGCCGGAGAATCCACCCCCTGCAGCTCAGTTTTACGTTTTTCCGTGCTAACAGCCTGGAGTCCTCGCCCCTGTTACGTATCATACCTGACGCACAAAAAAGCCCGGCATGGCCGGGCTTTTTTGTGCTTGCGCTGGAAGGCAGAGCGCTTAGGCGATGGTAACCTTGGCGTTGCGGGCAAGCAGGTCGATGACCTTGGAGGTGATGACGCTCAGGCGGATACCCTGAACGCGGTTCTCGCGGTACATCTTGCGGATGAAATTCTTGAGATTCTTCTCCTTAGCCTGCTGAGCCATGCTGGCCATGGCTTCGAGAAGTTCCTGCTCAGAAGCAACGATGTGCTCCTTACGGGCGATTTCCTGCAGGGCGAAGTAGACACGGAGGTTGCGCTCGGTTTCCTTGGTGGCTTCAGCACGAAGGGCGTCCATATCCTTGGCTACGTCGTAGTTGCCAGCCTGGATGGCAGCGTACATCTTGCGCTGAATGGTGTTTTCGTTTTCGCGCTCTACGAGGTCCTGCGGCAGGGCGAAGGTGAGCTGGTCAGCAAGCTTCTCAGAAATCTGGTCAGCCTTGGCTTCGTCATTAGCGCGGGTCTTGGAAGCCTTGAGGTTACCGCGAACGATTTCCTTGATTTCATCCATGGTCTTTTCGGGCAGGGCGCCGGCGAAGAGCTCAGGGGTGATTTCAGGCACGCGCTTCTCGCGCACCTCCTTGACCGTGCAGGTGAAGACAACATCCTTACCAGCAAGATCGGAGATGGGGAAATCTTCCTTCATGGTGAGGGTGAGTACCTTCACCTCGCCGGCGGAGGTACCCTCAAGGCCCTGGGGCAGACCGGGCATGAAAGAATCTTCCTCGATGGCTACCCAATGACCTTCGCGGCCTTCCATGAAGCCGACGGGCTTGCCGCAGTATTCAGCAGTGGGCTTGCCTTCCACGCTGGTCTTGAAATCGATGACGACGATGTCGCCCTTGGCGGCGGCGCGCTCCACAACCACGTGTTCAGCGGAGGATTCGGCATACTTCTGCAGAGTATCCTGCACTTCATCATCGCTCACTTCATCGGTGGGAATGGTCACCTCGATGCCCATATATTCGGGAAGCTCGAACTCGGGAACGATGGTAAGGGTGGAAACGAGCTTGTAAGAGCCATCAGCTTCCTGTGTGGTGGTGGGTTCTCCGAAGTCGAGCACCTTGAGTTCCGGATTCTGCTCCAGAGCCTGGTCCTGCACATCGGACTTGATGCGGGCGTCGAGCTCATCAGCAATAGCCTCGGCGTAACGCTTGGCGATAACGCTCTTGGGAGCCTTGCCGGGGCGGAAACCGGGAACGCGTGCGTTCCTCATGAACACGCTGATGGCGGAATCCTTGATGGCGGTCACCTCGGCGGGTGTAGCAATAGCGGTAAGTGTTGCCTTGCAATCACTTGTCTTGTCGATGGTAATATCCATATTGATGCGGTGTTAGAAAATTGTATAAAAATGCGCGCGCATTCTACATCAGGTTCCAGGAAAATGCAAGCGCAGAAAAAGACATAAATCAAGCGATTTGTGTACTAATTTCCACAAAAAGGGCGGGAAACAAGCCGCGTTTCAACGGAGGGTTTCATCCACCACGCGGAGGCGGGAGGAGCCGAACCACTTGTTTTCCGCCAGGCGGTGGCGGGTGGAATAGACTGCGGAGGTGGTAGTTTCCAGGAGCTGGAGCGCAAGGTTCTCTGCGGGAGTGAGAGTCACCTCCCCGCTACGGAGAAATACCTGCGCAGTTGTAGTGGTGCTCCAGAGCGGCAGCAGTTTCTGAAGTTCCAGCGCTGCAGCATCTGCAGTATTGCGGTCTGTCACTTTGAGCAGGGTTTCATTTGCCATACGCAGCACCTGGGTCATGGTCTGCATATCAGCCAGCAGTTGTGCGCGACTGGCCGACAGATCGGCCGGCACCATGTTATACAGCGCATGCAGGGGCATCTGCAGCATATAAAGAGTATGCTGGGCTGGCGGGAGGTCGAGTGCTTCGGATATGTAACGGATGTAGAGGATATCTATGCCGTAAGTATCCCGCACCAGGCTTTGCAATGCCTGGCGCACGGCATATTCGGTGCGGCGGCTGATAGTATCGGACGCGAGCATTTCCTGGTACCGCACAAAGAGCTCCGGCGCGCCGAAACACCGAGCCATGGCCGCAGTGGCCCGATAATTGTCCGCCGTTATGCGGTTGCGGTCACTCTTGGCGCGACTAGTCTGGAATACCAAGGCGCGTTTGAGAGCCAGACGCTCCCATTCATAGCGGTATCCGGCCGCTGCTCGGGCATCATCCCTGGTGGGAGGCAACGGCACACCGTTTTCCAGAGCGGTAGCATAGGGCTCCACACCGCGCAGAGCGGCCATTTCATTCTGCGAGGGTGGCTCCCATGCCTGCAGCGGCAGACCGGCAAGCATCAGCAGCAGAACTGGCAGCGTTGCGCGCATGCTGGGGCTGGATTTATCAGACGAATTCGCCCATGTAGAACTTCTTCTTACCACGGCGGATGATAACAACACCGCCTTCAAGCGCAGCAGCAGGGGTAAGCTCCCAGGTGGCGTCCTTCACAATTTCGCCGTTGATGGAAATAGCGCCGTTGCCGATGAATTCGCGAGCTTCGCGCTTGGAGCTGCACACCTTGGCGGCCACCAGGGCATCTGCCAGCGGGCCGGGGGTCAAGGTTACCTGGGGCACATTCTTCATGCCGCTCTTGATATCGCGTGCAGAAAGGCTCTTGAAGTCTCCGGCAAAGAGTTTTTCACTCACCTCCACGGCGTGCTCGAACTCAGCTTCGCCGTGCAGGTCGGTGATAATTTCGCGGGCGAGAGCCTTCTGGGCAATACGCTGCTCGGGGTGTTCGTTGTGACGGGCTTCAATTTCCGTAATCTGCTCCGGAGTAAGGAAAGTGAGGCGCTTAAGATAGGTAATGACGCAGGCATCATCACTATTAAGCAGGAACTGGTAAAGCTCGTAGGATGAAGTCTTCTCCTTATCGAGCCAGAGGGCGTTACCCTCGCTCTTGCCGAACTTGTTACCCTGGGCATCAGTCACCAGCGGCATAGTGAGCGCGTAAACCTCATCGCCCGTGGTCTTGCGAATAAGCTCAATACCAGTAGTGATATTACCCCACTGGTCGCTGCCGGCCACCTGCAGATCCACCCCGCGAGTTTCGTGCAGATGCTTGAAGTCGATAGCCTGAATGAGCATGTATGAAAACTCGGCATAGGAAATACCACTTTCCATCTGGCGGCGCACATGGTCCTTAGTGAGCATGTAGCCCACGTTGATGTACTTGCCGTAGTCGCGGAAGAAGTCGATGACGTTCATACCGTTAATCCAGTCGTAGTTGTTCACGACTTCAAAACCGAACACCTTTTCCACCTGTGCGCGCAGGGCATCGTAGTTACGGAACACCTCTTCTTTCTGCTTGAGCTCCCGCTCCACGGTGCCACGGGGGTCACCAATAAGACCGGTGGCCAGGCCCACCAGCAAAATCGGATGGTGACCATGTTCCTTCATGCGGCGCGTAATGAGGAAGCTGGAATAGTGGCCCAGGTGCAGACTATCGGCCGTGGGATCGGTGCCGATATAAAAGGTGAGCCCGCCCTTATTGAGCTTCTCAATGAGATCCGGGCTGGAAATCTGATTCACCAGTCCGCGCCATTCCAGTTCTTCGTAAAAGGTCATGTTCAGGAGCTTTTGTTGCGTTTGAGCCGCGATATTACCACGCGCGCATGGCGGTGTCAATCCGATGTATTGACAGCGGATGCCGGATTTTCTGACGCGCGAGAACTTCCAAATCCGACCCCTCCGGTAAAATGACTGCTTAACGTCATGAAAAAGATTTTTTCCCGAAATGAAAATTTCTGGTGATATTTTCCTTGCCAGATGAGAAAAGATGTGTATAATCCCTGCACCATGACCCGCAAAGGTGGTATCAACAAGACACGTAAGGCCGTGGCCAAGCGTTTCAAGGTGACCGGCACGGGCAAGGTTCTGCGTCGCAAGCAGGGTAAGCGTCACATTCTCCAGAAGAAGTCCAGCAAGCGCAAGCGCGCCCTCGGACGTCCCGCTCTGGTGGACGCCACCCAGGTTTGGGCCGTCAAGCAGAACATGCCCTTCGCTTAAGCCGAGGAACATGGCTACCAGCCAAGCACCCGTCCGCATATCGGGCGGCCTTCATGCAGCCTTCCCCGCGACATACTGTCGGGGATTGAACAGGCGAGACTGCAAGGAGGTGAGGAAGAACAGTCTGTTCAACGCATATAGATAAAAAAGAACTATGGCACGTGCTACAAATGGGCCGGCATCCCGCGCCCGCCGCAAGCGCATCCTGCTTCGCGCCAAGGGCTTCCGCGGTTTCCGCAGCAAGCTCTTCCGCTACGCTAAGGATGCTGTTTACAAAGCATGGCAGTATGAGTACCGCGACCGTAAGAAGCGTAAGGGTCAGTTCCGTCGCCTCTGGACCGCTCGTATCTCTGCCGCTGTGCGTCCCCTCGGTCTGACCTACTCCCGTTTCATGGAGGGTCTCAAGGCCGCCAACATCGATCTGGACCGCAAGTCCCTGTCCGAGCTGGCCATCGCCAACCCGGAGGCCTTCAAGGCTGTGTTCGAGCAGGCCAAGAAGGCAATCGATGCCAAAGAGGGTGCAACTCTCAAGGCGTAAACAACTTCGGCAAACAAAACATTAATTCCCTTAACCCCGGCTGGTGCAGGTACTCCCTCCCAGCCGGGTTTACTTTTTCAGTCACGCCCACCGGCAGATACATCTCACCGCCGCCCCCGTAATGTGCATACGTGTCCCAAAGATTTTGCAGTGCGATAAATTGTTGTTTAGTTCCCTAATCCGCGGGCGAATGCCCGCCGAATTCTGAGCCCGCAAAAGCGGGTGAAAGATGAAAGACAGGGGTAAGCCCGCGCAGCGGGCGCAGCCCCTGGTCCGCACAAAATTTAAATGTAGCCCGTGGAACGGGTGACAGAATGTTCGCTACACATTGAAACCATGGCCTCTGTCACCCGTTTCACGGGCTCCAGACAATATATTATCGATAGCAGGGGCTGCGCAATCGCAGAGCGACTGCTTACCCCTGCCTTTCATCTTACGCCCACTACCGTGGGCTTATGAATTTCGCTCGCTGCGCTCGCCTGTATAGACAACAATTCATCGCTCATTTGTTAATACCGGGGGACTTCTGATGAAACGGCATTCATTTATCAGCTGCTTCTGCAATCTTTGGGACACATGTGCGTAATGTGTCACCGCCTCGCATATTCCATTGACTTGAGGAAACACGTCTTGTAAAATACAGCCCGGATGAATACAGCCTTTGTACCAGAAAATTATTTTGCACAATACGGAGTCGGGCAGATATTCGGCTCCGGGGAAACATGTGAAGTAGACCTGGGCTGTGGCGACGGCGGATTTCTGCTGGCGATGGCAGAGCACTACCCGGAGACTCGTTTTCTTGGGGTGGAGCGTCTGCTGGGGCGCATCCGCAAAGTCTGCAACGAAAGCGCACGCCGTGGTCTGAGCAATGTACGCGGTCTGCGTGTGGAAAGCCGTTATTTTCTGGAATGGATGGTAGCACCCGGCAGCATCAGCCGTCTGCATTACCTCTTCCCTGACCCCTGGCCCAAGGAAAAACACCACAAGAACCGCCTGGTGCAGGATTCATTCATTCCGGTGCTGCACCGCGCCCTGGCATCCGGCGGCGAGGTTCTCTTCAAGACCGACCACGAGGAATATTTCCAATGGGTATGCGAGCGCATGGATGCCAGTCCCCTTTTCCGCCGCGAGGAGTGGAATGCCCCATTTTACCCGAAAACCGATTTTCAGAAACAATGGGAGGCCATGGGCAAGCCCATCTTTGCCGCCCGCTACGTGAAGAACGATGTCGTTTGATTTACACAAGACCGACCCCAGCGGCGCACGCCTGGGCACGCTGCACCTGCCGCATGGCGATGTGCAGACTCCCATCTTTATGCCCGTAGGCACTCAGGGCACGGTGAAGACCCTGCACCCGGAAGATCTGGAGGCGCTGGGCGCCCAGATCATCCTGGGCAACACCTACCACCTCTGTCTGCGACCGGGGGACGAAGCCATCCGCAACCTGGGCGGGCTGCACAGCTTCACCGGCTGGAACAAGCCCATGCTTACCGATTCCGGCGGTTTCCAGGTATGGAGTCTGGCGCGTCTGCGCAAGATTACTGAGGAAGGGGTGCGCTTCTGCAACCACATTGACGGCTCGTACATGATGCTGAGCCCGGAGCGCAGCATGGAAATCCAGGCCAACCTGGGCAGCGATATCGCCATGCTCTTCGATGAATGCCCGCCCTACCCCTGCGACCGCAAGTATGCCGAAAAATCGCTGGGACTCACCCTGCGCTGGGCCAAACGCTGCAAGGCGTGGATAGATGAACACCAGCCCATGAGCGGCAATGGGCTGCAGAACCATTTCGGCATTGTGCAGGGCTCGGTATACGAAGACCTGCGCCGCGCCTGCGCCGAGGAACTCTCCGCCATGGATTTCGACGGCTATGCCATCGGCGGTGTATCCGTGGGCGAACCGGAGCACGAAATGCTGCGCGCCATTGAGAACAGCACCCCTTACCTGCCTCAGAACAAGGCACGCTACGCCATGGGCCTGGGTACCCCCACCCAGATTCTCGAAATGATTGAGCGAGGCGTGGACATGTTCGACTGCGTGATGCCCACCCGCCTGGCACGCCACGGCATTGCCATGACCCCGGATGGTCCTATCCATATCAAGAACCAGCGCTGGAAAGATGACCCGAAACCGCTCGACCCGGAGGGACACCCGCACGTGACCCGCTTCTCCCGCGCCGCCCTGCGCCACTTCTTCCGCGCTGGCGAAATGCTGGCACTCCGCGTGCTCTCGTTCCAGAATCTTCACTTTTACCTGCGGCTCATGGCGCAAGCGAGAAGCGCCATTGCAGCCGGTGAATTCGCTGCGTTTAAGCGCAGCTTCATCTCGCGTTACCAAGCAAACGACATACAATGAACGCACTCTACATTGCCCAGGCAGCAGCTGGTCAGGAAGGTGACCCCATGAGCATGCTCATCACCTTTGGTCTTATCGGTATCATCTTCTACTTCCTGCTCATCCGCCCACAGCGCAAGCAGCAGAAGGAGCTCAAGGAGCGCCAGGACAGCCTCAAGGCTGGTGATAAAGTGGTTTCTGCAGGCGGCATCTACGGCATCGTACGCGAGGTTCAGCAGGACACCGTGAAACTGGAAATCGCCCCGAACACCATCATCAAGATTGCCAAGACCAGCATCGTGACCAGCGTTGCCAAGGATGGTTCCGCCGAACCGGTCAAGAAGTAATTCAACACATGCTCCCGTTCTATACCATTGACGGGCTTAACGGGTTGCCGGACAACGCCCGCCTGGGCGTCATCGGCAACCCGATTGCACATTCCAAATCACCGCAGATGCAGCAACCCGCGCTGGATGCCGCCGGCATCGACGCGCGCTATGTGCGCCTGTTGGCAGATACCGCACCGGGAGCATTCGAACAACTGCTGAATGCGCTGGCAGCGCGCGGATTCATCGGCGCCAATGTGACCGTGCCCTTCAAAAAACGGGCGCACGACGCCGCCGTTTCCCTGGATGCGCTGGCCAGACTGAGCGGCTCGGTGAACACCCTGGTACGCCGCGCCGACGGCTGGCATGGGTACAACACCGACGGCCCCGGCTTCTCCCGCGCCATCGGAGAAACACTCCGCCGTCCGCTGCGGGAGCTGCGCGTCCTCATCATGGGCGCGTGCGGCGGCGCTGGCAGTGCCCTCGCTTGTCAATGCGCCCTGGAGGGATGTCCCGCTATCACCCTGGTAAACCGTCCCCGCCCGGAACTGGCAGAACTTGCAGCAAAGCTGCGCGCCCACACATCTTCCCCCATCACCACCCTCCATTTTGATTCCCCCGAGCTGGCAGAAGCGGTAGCACAGGCTGATTTGATTGTCAACGCCACCAGCCTGGGGCTGCACGAGGGGGACGCCATGCCTCTTTCCCCGGAATTACTGCACCCCGGTCAGCTGGTGTACGATATCGTGACGCATGAAACAGCCCTGCACCGCGCCGCCGACGCGCGCGGCTGCACCGCTGCCACCGGCCAGGGCATGCTGCTCTGGCAGGGCGCCATTGCCTTCGAGCACTGGTTCGGCCACACGCCGGATGTATCCGCCATGCGCCGCGGACTTATATTATAAAAATCATTTACTTCGCATGGTAATCCAGTCATATATATTCCGGTAGTCTCTTTGTTACCTCTGATAACTGATATTCTTCCACAAAACCCGGGGTCTTCATTTATACCAATACACCCCAACATAGAATAACCCTTATAGATAAGACGCCGCAATACAAACAATCTGGAGAAACTTTCGGTTAAACCATTCCTGCTTATTCCACTTTAATCGACATAACAGGATTGTCAATTTCCCACCCTTGCTACGGCAACCAACTTAGATATGCCTCCAAGGTAGATATCGACCTGAACACAACCATGAACTTCAACAGGACAAAAAGAATTACGTGGGCTGACATAGCAAAGGGTATTGGCATCACCCTGGTCATGCTGGGGCATGCTCCCACGTCATTATATAATGCACTTGGTATTTCATCCTTCGCTCTGGATTGGATATATTCATTCCATATGCCCTTGTTCTTCGTTATCAGTGGCTATTTAACAAAATGGATGATCCCTCAAGGACAGTTTGCTCTAAAAAAAGCAATATCCTTATTGACATACTTTCTCATATACAGTCTTATTTGCCTATTTCTCTTATCGTTCTCAGATCTAAGCATAACTAGAATCCTATCTCACGGATGGGGAGGTATAGCATTATGGTTCATACCCGTCCTGTATGTATCCCTCTGCATTGGGAATTTAATACCTATTAAATATATCCCTCATTCTATTATCCTACTGCTGCTGTTTTCATGGGGCCTTGCTCATTTTAATTACACTACAAGGTGGGCACTGCATTGCATTCCATATGCAACCGCTCTAATTCTATCAGGTCGCCATCTTATTCCAACAATAAATAAACTCATCTCACTACGAACATCAATAAAACTTCTTATAATCTCCATATGCCTTACTACCATAACAGTATCCTCCTTATATTACAGATTAGATATCTGCACAAATAGGATTCTACCACTTCTTCCGATATTCATAAGTGGAATACTCGGTACGCTTATGATTATCCTTTTTTCTACAATTCTTACACGAATCGCGTACGCAAGCACAGTTTTCACATATATAGGTCGTATTTCGCTGGAACTTCTATCCTTTCATCAGATCATCCTTTACTTTCTCCCAGTTCCCATAGTCGTCAGATTGATCATACTTGCCGCAATCTCATTAATTCTGGCCTCAGCACGCATAAGGATAATAAAAACAATCCACCAACAATCAAATAAAGGAGCTTCAAACATTCCGAATTCTGGATGAGCTATCACTCTCAAAGTTCTTTATTCAAAGCGTTTTTATCACAACCATCTAGTTATAACAGCATTCTGATTTCTCATCCAGCCACCATTTTTCAATAGTATGACAACTAAATCAGCAATACCGAATCAAGGCAGAAAGATACTTATAACATACGGAAACGAACTATATTATAAATCCTTACAACGCCTAAAGAATCAGGCTGAGGGCACAAAAATATTTGATAAGATAATCATCTTCACAGATAAGGATTTACCGCAGCATATAGCGAATCACGAATTAATGCAGTACAAAAGAGGGGGTGGTCATTGGCTCTGGAAACCCTACATCATCAAAAAAACACTGGAGGAAATGGGACCTGACGACATTGTGATTTATTCTGATGCAGGGAATGAACTTTTCAATCATAAAGATTGGAAAAAATGGTTTCACCTACTCGAGTCCAGAAATGCGATCTTCTTTAAATACCATGGGCTCATGAAGAAATGGTCGCATAGAAAGCTCCTGAATTACTATTCGAATCGCTATCATAACATACATGAAATGTGTCAACTTATGGGTGGTATCTCGCTTTGGAAAAAAAACGCCTTGCCCATAGCGCAGGAATGGCTGGACGTCATGTTCAATCACCCTGAACTTGCAATGGATATTTCCGAAGCGGAGCGTGGAGAACAATTACCACAGTTTGTTGAACACAGGCACGACCAAGCTGTACTAACATGCGTTTTCCATGTATTAAAAAAACAGCACAACGCTATTTGTTTATGGGAAGAATCTGAGTGGTATCGTTCAGCAGGGCAAGCAGTTTACACCTCACGAATTGATAACTCCGGAGTAAGCCGAAAAGGTAAGAACGCGCACAAGCAAAAACCACTTTGGATGAGAATAGCAAAACGATGTCTCACGATTCTGCTGGATATCAGAGAATTTATCTACAACCAAATTTTGTAAAAACATGGCATTAAATCCCTCCTGCAACAAGGGTAATAAGCTTGCCAAACGAGCTTGCGTAAGGTATAATGCGCGCGAGTTATGAATGCGACGATTTCTGATGCGCTGAAGCAGGCAGTTGCCGAGGGCAAGCTGCTGGAATCCTCTCTGGAAAACATCGAGCTGCTGACCGGCGGCACTCAGGACCCGGTGGTGCCCGCCGCCATTGAACAGCTGGTGGCTGCCGGCGAATGGGCCGAGCTCAACAACCGATTCTATAAGACACTAGCTTTCGGTACAGGTGGTCTGCGCGGCCGCACCATCGGCACCGTCGTAACCATTGCCGAGCAGGGTCAGGGCGGTGTGAACAGCCGCCCGGAGTTCCCCTGCGTGGGCACCGCCAGCATGAACTATTTCAACGTGGGACGCGCCATGCGCGGTCTCATCACCTATGTGCGCC
Source organism: Akkermansia sp. (assembly GCA_045538275.1). Classification (GTDB taxonomy): domain Bacteria; phylum Verrucomicrobiota; class Verrucomicrobiia; order Verrucomicrobiales; family Akkermansiaceae; genus Akkermansia. The sequence goes on along the minus strand of JAZSRB010000040.1, from coordinate 3,551 downwards.
GCTTCGTGGAAGCCGAGGGCACCGGCCGCAAGCCCCTCATCGTCGTGGGGCATGACACCCGCCACTTCTCCCGAGACTTTGCTGAATACTGCGCCCGCATCGCCACCGACCTCGGCTGCGATTGCGCCCTGTTCGACGGCCCCTGCTCCACCCCGGAAGTTTCCTTCGCCATCCGTGAGCTGAATGCCGACACCGGCGTGGTGCTCACCGCTTCCCACAACCCCAGCCACGACAACGGCTTCAAGGCCTACTTCAACGACGGCGCCCAGCTCATCGCCCCGCACGACAAAGCCGTGATTGCCGAGGTGAACGCCCTCACCAGCGATGTGTACGAAGCTCTGCCCGCCGACCAGCAGGGCAGCCTCCGCATCCTCGGGCCGGAATTTGATGCCATCTACATTGAAAAGCTCAAGGGCATCATCCTGCGTCCGGATGTGTTCGCCAAGGCCTCTGCCAAGGTGGTGTTCACCAACCTGCACGGCACGGGTGGCCGCTGCATCGTGCCCATCCTCCGGCAGATTGGCTGCAACGTCAGCACCGTGGCTGAGCAGGACACGCTCGACGGCCGCTTCCCCACCGTGGCCAGCCCGAACCCGGAAAACGCTCCGGCGCTGGATATGGCTATTGCCCAGGCCGATGCCGAGCAGGCCGACCTGGTCATCGCCACCGACCCGGACAGCGACCGCATGGGCATAGCTGTGCGCGATACCGCCACGGGCAAGATGCAGCTGCTCACCGGCAACCAGACCGGCTGCCTCATGGCCTGGTACCGCTGCATGAGCGCCATCGAGCTGGGTATCATCACCCCTCAGAACATCAAGCACTCCGTGATGGTCAAGACCTTCGTGACCAGCCCGCTGCAGGATGCCATCGCCTCCTCCTTCGGCATTGATACCGTGAACGTGCTCACCGGATTCAAGTACATTGCCGCCAAGCTCGGCAAGTACGAGCAGGCCATCCCCGCGGAACTGCGCCAGAACTACCGCACCATGAGCGAAGCCGAAACCCGCGCCCTGCGTCTGGAGCACAGCAAGTACTTCATCTTCGGCGGCGAGGAAAGCTACGGCTACCTGGCCCAGGATTTCGTGCGCGATAAGGATGCCAATGCCGCTGCCCTCTGCCTGGCCGAAATGAATGCCTACCTGGCCTCCCGGGGCATCGGCCTGCTGGAATGCCTCAACAACATCTATACCCAGCTCGGCTACTACAAGGAACTGGGCAAGAGCATCGTCATGGAAGGCGCCGATGGTGCCGCCAAGATTGCCGCCCTGACCAAGAGCTACATCGAAAACCCACCCACCGAGATGGACGGCACCGCCGTGGCCGGGCTGCGCGATTTCTCCGCCGGCACCATGGTCGATGCCGAAGGCGACCCCATCCCGGCCGAAAAGATGCTTTTCATTGACCTGGTGGATGGCCGCAGCTTTGCGGTGCGCCCCAGCGGCACAGAACCCAAGATCAAGTACTACCTCTTTGCCCACGGCGAACCCGGTGCCGAGCTCATCGCCGCCAAGGCAGAGGTGGAATGCCGCATCAATTCCCTCTGGGCCGCCGTAGAGGCCGATGCCTACGCCCGCATGGCCTGATAAGGAAAACTCTTCCAACTCATTTTCCAGCCCCGCAGCTCCCCGCTGCGGGGCTTCTCTTATCGCAGTTCTTTATTGCGGCAATCGACGCTCTATCAGCATGGGATTTTCATAATAAAGCTCATCTATCGAGCTTCATTATCTGGCTTACCGCATAAAGTGGCAAGTTGATTAATTTGCAACTAGCCCCTTCTGCATCAATCGGCATATCCTGCACGCACCATGAAGCCATGGAGGCCCGGATAGCCGAAGAGCAACGGAATTTCTTACAGAACGCCTTTAGACTCTTGGCTTGCAAGTTCGTTTCAGCCTTGACTTCAAGAGGGACCATATCAAGCCCCATCTGGACCAGAAAGTCTATTTCACTCTGCGAATTTGGAGTTGCCCAGTAGTATGGTGTTACAGCGCAGCATGCCCTCATTTCCTGCTGAACATATTGTTCCGCCAGAGCCCCCTTAAATTCGGTAAAAATGCGGTTTCCATCCAGCACTGCACTTACAGGTAAGTTTGATTTTGCACCGAGCAGACCTACATCGAGGAAGAATAACTTAAAGGCTGATTCCCTATAAGCATCTGCCGGAAAAGCCGGCTTGGATATGCGCACAACCTTGTGAATCAATCCTGCATCCATAAGCCATTGGATGGCGACTTCCACATCTCGCATCCGAAAATTCGGCTGAACAGCCTTGCACATGAATTTCTTGTTTTCCCGGGCCAGTTGTTCAGGGATTGAATTCCATAGCAAGGAGATGTAAGGAGTCTGTTCAGGTGGGGCATGCTTGCTGAAATCCCGCTGATAGCCCAGCAGAATATTCTGTTGAATAGCGCGAACCTGGAAAAAATCCCGTGTATCGAGATAGGTACTCACGGCTTCCGGCATACCGCCGATAACGTAGTAGAGTTTCAGAAGTTCCGCGTATCTGGTAGAGAAATCGGTAATGAGTTGCCAGTTCTGTTTTTCCAGAGCTTCCACATAGAGTTCATGCCCGGTCGCTTTCAGAAACTCGCAGAAGCTCATGGGGTACAGATGGATGATATCTACCTTGCCCACCGGGAATCCTGTACCACGGTGCTCATACAGCCCCAGCAGGGAGCCAGCGGCAATAATATGGTATTGCCGTGCCTCTTCGCAGAAATACTTGAGGGATGTAAGCGCACGGGGACACTCCTGAATTTCATCGAGTATGATAAGCGTATCTTTCGGGGTTAACTTGAATCCTGCATCCAACTGTATGGCTTCCAGCAAACGCGGTATGTTGTAGTCCTGTTCAAAACTGGCGCGCAGACGATCGTTTAAATCAAAGCGGATGTAAGCTACTTTTTTAAACTGACGTCTGCCGAATTCCTGCATGAGCCATGTTTTTCCCACCTGGCGAGCACCCAGGAGAAGCAATGGCTTGCGCCGTGGATTTTTTTTCCAGAAAATCAGCTGTTCTATGGCGTCTCGTTGCATACACTCTTTTACCCAACGCGAATTATAGCACACAAACATTGATAATCAAGAGCAATTCACATTTTCTTGAGGTCTTTTGGCAATTTTATCCACATTTTCTTGATGACTTTTGGTAGTTTCATCCACATTTTCTTGAGGTCTTTTTATCATTTCCCACACATTTTCTCGAGGACTTCTGACAATCGAGCTATGACGCGTTGGTTTAACGGGCAGAATAACAGGGTAATCTTTAATGATGCCCGCACTCAACCGGCAATTGAAATCAGGCTGCATACACTCGCTGAAGTTGGAGGGGTGAAAGTTTGATTCGGAGCTGGGGGCTTTCCTGTCACGGTGTCTTGTCTCGGCGTAGGTTTACCGGAAACGGGAGGGAGAAGCCGAAGACGGAAATCACCCCTATGCTTACAACGTCGGGACTGAAGTCCCGAGCTCCGACAGGTCTGTTCCCCGCCGCAAACGCCTCTATGGTAGAAAATAACGTCATATTGAATGAATTTGCTTGTTACCCCCCC
>JAZSRB010000002.1:0-2966 GCA_045538275.1 Akkermansia sp. | reverse complement strand
GAAGTGGCAATGCACTTCCCCCTCTCCCAAGTCGTGTCTTTGCATTGACCAAATTTTTGGTCAATGCCTCGCTTCAAAATCCGATTTCATAAAAATACAGGTTTTAATGAATTCATAGTTGACTATTGAAGGTGCCGCCCTACCGGGCTCTATTCCCATCCTGCCCGCCAGGCGGGTATTTCATTGAGGGAGCGCAGCGACCGACTGCCCCCCGGCGCGCGGCTTGACACCAAAGCCGCAGCCGAATCACTTTTGCGCGCGCCGCGCGCAGGGAACTTTATACTTCGTATTTCGCACCTCGTAATTCGTACTTCCAAATGTGTCTTTCCTTGACTTGGCGTGGTGAGTGGGGTAGGGTGGTGGGGAGAGAGCGCATGTCATTATTCCAGCTGGTCACAGATTACAAGCCTTCGGGCGACCAGGAGCAGGCGATAGCCAAGCTTCTCAAATCGCTGCGGGCGGGGAACCGGCATCAGTGTCTGCTGGGGGTGACCGGCTCCGGCAAGACCTTTACGATGGCGAATCTGATAGCGGCGCAGGAGCGGCCGGTGCTGGTGCTCAGCCACAACAAGACTCTGGCGGCGCAGTTGTATTCGGAGCTGAAGGCGTTTTTCCCGCACAATGCGGTGGAATACTTTGTTTCTTATTTCGACTACTACCAGCCGGAGGCCTACATTGCCAGCACGGATACGTATATTGAAAAGGATAGCGCCATCAACGAGGAAATTGACCGCTTGTGCCTGAATGCCATGCGATCGCTGCTGCTGCGGCGGGATGTGATAGTGGTGGCCTCAGTCTCCTGTATTTATGGATTGGGCGCGCCGGAGGATTACCGCAACCTGACACTTTCGCTGCACGTGGGGCAGGAGATGGACCGGGATGCCATGCTGGCGTGTCTGGCGGAGTTGCTGTTTGAGCGCAATGATTATGATTTTCAGCGTGGGCGTTTCCGCGTGCGGGGAGATGTGGTGGAGGTGTACCCCGCGCAGAGCGATGGGGAGGCGATACGCGTGGAGTTCTTTGGCGATGAGATTGACGCTATCTCACTTATCGATGCCGGCACCGGGCGCGTGCGCGAGCGCTTGCAGAGCTACCTCTTTTTCCCGGTGAAGCAGTATGTCTCTGCCCCGGAAAAGCGTCTGCCGGCCATTCAGAGCATTCGCAAGGAACTGGCAGAGCGGGTGGAGTGGTTTGAGAAGAATAACAAACTCATCGAAGCCCAGCGCCTCAAGATGCGCACAGATTACGACCTGGAGCTCATCAACGAAATCGGTTTCTGCAAGGGGATTGAAAATTACTCGCGCCACCTGGCGGGCCGCGCCCCGGGCAGTACCCCCTCCACCCTGCAGGATTATTTCCCGGCAGACCACCTCACCATCATCGATGAATCGCACGCCACGGTGCCGCAGATTGGTGGCATGTACGAGGGTGACCGCTCCCGCAAGCAGGTGCTCATCGACCACGGGTTCCGTCTCCCCTCCGCCCTGGATAACCGCCCGCTGCGGTTCGATGAATTCATGAACCGCCAGGCCCAGCTGGTCTATGTATCTGCCACGCCCGGACCGTTCGAATACGTGAACTGCGTGGCCGGCAATAGGAGCTACATTCCCGTGCTCAAGGCGAAGCGCGGCAACACCCACGCCCGCAGCCGCGAGGCCAGCCAGGCCATTACCCACGCGCCGGAGGGGTTCCGCGGTGTCTTTTTCCACCACCTCAGCGAGCTGCGCGTGCCGCCGCACTCCAGCGCTGCCCCGGTGGAAAGTTTTAATCCCACCGGCCTGGCCCAGCCGCTCATTGTGGAGCAGCTTATCCGCCCCACCGGTCTGCTGGAACCGCGCATCACCCTGCACCCGCTGGAGGGGCAGATTGATAAGACCATTGAGCTGTGCCGCCAGCGTGTCTCGGTGCGCGAGCGTGTGCTGGTGACTACCCTTACCAAACGCACCGCAGAGGACCTGACCGATTACCTCCGCAAGGTCGGGCTGGAGGTAGAGTACATCCACGCCGATGTGGATGCCATTGAGCGCGTCGAAATTCTGCGCAAGCTGCGCGCGGGCAAGGTGGATATTCTCGTGGGCATCAACCTCCTGCGCGAAGGGCTCGACCTGCCGGAGGTTTCGCTGGTCTGTATCCTCGATGCCGATAAGGAGGGTTTCCTGCGCAACGAAACCAGCCTGGTGCAGACCGCCGGGCGCGCCGCCCGCCATGTGCATGGCGAATGCGTGCTCTTCTGCGATGTGGTGACCGAATCCATCCGCCGCCTGGTGGAGGAAAGCGACCGCCGCCGCGCCATCCAGCAGGAGTATAACGAAGCCCACGGCATCACCCCGCAGAGCGTTTCCCGCGGCGACCAGAGTACCCTGCGCCTTTACACCCCGGATGATGAATTGGAGGAGGCTGATGATGACTTCGGTACTCTTATGGCGGGTGAGACTGATTCCGCAGCTGATGTTGCCGCCGCTATTGCACGTCTGGAGAAGGAAATGCGCGAAGCCGCTGCCCGCCTGGATTTTGAGGTGGCCGCCGTGCTGCGCGATAAGATTAACCTCCTCAGGAAAAAGTAAACAGCGTGCTGAAGTACGAAGTGGGAAGTTCCCTGCGCGCGGCGCGTGCAGAGGGGAGTCGGCTGGTGCTAGTGAGCGCAGTAAGCGGGTGGCAGAGATGGTCGCAACACATGGAAGCCACGATTTGATTCGCCACCACCGCACTAGTGGCTTGCCCCTTGCGTTTATCCAACCGGACTTGCATTCATCGGCAGGTTTCTGCCACCCGCTCACTACGTTCGGGGTTCGGATTCTCATGTCGATTACAGGCGAGCGTAGCGGGCGGAATTCATAAGCCCACGGTAGTGGGCGTAAGATGAAAGGCAGGGGTAAGCAATCGCTCTGCGATTGCGCAGCCCCTGCTATCGATAATATATTGTCTGGAGCCCGTGAAACGGGTGACAGAGGCCATGGTTTCAATGT
>JAZSRB010000028.1:0-26643 GCA_045538275.1 Akkermansia sp. | reverse complement strand
AGCCTGATGGCCCCACCCGGACCCATTCCGAACCCGGAAGTGAAACATCAGCACGTCGATGGTAGTCGGACGACAGGTCCCGCGAGAGTAGATAGCTGCCAGGGTAAACAAGCCCCGCAGAACGAAAGTTCTGCGGGGCTTTCCATTGTACGATCGACGCGATATGCGCACTGCGGTGAAGGTCCGCGCGGAGCCGCGATGATGAGGAATCCCAGACCTGAGGGACAAAACAGCCGACGGCTGTAAGGCTAGTTAGCCAAACACAAAGTGTTTGCCCTGAAAGGGGGAGTGCCCGTGGGTCGGGCTCGAAGCAACTGCGGGGAGGTAACAAACCGAGGAAGAGGAAGTTCGAGGGTAAACCCGACTGTATGAACAGAAACTGCATATAAGCAATTGTGCGCAGAAAGCGTTGCCATATATTGATACCCAGCTTTCTACCACCCGCTCTGCGGGGTTCTTTTCTATTGATGTATAACCAGGGGTTGCGCCGCGCTGCGGCTACTTCCCCTGTCTATTTGCTACCGCCCACTCTGTGGGCTCAAGAATCCTCGCACATGGTGCGCCTGAACAGCCGCTCAAGCCCGATTTGTCGGGGCTGCTGTTTTTGATACGGGTGTTACTGTAGTTCGCCTATTTAGGACAGCAGCGGAAAAAGCTGCGGAAAAATAAAATGCCGCTAGTCCTTTAGTCTTGATAATCCGGCAAAAACAGCTATAATACCCGCGTGCCGTGGGCACATATTATATCCTGCAAACAAACCATTCATGAACATGAATACTCCCAGAGTTGCCATTGTGGGCGCCACCGGTGCGGTGGGCGTCGAGATTCTTTCCTGCCTTGAGACTCGCAATTTTCCGCTGGCCTCGCTTAAACTTCTGGCTTCTCATCGTTCTGCTGGTAAACAGGTTGCTTTCCGCGGTGAGATGCTCACCGTGCAGGAGCTGACTGCGGATTCATTCGGCGATGTGGATATTGCACTCTTTGCCGCAGGCGGTGATATCTCCCGCGAGTATGCCCCCATTGCCGGTGCGGCCGGTTGCGTGGTGGTGGATAATTCCTCTGCTTTCCGCCAGGACCCGGATGTGCCTTTGGTTGTACCTGAAATCAATGCTGAGGCTGCTTTCAATCATCCGCGTAATATCATTGCCAACCCGAATTGCACTACCATCATCACCCTGATGGCTCTGTACCCGCTGCATCTCAAGTATGGTCTCAAGACGATTGTGGCCAGCAGCTACCAGGCTGTTTCCGGCAGCGGCCAGCATGGTATCACCGAGCTTGAGAATCAGGTGCGCGCTATTGTGGACGGTCACCCGGTGGAGATTAAGACATACCCCCGCCAGATTGCTTTCAATGTGCTGCCTCAGATTGATAAGTTTGCCGATAACGGCTACACTAAGGAAGAGCTTAAGATGCTCAATGAGGGGCGCAAGATTATGAATCTGCCGGAGCTGAACGTGACCTGCACCTGCGTGCGTGTTCCCGTATACCGCAGCCACTCCATTTCCTGCATTGCCCAGTTTGAGAAGCCGGTGGATGTGGAGGGCGCCCGCAGTTGCTATGACGGCATGCCTGGTGTGGCGCTGATGGATGATATTGCCAACAATGTATGGCCGACTCCGCTTGATTCCACCAATGGTGATACCTGCTATGTAGGCCGTATCCGCAAGGATATCGCGATTGATAACGCTCTTAACCTCTGGGTGGTGGGTGACCAGGTGCGCAAGGGTGCGGCTCTGAATGCCGTGCAGATTGCTGAGCTGCTGGTGAAGGGTAAGTAAGCGCTCATTTACTACCATGGATATCAAAGAGCTTATCAAAGAGACGGCTGAGAAGGTGGAAGCTCGCCTCAACGAGCTTTTGCCCGGTGAGGATACGGCGCCCGCCACCATTCACAAGGCGATGCGTTATAGTATTTTTGCCGGTGGCAAGCGTATTCGTCCGCTGCTGTGTCTGGAGGCGGCCAAGGCATGTGGAGCCAGCGATGATGTGGCGTTGGATGCCGCCTGTGCTCTGGAAGCGTTGCACACATATACGTTGATTCATGATGACCTGCCGTGCATGGATAATGATGACCTGCGCCGCGGGCGTCCGACCAGCCACAAGGTGTTTGGTGAGGGAATTGCCGTGCTGGCTGGCGATGCGTTGCTGACGGAGGTTTTTGCGATGCTGGCCCGTGTGCCTGCCAACGAACGCTATGGTGCTGCCGATTATGTGGCCGAAATGGCCTACCGAACGGGAAGTCGCCACCTGGTGGGTGGTCAGGTTCTGGATCTGGAGGGTGAAGGCCGTGAGCTGGGCGTAGAGGAAATTCGCGCGATTCACCATGGTAAGACTTCCGCGCTAATCATAGCTTCGGTGCGTCTGGGTGGCATGGCTGCTGGGTGCACCCCGGAGCAGCTGGAAGCGCTGACCGAATATGGGCGTTCTCTGGGGCTGGCTTTCCAGATTATTGATGATATCCTGGATGTGACCTCCACCCCCGAGGTGCTGGGCAAGAGCATCGGCAAGGATGCCAGAGTGCAGAAAGCAACATACCCGGCGCTGGTCGGTATGGAGAATGCCCGGGCTGAGGCGCGCGCCCTTACCGCCGCTGCCCACGCCGCGTTGGATGTGTTCTCCGACCGCCGCCGTGAGAATCTGCTGGCTATCAGTAATTACTTGCTCAAGCGCGATTATTGATAGCATGGAACTTTCAATTCCTGCCGCCTGTGCTTATGTTTCGCACAGGCGGTTTTCCGTTGTTGTAGGAGGCGCTGTGTGGCAGAGCTTGCCAAAATGCCGGAACTTTGCTATAATTCACGCAAGTGAGACCTCAAAGTCAGAAAGAACACCGTAATAAGGTGCTGGAATTGCCTGAGCTGATTTCCGGCATGATGGTGCTGTTTGTGGTGTTGTGGGAAGCTTGTTTTGAGGGAGTGGCCAACACCCCGGCAGAACGAGATGCGTTTGTGAATGCCTCTCATCTGATATTGTGCGGGCTGGTGTGGTTCAACACGCTGGTGGTACTGCTGCATTTTGTGGCGGAGTGGGTGCGCTACGGCAGCCCCGGGCGCTTCCTTTCGGTGCAGTTGTTGGTGGGGCTCATAGCCTCGGTGATTTTCTATGGTGGTGTGTGGGAGATATTTGACCGCTGGGCCTTTCTTGCGAGTCTGGTCTGTAGCTTTCTGCTGGGCGGTTTTTCCATTGGGACGCTGGGTGCTATCACACGCGCCCGCCGGAGCAGCCCGGTGAAGGGGGGGAGCCGCTGGTCTCCTGCTACACGATTTTTTACCTACATGGTGGTGCTGGTATTGCTCAGCACGCTCGTATTACTGACGCCGGGGGCCACGTATAAGCCTATATCGCTTGTGGATGCGTTGTTTACCTGTGCTTCCGCTACATCTATTACTGGATTGACGAGTGTGGATGTGGCTTCCACGTTTACCCCCTTAGGTAAACTGGTGATTCTGCTGGATATCCAGGTGGGCGCGATAGGCGTGATGACGTTCTCATATTTTGTGCTCATGATGGTGGGTAAGCGCCTGGCCGTGAGAGATACGATGTCTGTTTCCGGTATGTTGGACCAACAGGGGGTGAATATTGTACCATCTCTGCTGCGAGCTGTGTTCTTTGTGACTCTTACGGCAGAAGCGGTAGGGGCAATCTGCCTGTACTACCTGTGGCTGGGTACCCCGGGATTTCCACAGGAGAATCTGTGGGGGTATGCGATTTTTCACGCAGTATCTGCTTTCTGCAACGCAGGTATCACGATATTTCCTGCCGGTATGGAGCAGGTTGGTGTGGCGAACAGCCGCGCTGTGCAGGCCGTGATGATTCTGCTGGTGCTCATCGGTACGGTGGGTTTTGGTGTGTATCTGGAAGGTATCACGCGACTCAAAGCACGTCTGCAAGGCAAGGTTTCAGCCAAGCGCTGGAGCACCAACTCCTGGCTGGTGATTCGCGTTATGCTTATTGTGCTGGTTCTGGGAACGCTGGGTCTTACGCTGCTTGCTGCTTTTGAGCCTTCGACTCACCAGGCGCAGGGAACTTTCAATGTGTGGGAATCGCTGTGGAATGCGGTGGGGCGCTCTGCCGGGTTTGCGCTGAGCGACATCGGGGATTATGGCCCGGTGTACCAGTTATTTCTGGCATTCCTGATGTTTGTGGGTGGGAATCCTGCCGGCACGGGTGGCGGTGTGTATGCTCCGGTATTTGCACTGAGCCTGTTGGAGGTATACCGGGTTCTGTGCGGTAAGCACGATGTGGAGATGCACAACCGCCGTATTGCCCGCAACACGGTGGAACGCGCTATGGCCACGGTGGTGCTTTCCATTTTCTGGATTGTGTTTACTACCTTACTGCTGCTCTTGCTGGAGCCGGAGGTGGCACAGCAGCCGCAGGGGCTGGTCAAAGTGCTTTTCATGGAGGTGAGCGCCTACACCACAACCGGTTTTGAGCTTGGTGCGCTTCCGCATATTTCAGATGTTTCCAAGCTTATCATCACGCTTAACATGCTCTTCGGACGTGTGGGGATGTTTACGTTCATGCTTATCTTTATCCGCCAGCGGGAGATTTCTCCCATACGCCTCCCTGAAACCCGTTTACCCCTCAATTAATCAATCGTTATGAAATTCGTTATCATCGGTATTGGTCAGTTTGGCCGCGCTCTTGCCCTTCACTTGGCAGATCTTGGGTTTGAGGTCACCATTCTGGATGAGCGTGAATCCATTATTACTGAGCTGAAAGACCGCGTAACCTATGCGCTGGTGGGCGATGCCACGGATATCCGCGTACTGCGCCAGCTGGAACTGGTGGGTGCGGATACTTACGTGATTGTGGCGGTGGGTGAGCAGTTTGAGCGCAACCTGCTTATTACCGCCCAGCTCAAGGAAATGGGAGTAGTGAACCTTTATACTCGCAATGTGAATGAATTGCATGGCAAATTGCTGAAACTGATCGGGGTGAATGACCTAATCCGCGTGGAGGAAGTGGCAGCCCGCCAGCTGGCAGCCCTTTTCACGAATGATGGTATGATGCGCCTGCGCCGCATGGATGCTACGCACTCTCTGGCCGATGTGAGGCTGCCGGATGAATGGGTGGGGCTGAAATTGATGGATGTAGGCCTGAGGTCGGTATACCGCCTGAATCTGCTGACGCTGCGCCGCGGTAAGGTGAACGAGGAACAGACCACGGATGATGTGCTTTCCGAACCGGAGCAACCGGTGATTGATATGCCCTCTGCAGATTTGGTGTTCCAGGAGGGAGATGTACTTGTGCTTTTCGGGAAGGATACGGACCTGCAGAACTTCGTGGAAAAATTTGACCTTCAGGGAGAATGAGTGAACGCGTAATTCTGCCGGAAAAACAGTATGCCGGCTATATTTTTGATTTGGATGGCACGCTGGTGGACAGCATGCCCACACACTACCGTGCCTGGCGCTGGGCTTTGCAGAAGCATGGCGCGCCGCATGAGGTGTTCAAGTGGGAGGAGTTTGTAGCGCATGGCGGCATGGCTGCTCCCGATATTGTGGCAGATCTGAACCTGAAGTACAACCTGCATATGGACCCGGAGGTGGTGGCAGAGGAAAAGCGCAACCGCTACGCCTGGCTGCTGGTGAATGAAACGCTGCCGGTGATCCCTGAAACGCTTGCCCTGGTGCGCCACCTCAAAGAGCAGGGGATTCCTTATGCTATTGGCACTGGCAGCATGCCTTCCGGTGCTATGGAAACGCTGTCATCTGCCGGTATTGCTGAGTTGTTTGCTGTGATAGTGACTCCGGCGGATGTGCCGCCGGGCTTCGGCAAACCGCGCCCGGATATTTTCTTGCTTTGCGCAGAGCGAATAGGGGTGAATCCGCGCGAGTGCGTGGTGTTTGAAGATGCTGAACCCGGAATTCAGGCCGCTATTGCCGGCGGTATGGATTTTGTGCGCGTGGAGGAGTGCCCCCCTGTGCTCGATTAATGGCGGATACCGCAGCGGCGCACGCATTCTGCCCAGCTGGTGTCCTCCGTCATCAGGCTGGTCAGCCATGCGTCATCCGGTAACTGGCTCGCGCGGTTAAATGCCTCTGGCTTGGTAATGCGGGTGAAAAGCACGCGTTTCATGGCGTTTTTCGGGATGCGGCGTATGCCATATCCGGCTGGCTGGCCATCCCGGGCTACATGTGATGACCATACGCAGGCTGTATCTCCTTCATCTTTGACCAGGATGACGATGTGCCCGCGTTCCCGGCCGCCGATGTGTTCGTTCCACCAGATTTTCAGAACATCTGACGGGCGGGCTTTTTTCCAATCCGTGAAGTTGACACCGGCTCCCAATTTGTGGATGAGCAGTGCAAAACCCGGCCCATTGGCATTCGCATATCCCCACGGGCCAATCCCATCTTTATCCAGATGGGGTAGAAGCGCTCGCCAGGAGGCTGCCGATATGACGCGTCGCCGGTTCATTTCCTCCCAGTGCAGGAGGGCTGCCAGCGTGGCTACCCATACTGCCGAAGAGCAGAATGAGGGACGGGCGGCCAGCGAATCAAGCTGGGGCCGCTGGTAGCGCTCACTCCAGCGGAATGAATCAACCAGAGCCTGCCTGGCCTGGTCGCTGGTGCTGTAGTTCCCGGCTCCATGGCGCTGAATGCTCATGATGGAGCTTTGCATGCTTTTCCACCAGGGGTGGCCTGTTTGCACCTGCACCATGCGGCGCTCTTTGAGGCGGAGCGCTGCCTGGCTCCAGGTGCTGCAGACAAGCAGCATGATTGCGATATAGAAAAGATGCATAAGAGAACTGCCCGCAGTTTAGAAAATTGCCAAAGGCGAGGCAAGAATAAATAATGGGATGACAGGATACAAAATAAAAAATACTCTTGATGTTATTATTATCAGGTGTATAATCCGGCTATCATGAAGAGAATCATATCATTACTGCTGGCATTCGCCCCTGTGTCAATGGCTGACGGTTTGTTCAGCTCGTGGCTTGATGATACGTCATCCCTGGCGCAGGAATTTGGTGGCGCCTGGCGGCACGAGATGCCAGAGAGCGGTATGATGCCCAGCTTTGTTTCTGCTGAGTATGTTTCTCGCATGGGGGAACGCCACGGTGGTTCTTCTCTGGGATGGCAGCAATACAGTATCTGCTTACCTCTGGCGGATCCCCGCCGCTCCGGTGGTGATAAGTGGATGTTCAATGCCTCAGTCAATGCCGATGTGACGGTGCTGGATACCTCTGGTAGTTTTGATCTGAAGCATAATGATTTGTACCATCTTTCTGTTCCTGTGACGGCGATTGTATCCTGCAGAAGCGGAAATAACATCATTATGGCTGTGTCCCCTTCTTTTGATTCGGATTTTGCCCAGAGTGCGCATAGCTTTCACCTGAATCTGATGGCCAGCTACCGGGTGCAGCAGAGTGAGACCTTCAGCTACTCTGTTGGCCTGGGGTACGCGCCGTATGCCGGAGCCTGGAGCGTGTTGCCACTTATCTCTTTTGATTGGCAGATGACTCCGGAATGGAGTCTGAGCCTGAGTCGCGCGTCGTTGAAAGCCATGCGTGATATGGGGCATGGTTTCAGTCTGGGGGCATTTGTGCAGAGTGAGGGAGGTTCCTGGGCAGTGGAGACACCGAATGGCACACGATTGCTGCGTATTCGCTCTTTGGTGGCTGGTATAACGGGTGAATATGATTTTTCCCGGGAGGGAGAAACCAAGCGTATTGTAACGCTTTCGGTGGGCAGCACGCTGGCTACCGCAGCTGATATTTGTGAGTTTAATTCTGACCAGGACCGCGAGGACGCCCACCATTACAAGCCGGGCTTGTATATTTCCACCTCGGTGGATTTCCGCTTCTGATGCCGGGACTTTAGCAATTTTGCTTCGTGTAGCGCAGCTGTGCGGTATTGAACCCGCGCTGCTGCGCTTCTTCCAACAGGGGCTGCAGTAGTTCCCGAGCCGGCTCAGGCTCTCGGCTTAACAACCATAAATAATCTCCTGACTGACCGGAAACCAGAGCGGTGCGGTAATCTGTATCCACATAGAGGATGTGATAAGGAACTCGGAACCAGCCATATGGCGGCACAAATGAGACCGCCAGCTTCCCCGGAGCGCGCAATATTGCCTTTCCCCTTGAGCTGGAGATTGTACCTTTACTGTTTTTACCCGTATTAACAACGGTGACACTTCCGTTGCCACCGAGAGTATAATCGGTGTGTACAAAATCCATTCCGGATTCGAACCAGTTTTCGAAGCGGGCTTGTTCATACCAGCGTCCCATGTAGCGTTCCAGTTCAATGCCGGGATGTGGTGTGGTGTTAACCTGTGGAGCCGGACTCCGGTGAAGCAGATAATGCAGGATGCTACGTAGTCTCATACCGGAAATGATGACCTCCCGCCTTTTCCCGTTTGAAAAAAGATAGTCGTAAATAAGACACATTGCCTCATGATTTGAACTTGCAAAATGGGGGGTAAACGTGTTATTCTGACAGGGACATGAAAAAGATGCTACTGTTACGCCTTTGCGCGGCATCAGCTCTGCTGCTGCCAATGTGTGGTTCGTTCGATGGGCCGCCTGCCGTTGGTCAAGTGAAAGCTGTTGACCCTGAGGCAGATGCGCTTATGGCTGAGGCAAAGGAATATCAGGAGGCCGGTGAAATGGAAGATTCACGAGGCCCGCTCAAAGAGATTGTACGCTACCACCAGCTTGCCCCCAATGCAGCAGAGGCTCGTTATCTGCTGGGGCAGGCATATGAAGCAACCGGTGATTACCGGGATGCTTTCAAGGAATATGGCAAGTTGATCGACCGCTACCCGCAGAGTCCGCTGTACGAGAACGCTGTTAAACGGCAACTGGCCATGGCTGTGGATGCCGCCAGCGGCAAAATGACAGTACCGGTGTTCTGGGGGGCCTGGAACACGACGATGGAATCAAGTGTGGTTATCAACTGGTTGCGCGAGATTATCGAGAAAGCGCCCTATAATGATATGGCGGCTGAGGCAAATTCGATTCTTGCTAATTTCCTGATGGAGCAGGGGCGCCCCGAGGAGGCTCGAGCGGAATATGCACGCCTTGTGGAGCGTTATCCTGATAGCAAGTATGCTCCTGCGGCTCAGATGAAGGTGGCTCAGCTCTGGTCTGATAGTCATACCCGCGGTGACAACAACCTGGTGAACCTCAGCAATGCCCGTGAGGCATATGAAGAATTTTCTCTGCGTTTCCCGAAACATGCCGAATCCAAAGAGGCACTTACCCAGGCGTCCAGGATGGAACGCCTGATGGTGCAGCAGCAACTGGAGGTGGGCCGCTATTATCTGGAGCGCTCTCAGGAATACACCTCTGCTATCTTCTGCTTCGAAGATGTGATCCGCCAGAAAAAACTTAACCCCGAAGCTGCGCAGGAGGCCGAGGAATTGCTCGCCAAGGCAAAGGAAGCTGCTGCCGCTGCTGCTCAACCCGATTCCGAATCATGAAAAAGCTCCGTTTGCTTGTTACTGCTGCTGCGGCTTTCACTCTTTCCTCCTGTGGCTACCATTTAGGGGGGATGAAGCCTGCCAGTATGAAAGATATGAACACCTTTTGTGTAGAGGTTTTTGAAAATGAGACCCTCTACCCCAATGCCGGTATGCTTATGACAACGGCCATGGCGAATGCGTTGCAGAGCGATGGTACATACCGCATGGCTCCGCGTAAAGACGCTGACTTTATCGTTAAGGGCTCTGTGACGCGAGCGGTGTCAGAGTCTCAGATTACAGACCCGGATGACACTTATGTAAGTACCAAGCTGGGACTTCGTGTATATGTCAATTATAAGGTGATTGACCGCAAGACCGGTAAGGAACTTTATGATGCTACTGAGGATGAGATAAGCAGCTATTTCAACCAGGTTGGCAGCATTGGCTCTGCTCAGGAAGCCGCGCTTTCGTACGCGACCCGGCGCATTGCCGACGAAATCACTATTGATCTGGTTTCTGAATGATAGAGTATCCTGTCAGTTTCGTAGGGTTGCCTATCGGTAACCGCGATGATATTACGCGGCGTGCCCTGCAGGTACTGGAATCGGTTGATTGTGTGTGTTGTGAAGATACTCGCAACACCGGGATGCTGCTCTCTCATTACGGCATTAAGAAGCCCCTGGTGAGCCTTCACGAGCACAATGAAACTCAGCGGGCTCCGGAGATTGCAACCCGGGCGCTTGCCGGGGAATCTTTTGCTGTTGTTACAGATGCCGGCATGCCTGGAGTGAGTGACCCAGGCTACCGGCTGATTCAGGAACTGAAACTCCGCAATGTTTCGTTTACCGTGCTGCCCGGCCCTTCGGCTGTAGTAACGGCCCTGGTTGGTTCCGGCTTGCCTAGCGATTCATTTTATTTTGGCGGCTTTCTGCCTGTTAAATCCGGACGCAAAGGGGCTCAGCTTCAGGCTGCGGTTCAGGCTGATT
Source organism: Akkermansia sp. (assembly GCA_045538275.1). Classification (GTDB taxonomy): domain Bacteria; phylum Verrucomicrobiota; class Verrucomicrobiia; order Verrucomicrobiales; family Akkermansiaceae; genus Akkermansia. The sequence goes on along the minus strand of JAZSRB010000028.1, from coordinate 16,240 downwards.
TCACGAGTATATTTTACGAATCTCCGTTTCGCATAGTCAAAACGGTTCAGTCGCTGGCGGAAATTGACCCGCAGGTGCCCATCTGTGTGGCACGTGAGCTTACCAAGGTGTTTGAGACATATCACCGTGGGAGTGCGGCCTCCGTATTGGAGGAATTCAAGGCCAAGCCCCCCAAGGGGGAAATGGTGCTTCTTATCGGTGGTCAGAATGCCCCACGCGCTTGAATAAAAAAGCCGCACTATGGTGCGGCTTTTTTTCGGGGGGGGGGAGGAACTGTTTAGTGCGGAACAGGAATGGTTTGCTCACGGTCCGGGCCTACGCCTACGGAGCCTACCGGGCAGCCTACTACCTCGCCGAAACGCTTGACATACGCCTTGCAGTTTTCGGGAAGTTCCTCCCAAGTGGTGCATTTGGAGATATCCTGCTTCCAGCCGGGAACTGTCTCATAAATGGGCTCACACTTGTCCCAGTCTTCGATGCGGGCAGGGGGATATTCCAGAATTTCGTCGCCCATCTTGTAGGCCGTGCAAATCTTGATGGTGTCGCGTTCGTCCAGACCATCCAGATTGGTCATGGCCATCTCGTCGAATCCGTTGAACATGGCTGAGAAACGGAGAACTACGCCATCGGTCCAGCCGCAGCGACGGGGACGCCCCGTAGTGGCTCCGAATTCGCGGCCGAGGCCATGCAGGTAATCTGCGATTTCGTCATCCTCAGTCACAAAGGGACCTGCGCCTACGCGGGTGGTATAGGCTTTGCACACACCGATGATTTTGTCAATTTTGGTGGGGGCTACGCCGGAACCGGTGCAGCAGCCGCCGGCGCTGGTGTTGGAACTGGTCACGAAGGGATAGGTGCCGAAGTCGATATCGAGCATAGCGCCCTGTGCTCCTTCGAAGAGCACAACCTTACCGGCCTTGATGGCTTTGTTTACCACAGGAATGGTGTTGGTAATGTGCGGACGGAGCACATCTGCTGCGGCCATGACTGCATCCAGTGTTACTTTCGGGTCGGCCTTAGGCCAGCCGAGACGGGCAAGTTCATCATTGGCGGTCTTGATGCGGGCTTCCAGCACGCCCTTCAGGCGGTCAGCATCTGCCAGGTCAATCATGCGGATGCCAATGCGGCGGGCTTTATCAGCATAGGTCGGGCCGATTCCCTGCTTGGTGGTACCAATCTTCTGATCACCCAGAGCTTCTTCCTGCGCTGCATCAATTTCCTTGTGTATGGGCAGCACCACGTGAGCGCGGTCAGAGATAAGCAGCTTCTCTGGGGTGATGGATACACCTTTCTCCAGGAGGTAGTTGATTTCCTCTACGAGGGAGGTGGGGTTGATAACAACACCATTGCCGATGATGTTTACCTTGTTGTCCCAGAGAATGCCGGAGGGAACCAGGTGCAGCACGTATTTCTGACCATTGGCAATAACGGTATGGCCGGCGTTGCTGCCTCCCTGGCTGCGTACAACTATATCGGCGGTTTCGGTGAGGAAGTCGATGACTTTCCCCTTACCTTCATCTCCCCACTGGGAGCCTATGACTAGTGTGTTCATGATGGAAAATTGTTACTTGGAGGCGTTGATCATGTCCATAAACGAGCCGAACGTGCGGCCGTCGCGGGATTCAGGGGTAAACTCAAGACCTGCGGCGTTCTTATCGCGGCAGATGATGCCGGCCACGCTTTCATCGTTCAGGTTCAGATGGGTAATCTCAACACCGGCGGGCAAGGAATCGGTCTGCAGAGCAAAGCTGTGGTTGGGGGCGGTGATTTCCACTTTGCCTGTTGCAAGTTCCTTGGCCGGCTGGTTTGCACCGCGGTGACCAAACTTCAGGCGTGCGGTGTTGCCGCCAAGCGCAATGCCGAGAATCTGATGCCCCAGACCAAGACCGAAAATGGGAAGCTGGCCCAGAAGCTCTTTCACGGTGGTGATGATGCCGGTGTGAGCTGCCGGGTCGCCAGGGCCGCTGGATAGGAATACACCGGCGGGATTCAGAGCAAGAACCTCTGCTGCCGTGGTGGTGGCCGGTACAACGGTTACTTCACAGCCATCCTGACGCAGGGCACGCAGCGTGCTTGTCTTGATGCCGAGATCCATGGCAACCACCTTGCAGGTGGCGGGAGCCAGAGCACCATAGTTGGTCATGTCGCCAGCGGTCTTGTTAGGTAATTTCCACGGGCGTGATTCGCCCTCCCATGTGTAGGTGTTCTTGGTGCTCACTTGCGTGGCCAGCGCGGCCCCATCCAGAGACGCGGCTGTTTTGGCCTTGGCGATGGCTGCCTCTGCGCTCAGTTCGGTGGTAACGCAGGCGCGCATGCTGCCATTGGTGCGGATGTGGCGGGCCAGACGGCGGGTGTCAACACCCTCCATACCAATGGTGTTGTGCTTCTTGAGCCACTCCCCTACTGGGGAATCCGCGCGCCAGCTGGAGTGCAGGTTGGAAAGTTCGCCGATGACGAAAGCCGCAGCCTGAGGAGCAGGACTTTCGTTATCTTCTTCCACGACGCCGTAGTTGCCGATGAGGGGGTAGGTCATGGCCAGAATCTGACCATAATAGGTGGGGTCTGTCAGGATTTCCTGGTAACCCATTACCGCTGTGTTGAAGCAGGCTTCACCGGTTACAGTACCTGTGGCGCCGATGGAGGTGCCTTCGAAAATAGTTCCGTCTTCTAATGCCAGAATTGCTTTCATGTGTTAATTTGAGCCGTGGCATTTTATCAACTTTGCTTAAAATTGGCAAGGCTATAATTCTCATGATGTCAAATTTCGCGTACATGCGCGCGAAAAGATGGAACTGGAGTAGAAAATTCGTCATTTTCCTCAAGATAGCTTGCCAAGTGGATGCTTTTGTGATTATAATAGAGCGTCAATAGAAAGCCATTCGCGGAATGGTCTTTGAAGGAAAATCTACGAATATTCTGAAAGTTATGGAAAACGAAGAAATCAAAGAGACTCCGGTGAATTCTCCGGCTCCCACGGCTGATGCCTGCGATCGTCTTAATGCTGCCCGCCAGTATGCCGTTGAGCAGTATGAGAAGGTGCGTCGCGCTGCTGCTGAGCAGATGGTTCATGTTCGCGAATACGCAGACCAGGCCCGTGCTCAGATTAATGAAGGTTGGGAAAAAGCCCGTGTTCAGGTGAATGAAGGCTGGGATAAGACCCGCGCTGCTGCTAAGGAGTACCACAAGACCGGCGAGGAATTCGTTAAGGAGAATCCCACCGGCAGTATACTGGGTGCTCTGGGTATTGGTGTGATTCTCGGGCTTATCCTGGGTGGGCGTCGCTGATGCTTGCCGACTTTTCTGAATTCTCCGGCAGTAGGTCCGAACATGTTTTCTCTCTTTAAGTTTAAGGAGCAGAAATCTGCTTTGCGTGAAGAGGCTGTGGCCGCTGTGCAACAGGCTCGCAACGTGGCGCAGCGCACCATGGAGCATACGAGCGCGCTTGGTGAGTTGCTGTCGGAGGAAATCAGGGAATATGCGGTACACCAGGTGAAGCGCGTGGTGATGGCTGTTGTAGCCTGCGTACTTTTGCTTGGTGCCTATTTTACGTTCTGTGCCGTAATGGCTGCCGTTCTCAGCATATGGCTGGGGATAGTATGGTCATTGGGCATAGTGTGTGCAATGAATCTGATTGTTGCATTCCTGCTTTTGTTGCGAGTCAAGGCAATGAGTGGCAAGAAACTTGCTCCTGCAACGATTGAGGAATTAAAGAACGACTGGCAATGTCTCAAACTTCTTTGCAAGGGAAACAACGAGCCCTGATGCGCGTTGCGGAAAGCCGCATAGCTGTGCTTGAATCTGTTACCTCGTCACGCGAGCAATGCAGCCGGTGCGTGCGTGCGTTGCCTGTGTCTCTGCCTGTCCTGAAGCGCATTGGCGTGGCAGCTGGGGCCGCCGCGTCTGTACTGGGCTTGTGTGCAGGGCTACGCAGCAAGAAAAAAGCTGCCCAGAAGGCAGTCGGCAAATCTCCCTCCATTGGGTTTGTGCTGCAGGCTGTTCTGCAGGTTTTCGGGCCAATGTTGCTGCCATTGCTTCAGAAGAAAGTCATGAATCAGGCGGGCGGAGGAAAGAGCAACCAAGGTAAACCTTTGAGTTTTTGATTGATAATGAGGAAAATATTTGTTTCCGGTTCATTCAATGTTCTTCATGCCGGGCATATCCGTTTTTTTGAGGATGCCAAGGCGCTGGGGGACTACCTGGTAGTGTCGTATCCGCCGGCGGATGTGCTCTGGCGCGTTTACGCAAAGAAATCGGTGTTGGATGATGTCGATAAGAAGGCGGTCATATCATCTCTGCACATGGTGGATGAGGTGATAGAATCGACTGATGCAGACGAGGCGCTTTCGTTCAAATCTGCTTTTTTAGCGGTAAGACCGCAAGTGCTGGCCGTAACAACGGATGACCAGTATAAGGAAGAAAAACGGCGTTTCTGCGAAGAACAGGGGGTAGAGTTTGTCGTGCTCGAGAAAACACAACCAGAAACTGGACAGGTGACAAGTTCCCAATTACTTTCGCGTGCGAAGGCACCGGAGCACGCTCCGCTTCGGGTCGACTTTGCCGGTGGCTGGCTTGATGTGCCGGAGAACGCGATGCCTGGTGAGTACATTGTCAACTGTTCCATTTCTCCGACCGTATCGCTTAAAGAGTGGCTGTACCGCCAGGGTGCGGGTTTGGGCGGTAGTGGTGGCTGGAGTGTTCTGAATGGCTGGGATCCGGTGGCCTCAGAACTTGGGCTTGGAGTAGGCTGGCAGGACCCAGCCGTTATTGCGGAAACTGGTGCCTGTGTATGGAAGTCCGGTGCAAAACCCGTTCTGGATTTTAAGAATACGGGTGAATTCCTGAAAGGTCGCATGGCTGTGTATGATACGAGAATCAAACATTATACCCCTGGCTTTGCCGGGTATGTGAGACCCTTTGACCGCATTGCAAAGGCTGCACGCATTGCTCGCCTGGGGGTGTTGGAGCAGGATATTGCTGTGCTGGGGGTTGCGGTGCAGATAAGTTACCAGCTGCAGTTGGAGGAGGGCATGCAGCCTCTGCCGGATATAGGCGGGCAGATTGCGCATAAATACTGCGGCGGCGGGCATGGGGGGTACGCCTTATATCTGTACGATACGCAGGAGCTGCGTGATGCTGCTGTAGACACGTGTGAGGATATGTATCCCGTAGAACCATATTGCCGTACGTTTGGTAAAGACGAACAGGTAGCGTGGGAGCCTCGCTTTCTGGAACGCCTTCGAAATCGTGGTGTCATCAAATAACAACTTCTTTCTCTATGCCTAAAGTCTTTGTTTCCGGATGTTTTGATGTGCTGCACAGCGGGCATATTGCTTTCCTTGAGGAAGCTGCCAGCTATGGAGATGTGTATGTATCCATTGGTTCCGATGCCACGGTGATGGCGTTGAAGAATCGAAAAACCATGTATACCGAACAGGAGCGTAAGTATATGCTGGAAGCTATACGCTTTGTAAAAAAAGTATATATTGGCCCGGATACGGGTAAGATTCTGGATTTTGCTCCTCTTCTGGATGAGGTGAAGCCGGATATATTCTTTGTGAATGCGGATGGCACGAGCGATGAGAAAAAAGCCTATGTAGAAGGCAAGGGCATTCGCTATGTGACCAGCTCGCGGATTCCGCATGCTAACCTGCCCGAGCGCTCCACAACCAGTATTCGTCAGAACCTGGGAAAATGAAAGAGTCTCGCATAACCTACTTTGTCGGTGAAACCGGAACCCGCCCCTGGGGTGAGTGGCAGGTGCTTGATTTGCAGTCACACGTGGTAGTCAAGAAGCTCCTGGTATATCCCGGTGGTCGCATATCCCTGCAGCGGCACCAGCATCGGACGGAACGCTGGATTGTAACAGAAGGTGTTGCAAAGGTCCGTTGCGATAACAACGTCATGCATCTCAGCGTCGGTGAATCCATTGTTATCCCGAGTGGAAGTATACACCGCCTGAGCAATCAGGGTACGGCTCCGTTAGCTCTTATTGAAGTACAGATAGGCAAGATTTTGTCTGAAGAAGATATAGAGCGCTTTGCAGATGATTACGACAGATTAGATTGAGCTTTTTACACATATGACTCTCTCTCAACATCCCGTATGGAATAAGGTAGATGGAATTCTGGTTATTAACCTGGATACAAGTAGTGAGCGCATGGCTAAGTTCATGCAGGATAATGCTGCAACCTTACCTCAGGATAAAGTACAGCGCCTTAGCGCAGTATTAGGCCGCGCTCTGCCTACGTACGGGAAAGCACCATGGTTTACTGAGCAGACTGGTGAACGCAGCCGTTTCTGGGGAGGGACAGCAGGTTGTGCATTATCTCATCGCAAAGCTATTGAGAAAGCAAAGGCCGAAGGCTGGAGGAATGTGTTGATTCTTGAGGATGATGCTGTTTTTCGAGCAGATGCCGCAGGCATGGATATATTAGACAAGGCGCTCGACGCGTTGAGCGGCGATTACATGCTTTATCTGGGCTTCAATAAACCTGTGCCATACGGCAGCATCAGATTGAGAGGTGCTTCTGTAAATCTGTGGCAGGTGGAGGGAGTGCTGGCCACGCATGGATATCTGCTGCCAGCTTCAATGTATGACCGCGTGTTGGCTTTGCTGCCTACGGAGGACAACGTGTGGGAATGGCTTACCCGCTACCGCGCTATTGATTCGATGTACCGGGACTATGTGTCAGCATTGTCCGGGGTTCGGATATACGCCATTTACCCGGTTCTGGTAGACCAGGGGGAGGCTACTTCTGATATTGGCGGTCAGCTGGCGCAAGATGCAGAATACTCATGCAAGAGGGAACCATATTCGTATCGCTCTGTGAGTGGCGTGCTGCACCTCCTGATGCACCCGTTCCACCGCCTTAAAGTTCATCTGAACTCTATCCGCACCCGGAAGCGCGGCTTGCGTTCCGGCTTGCCCGGATTCCGCAAACGCCGAAATAAGTAATGAAATTCACCCGCAATCAGATTTTTTTACCCTGTTGGCATTGATTAAGCTTGAAAATTCTGTGTAAACACGCCATATTAGGGGCTCACTTAATACGATATGTCTGAACCTAAAGAACGCAAGACCCTGGAAGAACGCAACCAGGCAAGCGACCTTGAGCGCCTGCGCCACTCCTGTGCGCACGTGCTGGCCGCTGCCATTTGCCGAATCTGGCCCCAGGCCCAGCTGGCCGCAGGTCCCGCCATTGAAAATGGCTTCTATTACGACATTGAACTTGATCACAACATTTCCACCGCTGAATTTGAACAGATTGAGGCGGAAATGAAGAAGATTGTCAAGGAGAACCAGACATTCGAACGAACTACCGTGACCCGTGATGAGGCCATGGCCATGGCACAGAGCGGCGAACTGGGAGCTGGAGGTCCCCGTGAGGTGGCTTCTAAGTTCAAGGTGGACCTTCTTAACCGCATTCCTGAAGGGGAAGAGATTTCCATTTTCCGCAATGGCGAGTTCACGGATCTTTGCGCCGGCCCCCACGTGGGACGCACCGGAAACTGCAAGGCGTTCAAGATTATGAGCGTGGCTTCTGCCTATTACATGGGCGATGCCAGAGGGCCACGTCTGCAGCGTATTTACGGCACCTGCTTCCCGAACCGTACACAGCTGGATGAGCACCTTGCCCGTCTTGAGGAAGCTAAAAAGCGGGATCACCGCCGCCTTGGCCGTGAGATGGGCCTCTTCACCATTGACGAAATGGTGGGGCAGGGACTCGTGCTCTGGAAGCCCAAGGGCTCAATCATCCGCCGCGAGCTGCAGGATTTTATCACGGAGGAACTCGACCGCATCGGTTATTCCCAGGTGTTCACCCCCAACATTGGGAAACTGGATTTATACATGACCTCCGGCCACTGGGAACACTACAAGGAAAGCCAGTTCCCGCCCATTCCGGATCCGGATGACTTCAAGCGCCTGCGTGATGAGAATGCCTCCTGCGCAGATCTCTTCAATGCGCTGGATACCCGCACCATCAGCGGTTTCATGCTCAAGCCCATGAACTGCCCGCACCACATCCGCATCTATGCGAATGACCCGCATTCCTACCGTGACCTGCCGGTGCGTCTGGCGGAGTTCGGCACCGTGTACCGCTGGGAGCAGAGCGGCGAGCTGGGCGGCATGACCCGCGTGCGCGGATTCACCCAGGACGATGCCCACATCTTCTGCCGCCCCGACCAGATTAAGGAGGAAGTGCAGCAGTGCATCGGTATCGTGAAGCACATCCTCGGAACGCTCCAGATGAACGACTTCCGCGTACGCCTCTCCCTTCGCGATAAGGATTACAGCGACTCAAAGTACGTGGGTACTGTCGAGAACTGGAAGCTCTCCGAGCAGGCGCTGCGCGAGGTGCTCAGCGAGGAGGGGTTTGATTTCATCGAAGCTGAGAACGAGGCAGCCTTCTATGGCCCCAAGATTGATTTCATCGTGCGCGATGTCATCGGCCGCGATTGGCAGCTTGGTACTGTGCAGGTGGACTATAATCTGCCGGAACGCTTCGATCTCACCTACACCGGTGCAGATAATAAGCCGCATCGTCCGGTCATGATTCACCGCGCCCCCTTCGGTTCCATGGAGCGTTTCACCGGTCTGCTCATCGAGCACTTTGCCGGTAAGTTCCCCACCTGGCTTGCCCCGGAGCAGGTGCGCGTATTGCCTATCTCCGATAAGGTCGCAGATTTTGCCGAGCAGGTGCGCGCCAAGTTAGCTTCCAAGTTCGTACGCGTGAAGCTCGACGATGCGCCCGATAAGATCGGCGCCAAGATTCGCAATGCCCGCCTGGACCGCGTGCCTTACATGATTGTAGTGGGCCAGCGCGAGGCCGAGGAAGGCAAGGTATCCATCCGACATCGGGAGCTGGATGTCATCGGCACAATGGCGGTGGATGAATTCATCGGAGCTCTGGAGCAGGAAATCAGCCATCGTTTGATTCGCCCGGCTCTGCAACCCGAAGTCAAAGAACAGCAATAACCCTTTTCTGCCGCAGCAGGGGATGGACCGTGTGCCTCCCCGCTGTGCGGCTGAACCCCAGGACCAAAAACAAGAACACACACAAGTGGCAGCCCCCCAGAAACCCAATAACAACGCCAACAACCGCGCCCAGCGCGATAAAGGAGGCAAAAAAGAACCGCAGATTCGCGTGAATGACCGAATCCGCGCTCCCAAGGTACGAGTCGTCACCGCCAAGGGTGACCAGCTCGGAGTCATGGCCACCCGCGATGCCCTCGCCAAGGCCAAGGAAATCGGACTCGACCTCGTAGAGGTAGCTCCGAATGCAGATCCGCCTGTATGCCGTCTTATAGATTACGGCAAGTTCAAGTACATGCAGGCCAAGCTGCAGAAGAACAACAAGTCCAAGGTGACCAAGATGAAGGAGGTCAAGCTTCGCGTCGGAACTGATGTCAACGACTACAATGTCAAGATGGCGCGTACGGAGCAGTTCCTCGATCATGGTCACAAGGTACGTTTCCAGCTGCGTTTCCGCAATCGCGAGAATGCACACCGTGAATTGGGCCTGGAGGTGATGGCCAAGGTTGTGGAGGATATGAAGACCATGGGACAGGTTGACCAGGCGGCCAAGCTGGCCGGTAATACCGTGACTATGGTGCTGGCCCCGCTCCCTGCCAACCAGCGAGTCAAGAAGTTCAGGAAGTACGAAGAGGCTGATTTCGATACCGAGTCGGAGGAGTTCGATGCCACGGATGACCTTGGCGAAGAATAAAGCTCTTGCTGATATGAATTTTCCGCCGGTACCTGCCGTGGTGCCGGCGTTTTTTATTCTGCCAGCAGTTTGATAAAAGACTCCCAGTCCTGCTCGTAAATCCGGGAGTCATGGTCAGAGTTGCAGATAAAGCTGAAGCCGTATCGTTCAGACAACTTCTGACCATCCGTTGTAACATTATCTGTAATGATGCCGATGCAGGGGAGTCCGACATAGGGCATTGCTGCAGCATGCAGCAGCTGGTGGGCTATCCCGCGGCGTTGATAATCCTTATCTATTACGATGCAGCATAGAAACATGTGCAGCGGGAGGCTTGAAGTATCAGCCACGTCATCCAGTTCCATGAAATGGTCGTTGAAACGACCGGCTTTCAGCTCTGCGTATATTTCCGGGCGCACGGGGAAGAGATTGACAAACCCCACTATTCTGTTTTCTGCTTCTGCGGCAATTGTAGTGTTCGGGTACTTTTTGTACCAGCGCCAGGATTCCTCCGGCGGGGTGATGAATTCCGCATCATAAAACTGCAGTTCCAGCGCTTCCATTTCGTAGAAGTGCTGTGGCGTCAGTTTGGAAAGAATGCGGATATCCATTTTTATTGCTGGTCTTTATACTGGCTGCCGTCGGGCTGGGTAAAGTCGAATTCGACGCAATCTGGCTCCAGATCAAATGCAGAGCCGGTCATCCAGTCAATGAACGATGCAACAGCCCCCCCCGGTATAATAGCGTTGAAAATAATAAGGATATTGAACTTCGGGTTCAGATTAACCCGCCTGGAATCTCCCTTGGTCGGGATGACTTCAATGATATGGCCTTTGTCTCGCTCCAGTTCTATGGTCTGCGTACCGCACCCATGCGATTTGCCATCAATAACCAATTCGGCGTCCGGGTCAGAGGTGCGGATTTCCACCTCATCCCGCGTCCCGGAAAAGATAGTGGCACACGAGCTGAGCTGCAAGGCTGTGGCAAGAGCGGCGAGTGCGAATGGACGTTTCATTTTTAATGAGTGCAGGTGGCAAAACCATTTTCACGGAAGATAGTTCGCACCTTGTCTGTCAGTTCAGAGGGGGGTGGTTCCTGTTCCTGCAGTGTGTAGTTAATTCCCAGTTCACCCCATTTGAACTTGCCCATCTGGTGGAAGGGCAGCACGTCCACCCGCTGAACATTGCCCAGCCCGGCGGCGTAGCGCGCCAGGGCGGTAATATCGTCCAGCTGGTCGGTGAGCCCTGGCACCAGCACGTAGCGCAGCCATACCGGGATGCCGCGCGCGGCCAGTTTCTCCGCAAAATCGAGCGTGGGCTGCAGGTTCTGCCCGGTCACTTTCCTGTATTGCTCCGGATTCCAGGCTTTGATATCCAGCAGCACCAGGTCGGTATCGGCCAGCATAGCCTCATCCGCATTGCAACCGAGGTGGCCGGAGGTGTCGATGCAGGTGTGCAGCCCCATTTCCTTGCAGCCGCGGAGCAGGGCACGCGTGAAATCCGGCTGGAAGAGCGGGTCGCCGCCACTGATGGTCACGCCTCCGCCCGCATTTTTCAGGAAGGCGGCGTAGCGGTTGATTTCCTCCAGCATATCTTCCACGCTGCGTTCCATACCCTGACGTTTGAATGAGGTATCCGGGTTGTGGCAGTACTGGCAGCGCAGGCTGCACCCGGAAAGGAATACAATGAAGCGGATGCCCGGTCCATCGACCGTGCCGCAGGATTCTACAGAATGAACAAGACCCATGTTAAAGTACGAGGTGTGAAGTTGGAAGTGCGAAGTAGCGAAAAAAGGCTGCGTGCCGGGGGGGCACGCAGCCTTTGGTTGAAGCTGAGTGCTCAGCCTTTAGCGTGTGTGGAAGGTACGGCTGATGACTTCACGCTGCTGCTCAGGGGTGAGCTTGATGAAGTTCACGGCGTAGCCGGATACACGGATGGTGAGCTGGGGATATTTCTCCGGGTGCTCCATGGCATCGATGAGGGTTTCGCGCTCCAGTACGTTCACGTTGATGTGGTGGCCGGTGGCAGCGAAGTAGGCATCCAGCAGGGAAACGAGCTTGGTCTCACGCTCGGCCTCATCCTTGCCCAGGGCGCCGGGCACGATGGAGAAGGTGTAGGAGATGCCGTCCTGGGAGTCATCGTAGTTGAGCTTGGCGACGGAGAGCATGGAGGCTACGGCGCCGTTCTTGTCGCGACCGTGCATGGGGTTGGCACCCGGGGCAAAGGGCTCGCCGGCGCGGCGGCCGTCGGGCGTGTTGCCGGTCTTCTTGCCGTACACCACGTTGGAGGTGATGGTGAGCACAGACTGGGTGGGCATGGAATCGCGGTAGGTGTGCAGCTTGCGCAGCTTGTTCATGAAGTTGGTCACCAGCGCCTCGGCGATTTCGTCCACGCGGGGGTCGTTGTTGCCATAGCATGGGAACTCACCTTCGGTCTCGAAGTCGGTGATAAGACCTTCTTCGTTGCGGATGCACTTGACCTTGGCGTACTTGATGGCGGACAGGGAGTCTGCGGCCACGGAGAGGCCGGCGATACCGCAGGCCATGGTGCGCAGGATTTCCGGGTCGTGCAGAGCCATTTCGATGCGCTCGTAGCAGTACTTGTCATGCATGTAGTGGATGATGTTGAGGGCATCCACATAGGTCTTGGCGAGCCAGTCCTGCATGTTGTCGAAGAGCTCCATCACCTTGTCGTACTCGAGGTGCTCACCCTCGTAGCGCGGGGCGGGCGGGGTCACCTGCTTGCCTTTCACTTCGTCCACGCCGCCGTTGAGCGCGTAGAGCAGGGCCTTGGCCAGGTTGGCGCGGGCTCCGAAGAACTGCATCTGCTTGCCGATGCGCATGGCAGACACGCAGCAGGCGATGCCGTAGTCATCGCCCCAGTACGGGCGCATCAGGTCATCGTTCTCATACTGCACAGAGGAGGTCTCGATGGAAACCTTGGCGCAGTACTTCTTGAAGCCCTCGGGCAGGGCGGTGGACCACAGCACAGTCAGGTTCGGTTCCGGTGCCGGTCCCAGGTTGTACAGGGTCTGCAGCATGCGGAAGGAGCTGCGGGTCACGAGGGTGCGGCCGTCTTCGCCCATACCGCCGATGGATTCGGTCACCCAGGTGGGGTCGCCGGAGAACAGACTGTTGTACTCGGGGGTGCGGATGAAGCGCACCATGCGCAGCTTCATGACGAACTGGTCCATGAGTTCCTGGATTCCGGCTTCGGTGATGGTGCCGGCGGCCAGGTCGCGCTCGAAGTAGATGTCAAGGAAGGTGGAAACGCGGCCCAGGGACATGGCGGCGCCGTTCTGTTCCTTCACGGCTGCCAGGTAGCCCAGGTAGGTCCACTGTACGGCCTCGCGGGAGTTGGTGGCCGGGCGGCTCAGGTCGCAGCCGTAGCTCTTGCCCATTTCTGCCAGTTCGGCCAGAGCACGAATCTGTTCGTTCATTTCCTCGCGCAGACGGATGGTGGAATCCGTCATGACGCCGGCTTCGCGGTCCTTGAGGTCCTTGCGGCGGGCGGCGATGAGCTTGTCGGTGCCGTAGAGGGCGACGCGGCGGTAGTCACCGATGATGCGGCCACGGCCGTAAGCATCGGGCAGACCGGTGATGATACCGGCGGAGCGGGCGGCGCGGATGTCGCTGGTGTAGGCATCGAACACGCCTTCATTGTGCGTCTTGCGGATGCGGCCGAAGAATTCGGCCGTGTGCGGGCACATCTGCAGACCGTAGGATTCGAGCGCCTTCTGGGCCATGCGCAGACCACCGAAGGGCATGAGCGCGCGCTTCAGCGGAGCATCGGTCTGCAGACCGACAATCTTTTCGCGAGCCTGGTCAATGTAGCCCGGACCATGGGAAACGATGGTGGAAACAACTTCGGTGTCGGCATCGAGCAGACCGCCGGCGTCAATTTCCTTCTTCATGAGGTCCTTCACTTCGTCCCACAGGGCAATGGTATCCTCTGTGGGGCCGGCCAGGAAATCACCCTCGCCGGTGTAGGGTGTGTAGTTCTGCTGAATGAAATCACGGACGTTGATGGATTCCTGCCATACGCCGGACTTGAATCCCTGCCACGGATCTACCTGGCAGGCGCATTCCTGAGTGCATGTTGTGTCTGTCATAAAATGATTCTGGTTTTGGAGTTAATACTCTCAAAGGAGAGACGATGGATTCCGACTCTCTACCAACGCGGGTATTCTACCCCCGCCAGATAGATAAGTCAAGGGTTTTCGAGCTGTTTTCACTAGCTCTTTTTTGTGTTGTTCTGGAAATATTCTAATCTTTTTGCAAGTTTTGTCAAGTGGAATGATTCTAAAATTGTTTGTTTTAATAAAAAAATCCCGCCATCTGGGATGAAAGCGGGATGAACAAACGGATGAGGGAGGGCTTATTTCGCCAGGCCCTGGGATTGGAGCAGGGCGTCGGGGTTGGGGTCGCGCCCCATGAAGTCGCGGTAGAGTTCTGCCGCATTCCGGCTGTCGCCCTGGGAGAGGATGCAGCGGCGGAAATCTGCGCCGGTCTGGCGGTTGAGAACGCCCTCGTCGCGGAAGCGGGTGTAGGCATCAGCGGCGAGTACTTCAGCCCATTTGTAGGAGTAATAGCCTGCGCTGTAGCCGCCAGTAATGCAGTGCCGGAGGCGGCGCATGATGGAAGAGCCGGGGGTGGAGTATTTCATCTGCCAGGGCTCCAGCAGTTCGCGGGTGGCGGCATCCAGGTCTTTGCCTTTGAACTTTTCGTCATAGTGCATGTGCATCTCTAAATCGAGCTTGGCAATGCAGAGCTGGCCCATGTTATCGGAGGCTGGCAGAAAGTAGCGGCTGGCGCGTAGTTTATTCACCATGTTGGCGGGAATCACAGCACCCGTTTCGTAATGAAATCCGAAAGTGGCAATACCATCGGCCTCCCATGCCCAGTTTTCGGTAATCTGGCTGGGGAGCTCCACAAAGTCCCAGGCCACACCAGTGCCGGCGTGAGCCTGAAGCTCGGTATCGCTGAGCATCACGTGCATCATGTGGCCGAATTCGTGGAAAAGCACCACGGCGTTATAGTGGCTGAACAGGGCGGGTTTGTCTGCTGTGGCCGGGGTCATGTTGCCCGCCAGGCATGCCAGGTGCGGGGTGTGGGGTTTCGTTTCATTTCCAGGCATGCCGTAGTTCATGGGCATGACCCATGCGCCTTCCCGCTTGGTGGTGCGGGGGAAGATATCCAGATAGAATGAACCGAGATGCTGACCGGTGCAGTCATCGGTCACCGCAAAGACTTTGACATCGGGGTGCCATGTTTCAATGATGTGGGGGGAAGCAGTTTCTCCAGGGGTGAGGTATTGGGATGGAAGTTCGGTGAACGAAACCCCATACAGGTTGGAGAATATGCTGAAAATGCCGTTGAGAACGTTTTCATATTTCAGGTAGGGGCGTAGTTGCTCGGTATCCAGATTATACATTTCCTCGCTCATTTCGCGCAGGTAGAATGCGCGATCCCACGGGTTAAGTATGGTGGTGACACGGCCCGTGCGGCGAGTTACAAAATCCAGAATCTGTGCACATTCTGCCTCAAAGGCGGGTTTTACCTTCTGCATCATGTCATCCACGAACTTGAGGGCCTTATCGGCGCTGCCTACCATGCGGCGGTGGGTGGTGAGGTCGGCATAGGTCTTGAAGCCCAGCAGCTCTGCCAGCTCCCGGCGCAGTTCCATGATGCGCGCCACAATGGGGGCATTGTCATACTGCCCGGAACCGATGGTGCGCGCGCCTTCCCAGCATGCCTTGCGGGTGGCTTCCACGGTGCAATGCTTCAGCACCTCATTGTAGCTGGCGGCTTGCAGACTAATACGCCAGGCGGGGGCGGCATCATCACCATGAACGTACTTTCTGGCATCCTCGCGGGCTTTTTCCATCCAGTCAGCGCTCATGCCGTCCAACTGGGCGGGATCGGTGATGATGAGTTCCCATGCGTTGGTTGAATCCTGCACATTTTTACCGAACTCAAGTTGAAGCATGGAGATTTCATCCTCAATTTCCTTTTTACGTTCCTTCTGTTCAGGCGTCAGGTCTGCTCCCATATCGTGGAAATTCTGGATGACCTGTTCCACGTAGCGTTGTCTGGCGGGCGAAAGCTCCTTCACCCAGGGCAGGGATGCGGCGTGGCGGAGAATGCTCCAGAGTTTTTCATTGGCCAGCACCTCAGCACTCAGTTCATTCCATCGGGGCATCAGCTCCTCCTGAACCTTGCGGAGTTCCTCGTTATCGGCCACTGTCTTGAGGTGGTAAATGC
Source organism: Akkermansia sp. (assembly GCA_045538275.1). Lineage (GTDB taxonomy): Bacteria > Verrucomicrobiota > Verrucomicrobiia > Verrucomicrobiales > Akkermansiaceae > Akkermansia. The sequence continues at coordinate 271 of JAZSRB010000028.1, read as the reverse complement.
GGTTCTGCACTTTTTCCAGCTCATCCTGAGCATGAGAAAGTGCCAGGAAAGTGTTGTCGAACGTGGCATCCTCCGGGCGGATGTTGCTGATTTGCGCGATGCGGTGGCGGGCCAGCACCATGGCGGCTTCGGAATCAATGCGGGCCTGTTCCGGGGTCAGTTTCGACCAATCCGGGTACATTCCCTTGTCGTAGAAGGGGTGTGCGCCTTCAGCGATGGCCTGCAGCACCTGCTGCACAGGCTGCGGCGTTGTATCAGCATGCACCAGCGG